>JBAQRU010000127.1:0-12172 GCA_049296025.1 Lysobacteraceae bacterium | reverse complement strand
CGCGGGGACCCAGTGACTTGCGTGGAACTATCGGGAACGTGAAAAGATGCGGGACCCCCGCGTTCGCGGGGACGACGACCAAAACCGGGGCATCAGACGTCTTCCGTCGTTTGCGTGACCGGTTCGCCCATCAACCACGCATGCGCATCCGGCATGTCGCCTGCACCGCGCCGGCCCAGCGAGAGGAAATCGAACAGCTTGGGATCGCTCAGCTGTGCCGGGCGCGCATCGCCCAGCGCCCGCGCGATCTGTTCGATGCGCCCCGGCGTGTCGCGCTCCCAGGCGTCCATCATCTTCTTCACCTGCTTGCGCTGCAGGTTCTCCTGCGAGCCGCACAGGTTACACGGGATGATCGGAAACCGTTTCGTTTCGGCGTATGCGGCGATGTCGTTTTCGCGCACGTACGCCAGTGGCCGGATCACCACGTGCTTGCCGTCGTCGCTCAGCAGTTTCGGCGCCATGCCGGCGAGCTTTGAATGGAAGAACAGATTCAGGAAAAAGGTGGCCACGAGGTCGTCGCGGTGGTGGCCCAGCGCGATCTTGGTGAACCCTTCGGCCTCCGCACAGGCATACAGCGCGCCGCGCCGCAGCCGCGAACACAGCGAACACATCGTCTTGCCTTCGGGCACCACGCGCGTGACCACCGAGTAGGTGTCCTGTTCCAGGATTCTGTAATCCACGCCGTGCGAGCGCAGATAGTCCGGCAACACGTGTTCGGGAAAGTCCGGCTGTTTCTGATCGAGGTTGACCGCCGTGATCGAGAACGACACCGGCGCTTTCTTCTGCAGTTGCAGCAGCAGATCGAGCAGCGTGTAACTGTCCTTGCCGCCGGACAGGCACACCATCACCTTGTCGCCGTCTTCGATCATGCCGAAATCCGCGATCGCGCGGCCGACCTGGTGACGCAGGCGTTTCGCCAGACGGTGGGCTTCATGCGCGGCGCGACGGCCGGGCGATGGCAGCGGTTCGGACAGGGGCAGGAGGGTGCTCATGGGTCGCGCATTTTAGCCGGATCGTGTTCCGGGACATCGTGCGCCGCGCCCGGTGAGCGCGGCGGATTGCAATACACCGACCCTTGCGAAGACATGTAACGCATTGATTCTCATGGCTCGAAACGCTTGGCACGCGCCTTGTAAGGGAGAGAGGGCCGGGATCTTTTTCCGGCATCCCCCAAGCGTTTGGAGATAGGCATGAGCAACACACTGTTCGATCGTTCCCGCACGATGCTTTCGCTGATGCTCCTGGCGGTTCTGACGGCGGGTTGCGCGTCGACGGCCACATCCGACAAGGCACCCGGTGAGCGCACGAAAGCCTACGAGGATTCGCAGCAGCCGATGAACGACGGTTGGATCACCACGAAGGTGAAGGCCGATCTGCTGGTCACCGAAGAGACCAAGGGCCTCGACATCAACGTCACCACCACCAACGGCGTGGTCACGCTGTCCGGCAAGCTCGACAACGCAATGCAGGTCGACAAGGCCGTGGCCGTCGCCCGCGCCATCAAGGGCGTGAGGTCGGTCGACGCCACGACGCTCACCGTCAAACCGCGTCGCTGAGGCCAACGCGCAGCGATCGCCCCGACGGGCAACTCCGCCCGTCCCAACTCCCCCAGAGGAAAACACGCATGAATACCGACATCATCAAAGGCAAGTGGAAGCAGCTCAACGGCAAGATCAAGGCGCAGTGGGGCAATCTCACCGACGACGACCTGACCATCGCCGAAGGCAATAGCGAATACCTCGCCGGCAAGGTCCAGGAACGCTACGGCGTGACCAAGGACATCGCGGTGAAGCAGGTCGAGGATTTCGAAAAGACCATTCGCGACAACTGAGTCGCGCACCCCGCTCTCGCAGACGCCCGTGCAGGCGCGCGATGAGTTGTTCGCCGCGGTCCTGACACTCCCCCCGCAGGCCCGCAGCGACACCACCGGATGCCCCGTCCGTACCGCAGGTTCCACCCCCACCGGTGCGGACGGGAATCCACCTCGCGATCGATCGCGTTTCGCTGCGATCTCCGAAGAACTCTGCCGGCACCCTCCGCTACACCCCTGAACTGGTCCCCCTGGCCGCCTCGTATCGTTTCGCGAGGCGGCCTTTTTTTGGTACTGCGCCGATCGTGCGGAATGCCCGCGACAGTTCCGGGGCCGTGCAAAACGCCGGCCCATCGGGGGTGGAACACCAGCAACGGCGGGCTTTCCCGGGCTGGCACAGGGCTTGCGGTGCACTTTCCGTCCCCCGCCGCGCTTTCCATCGCACGCGATCCGCAGACGTCACCCGCAGGAGTCCCCGCATGAGCGCCACTTTCGAACGTCGATCCGTGCAGGGCAGTCCGGTACAGATCCGTCCGGCATCGCTGATCGCCACCATCAACGGCGCGTGGCGCCAACCGCCGCCGGACACCGTCGGCGTCGATATAGTGGAAACTCCCCCGCAGATCCGTGCCCCGCACACGCTGGAGTCACGACCCGTGCCGAACCCAGATTTCAAACCCGCCGGCCGCATTCTCGCGATCGACGACGACACCCGGCTGCTGCAGAACTTCACGCTGGCGCTGGAAAGCGACGGCTACAGCGTCGAGACCGCCGACAACCTGGCCGACGGGCTGCGACTGGCCGCGACCCGGCCGTTCCATGTCTGCCTGCTCGATCACAACATCGGCTACGACTCGGGCCTTGAGGCGCTGCCGCGACTGCGCGAACTGGCGCCGTTGATGCGCGTGGTGATGGTGACCGCCAACGCCGCGATCGACGATGCGGTGAAAGCCATCGCGCTCGGCGCCAGCGATTATCTGGTCAAGCCGTGTTCGCCCGAACAGTTGCGGATCTCGGTGGCGCGGCAGGTCGACACCCGCCGCATTCTCGACCGCCTCGACACCTTTGAGCGCGAAGCGCAGGTCGGCGTGCCGGAACTCACCAGCAAGAACAAGGCGATGCAGGCCGCGATCGACATGGCCCTGCAGGTCGCGCGCACCGATGCCAACCTGCTGCTGCTGGGCGAGAGCGGCACCGGCAAGGGCGTGATCGCCAAAGCCGTGCATCGCGCCAGCCCGCGCGCGGCCGGCGCGCTGGTCACGGTCAACTGCCCGTCGCTGTCGGCGGAGCTGATGGAAAGCGAATTGTTCGGCCATTCCAAGGGCTCGTTCACCGGCGCGGTGCAGAACACCGTCGGCCGCGTCACCCATGCCGATGGCGGCACTATTTTTCTGGACGAAGTCGGCGATTTCCCGGTGGCGCTGCAGCCGAAGCTGCTGCGCTTCATCCAGGACAAGGAATACGAGCGCGTCGGCGACCCGGTCACGCGCAAGGCCGATGCGCGGATCGTCGCTGCCACCAACCGCGACCTGGATACGATGGTGAAGGAAGGCCAGTTCCGGCTCGATCTGCTGTACCGCCTCAACGTCATCAGCATCACCCTGCCGCCGCTGCGCGAGCGTCCGGAGGATCTCGAAGACATGGCCAACGGTTTCGTGCGGCGCTATGCCGGCGACTATGGACTGCCCGCCCGTCGCCTGTCGCCTGCAGCGCTGTCGCAGCTGCGCGCGTACGCCTGGCCGGGCAATGTGCGCGAGCTGCAGAACATGATGGAGCGCGCGGTGATTCTCGGCCGCAACGAAGAGATCGGCCCGGACCTGCTCGCGTTGAGCGCGTCCGCCCGCAACGATGCGCAGCCGGGCATGGCGATTTCGCTGGACGAACTGGAACGTTTGCACATCGAACGCGTGCTCGCCTCCAGCGACAGTCTGGACGCCGCCGCGCGCACGCTGGGGATCGACGCTTCCACCCTGTATCGCAAACGCAAATTGTTCGGTCTCTGACCGCGCAGATCGATCTCCGCTTCGAGCTGTCCTTCCCGCCATGAATCATCGCCCGCCTGTTGTGCTTCCGGAAATCGTCGCGCGTCCGCGCGAAGGCTGGGTCGCTGTTCTCGGCTGGATCCTGCTGCTGGTGGGCTTGGGCGCGCTGGCCGGCACCCTGTTCGCTCCAAACGGCTGGTATGCCGAGCTGCTGAAGCCGACCTGGAATCCGCCCTCCTGGCTGTTCGGCCCGGTATGGACGCTGCTGTACGTGACCATGGCGGTCGCTCTGTGGCTGGTGCGGCGGGAACCCGATGTGGAGGAGCCCCTGCGCCAGCGCGCGATCGCGCTGTTCGCGATCCAGTTCCTGTTGAATCTGGCGTGGACGCCGCTGTTTTTCGGGCTGCACAGCCCGGGGTTCGCGTTCGTCGAAATCTGCCTGCTCTGGAGCGCGCTGCTGTCGACGATGCTGACGTTCGGTCGCGTCAACGCGCTGGCCGGCTATCTGCTGTTGCCTTATCTGCTGTGGGTGTCGTTCGCGCTGGTGTTGAACGGTACGATCTGGTTGATGAACTCGTAACGTTACGCCTGTCCGCAAATACCCATCCGCAGCAGGCCCATCCGCAGCAGGGGATCACCCCCCGGGGATCACGCATGCCACTGTCGCGCACCGCGCAGTTCCGCAACCGCGCCAACGTCGGGTTGTTGGCGCTCGCGTTCGTGGTGATTCTGGCCACTTCCATCCTCTCGGTGCGTTCCACCCACGCGCTCGCCGAGTCCATCCAGCGCGTCTCGCATACGCTCCAGGTCAAGGATGATCTGGCCGCGCTGCAGGTGGAGCTGGGCATGATGGAAGCCGACGGCCTGCGTTTCATGATCGGCGGTGAGGCCCACCATCGCGCGGGACTGCGCATGCATCTCGATGCCATCGGCCGTCTGCTGGCACAGCTGAAGACGCGGACCACCGACAACGCGCGGCAACAGACCACGTTGCAGGCGCTCGCACGGGATCTCGCCGCCCTCGAAAACCGGGTGCAGGGATCGATCAGCATCAAGGATGCCGAACTGCGCGATGGCAGCGCCCACAACACGTCGCAACGTCTTCGCGACGGCAAAGGCGAGGACGTCGTCGACAGCATGCGCGAAAAGGTGCTTTCGATGTCGCGCGAGGAGGACCGCCTGCTCGGTGAGCGGGGCTTGAAACGCGATGCGCTGGTGAAGCAGAACACCGCCACGCTGATGATCGCCAATGGCCTGGCGCTGGTCGCCGGTCTGCTCGGATTCTTCGCATTGCGCCGTGCCCAGCGCGAAGCGGAAAACGCGCTGCACGGCGAACTGCGCGCCGCCCAGGCGCGCCGCGCCAATGAGGAAAAAAGCGTATTTCTGGCCAGCATGAGCCACGAGATCCGAACGCCGATGAACGCCATCTTCGGCTTCGCGCAGCTGCTTGGCGACCATGTCCGTGATCCGCTGCAGCGCGAATGGGTGGCGTCGATCAAGAAAAGCGGGCAGATGCTGCTCTCGCTGATCAACGACGTGCTGGATCTGTCCAAGATCGAAGCGGGAAAAATGCATCTGAGTCCGCAGGGCACCGATCTCACCGAGCTGGCCACCGAAACGCTCGCATTGTTCGAGCCGATGGCCGAATCCAAAGGCCTGCGGCTGCGGATCGAGATCGATCACAGCGATCTGGTGCCGGTGATCGTCGACGCGCAGCGGCTGCGTCAGATCCTGATGAATCTGCTGAGCAACGCGGTGAAGTACACCGAACGCGGCGATGTGACCCTGCGCCTGTCGATGTTGCCATCGCCACTGGGCCAAGGCCGCGACCTGCGGATCGCGGTGATCGATACCGGTGTCGGTATCGACCGTGAACAGCAGGAGCAGATCTTCGAACCGTTCTATCAGGCCGACAGCCCGGACGGTCGGGTACGGCAGGGCACCGGCCTGGGCCTGAGCATCACCAAACGCCTGGTCGATTTGATGCGTGGCCGCATCCATGTGGTCAGTCAACCGGGGGAAGGGGCGACCTTCCGCGTCAATATTCCGGATCTCGAGCCAGCAGCGGTTCTGGTTGCCGGCGCCGAGGAAACGCCGGTCGATTTCGACCGGCTGCCGACACTGAAGATTCTGGTCGTGGACGATGTCGAATGGAATCTCGAAGTCGCCCAAGGCTATCTCCACAACAGCCACCATCATGTGGTGGTGGCGCACGATGGCGCCGAGGGCGTCGAGATCGCGCACGGATTGCATCCAGACGTGGTGATGATGGATTTGCGCATGCCGCTGATGAACGGTTTCGACGCACTGGAAGTCATTCGCGCCGACACCGGACTGGTCGGCACGCGGGTGATCGCGGTCACCGCGTCCAGCCTTGCCGGCGAGGCCGGACCGCAGCACGCGCCCTTCGACGGATTCCTGCGCAAGCCCTATACGCCGCTGGAATTGTTCGCGGTGTTGGATACCCTGTTCCGCAACGACGAGGCGCAGCGTGTCGAGGCGGTCGCGACTGCGGCGCAGGCCGACGATGCCGACAGCGAAGGCCGTCGTGCCCAAGCCCTTGTCGAATGGCGCAGCGTGCGCGGCCTGCCACTTCAGGCGCTGCGCACGCGCATGCGCATGCGCGAGATCGGCGAATTCTCCAAGCGGCTGCTGCAATTGGCCGACGATCTGCGTGACCCCGCCCTGCAGGCAGAAGCGCACCGGCTCAAGCTCGCCCTGCAGCGTTTTGATGTGAATCAGGTCAAGATCGTGCTCGATCGATTGGCCCACTGGCATGAGGAGGACGGCGATGCCGAATAGGTTCCAGGCGACGGTCGCGTTGCCGGTGGTGATGGTGATCGACGACCAGACCGCGAACGTGCAGGTGGTCGGCCAATTGCTGACCCAGTCCGATTACGACGTCGTGCCGGTGCTGGACGGCCGCGAAGCCCTGGCGCTCGCCGAGCGCAGTCCCCCGGATCTGGTGCTGCTTGATATGCGGATGCCGGGCATCGACGGCTTCCAGGTGCTGGAAGGGCTTCAGGCGATGCCGCAGACGCGCGACGTGCCGGTGGTGTTCCTCACCGCCGACCATGAGCGCGACAGTCTGACCCGCGCGTTCTCGGCAGGCGCGGTCGACTACATCACCAAACCCTTTCTCGCCGAAGAACTGCTGGCGCGCGTACGTACGCATCTCGATCTGAAACAGGCGCGCGACCGGCTGGCGCGGGTCGCGGACGAACGCCAGAAGGTCGCGGAAATCGTCAGTCACGATCTGCGCAACCACTTCGCCAATATCCTGTTCTCCACCGAACTGCTGCGCGACCCGGCCATGAACGACGAAGCACGCCTGCGACTGGTGCATTCGATCCGCACCTCCGCCGATGCCGGCGTCCTTTTTTTGCAGGCGTTTCTCGATCAGCAGCAGGACAGGTCGCAAGGCGTGGCGCCGCATCCGCTCGCCGCGCGCGCATTGTTGGAAGAAGTGGCCGAACTGCTCTCGTACCAGTCGCAGAGCAAGGGCATGCATCTGCACATCGACACCGACGCTGCGGACGATATGCGCCTGTTGGCGGAGCGCGCGGGCGCGCTGCACGTGCTGCAGAATCTGCTGTCGAATGCGCTGAAATACGCCCCGCCTGGCACCGACGTGCATCTGACCGCCTCGCGGCAGGGCAAATACGGACGACTCACGGTGCACGATCGCGGCCCCGGCATTTCGCCGAAGGATCGCGAACGCATGTTCCAGCGCTACGTGCGCTTGAGCGCGCAGCCCACCGGCGGCGAATCGTCGACCGGCCTGGGTCTGGCGCTGGCCAAACAGCGCGCGCGCACCATGGATGGCGATGTCTGGTACGACGACCGCGAAGGCGGCGGCGCCAGTTTCACGCTGGAATTGCCGCTCGCGTGAACGCAACAACGATGCCCGCGCCGGTCCGGCGCGGGCATCGTCGAGGTCGCCAGCATTAGACAATGCGCTACAGGACTGAGCTTCAGACTTTGACCCGGCGCCCCATGATCAGCGACACCACGAACAGGACCAGGAACACGAAGAACAGGATCTTGGCGATGCCGGCGGCAGCACCGGCGATACCGCCGAAGCCGAGCACACCGGCGATCAGCGCGATCACGAAAAAGACAACGGCGTAATACAACATGAGGTTTTCTCCAGAAGTCACGAGGCGCCGCAGATCGCGGCCTCGCTGGAATGCACACAAGTTGCGTGCCAGAAGTCGCGTGATCTGAATCGCTGGCAACACTTTCCTTTTCAGCGCTTTATGCGTTGATTTTCGATGTCTCGAAAGGTCGAATCGCCGACACCGCCCGCGATACGCACGATCCGTCCCCATCACCGTGCAGAACGCATGTCGGGCCTCGGCGATCGCACTGCAAAAACAGGCGCTTGGCCGTGGCACGGAACTTGAAGCGTTGTCCTGAAAGACCGTGAGGACTTCAACCATGTCCATGCTCCTGCAGGTCCTGCCGCATCGTCGTCGTTCGCGTCGCCGCACACGCTATCTGCGAACCCGTGTCCTGGTCGTCGCGGCCATTCTGCTGCTGTGCGCCTACAGCGTGTGGCAGCCCGGAATGACCGCTCCCGATTCCGTCCCGCCGACCGGGTCGGCCTTGCCGGACGCCGCGCTTTCGGGAGCCGAGCCTGAAGAATCCGTCGACACCGAAGGCGCCCTGGCCGATCGCTACGTCGCCGACCGCTGATCCGCCCGGCGCCTGTCCGCGTGGCGCCGCCCCGATGCTAAGCTTCGGGGCGATGAACCAGCCTTCCGACCCCGCAGAACTCTCCCGACTCGCCCATCGGCTGAACGAGCTGCGTCTGGAACACCGCGACCTCGATCTGGCCATCGCCCGCCTGCACGAGAACATCGTCGCCGACGAACTGGCCATCAAGCGCCTGAAGAAGCGGAAGCTGCAGCTGAAGGACGCGATCATCCGCTTCGAGTCCGCGCTGATTCCCGACGAACCGGCCTGACGTCGACCCAAGCCGTGCCGACCGGTGCGACACCACTTGGCGCACTCGACATTCGCCTCTCGCAACACCATGCGCTGCTGTGGCTGGGGATGGGATCTGGACATTGATGCCGTGAATCAGTTTAGTTTCCGAGATTGACAACGTATCGCCACCGCATGGCTTCCGGCACAGAGACCGGAATTCACATTGCGCCCCTGCGATGGCGGATACGCGCAAACGATTGACAAGCGCATCGCACAGGAACACAACAGGCGTCACGCTTCGGATCGACATCGAAGCGCATTCCACAGGGGGAATGCAGGATGGCCAAGGCAGGCGCAGGGAATACACCGCAATCGACGCCCAACCGCGCGTCATTGCCGATGGCTCTCGCCGTCATCGCACTGTGCATCGCCGACAACGCCGCCGCACACGGCGGGCGACTCAATGCTGAAGGTTGTCATCACGACCGCAAGCATGGTGGCTATCACTGCCATCGTGGCGGAGCGTCTTCATCGCGCAGCGATTTGATACCGGCGAACGGTTTTACGCCAGCGCGGATGGCACCTGCGTCGCGTGGATCGGGCGTGTTCGCGAATTGCGCCGAGGCGCGTGCTGCGGGTGCTGCGCCGGTGCGACGCGGTGAGCCGGGTTACGGGCCGCATCTGGATCGCGATGGCGATGGGGTGGGGTGTGAGCCGAGGCGGAGGTGATACGAGAGTGATTTTAAGCGCGCAGGGTGGGGTGAGCGCAGAACGAGGAAGAATCGGCATCTTCAAATAGCGTATGCATGGCGAAGTCGCCGCAGATTCCAGCACGATCTCGCCGCTGCTGCGTTGAACGAGGTCACCCTACCGGAATTTCAAGGACGAAGCTGATCATCTTGCTCGGTGATCAGGCCTCAGGCGTGTGTCTCTTTTTGATTCGACCCGAGATCCACTGCCACAAAACGCACCGGTACCCGCGACAACGTCGCCAGCAGTCGTCGCTGTTCGCGGCTCTCCCAGGAATCGAAGCCGATGGTTTCGATCGGTCGCCATAGCGCGACCCAGGCCAGGATCAACAGGCCTTCCGCCAACACGTCGCCGAAGGGGCCGCCGATGCTTTCCACCAGTCGTCGCAGCAGCAGTGCGATCGACAGTGTGGCGAGGCCCGCCGACAGAGCGATGCGGCCGATGCGGCGGCGGTAGCGGTGGCGACGTTCGGCCTGCTGGTGCGCGAGCGCGAAGTGTTCGTGGATGGCGGTGACGATGTCGTCGAAATGCATCGCGAGCTGCGGCGGTGCGTGGATTTCGATGATCAGCGGCTGGCGCGCGCCGTGTTCCGCGGCGCTTTCCAACAGATAAGCCTCGGCATTGCGATCGAGGGCTTTGGCATGGAACGGTGCGGGATCGAGGCTGTCGAACAGCTGGTCCAGGGCGTGTATGCGCAGTTCGATTTCAGGCATCGCTGTCGCCTCCGGTCGTGAACGGGTCAACCGCTGCGTGTATTCCGCAAACGCTCCCGCGCGATCGCGCGCAGTTGCTTGCGCTGATCGGCCGGGAACGGCGAGCGGCTGTTGCAATGCCGAAGCAGCAGCGCATCGTCCTGCGATTCGCCTAATACATCGGTCAGATCGCGGGCGCGTTTTTTCGACAGGCGGAGTGCGGGCAGCAGGTCGGCCAGGAGACTGTCCTGCTGACGCAGGCGGCGCAGGCGTCGTCGATAGACGTGCCAGGCTTCGTCGTCGTCCGGATGCTTTTTGATCTGCTTGGCCGCCTTGTCGGCGCGGCGCTGGCTGCGCTTTATCGCGTGCGCGACGTCGGCTTCTTTCACTGCGCGCCAATCCAGTCGCGCCAGGCGTTGCAGTGCCGCCTGCAGGCGCAGGCAGCGCGCCTGAAACGCCGGATCGCGCGCGAGTGCGCGTTCGAGGATGTCGTCGCGACGCTCGCGTGCCAAGCGTTCCGCAGCGGGCAGGATCGCGCGGATACGATCCGGTGCCTGTGCCTCCAGTCGTTGCAGGACCTCGATCAGCGCCTGCGCATCGCGCAGATGCGACAGGCCGCGACACAGCCGACCCAGTTCGTCGTCCAGCGCTACCGCGCGCGGACCGATGACCCGGGCGCCGAGCGCCAGCGTGGCGCGCGCACGACGGATGCATTTGCGCGCCTGGTGGATGCCTTCGTGCAGCGCTTCGCCTTTGCGGGACAGCTCGGTCTGCGCCTGTTGCAATTGCTCGCCCGCGAACACCAGCAACCGCAGGCCGAGTGGGAGATGCACCGGCACGGGTGCGCTGGGCTTCGTACTCGATTTCGCGGATGCATCGGCAGTGCTGCGTGACATGCGCTGGCCTCCAAAGGCCACGGTGGCGTCATTTCGCGATGGTGGATCGGTATCGGCGCAACAGGCATCGAAGTCCGGCAGGGGATTCGATCGCTGCGCGTAGACCGTGATGCATACCCGAGTGTGGCATGTCCTGCCGCAGCTACGCTCTTTGCCCGGACGTGCGGTCTTCCGTGTGCTTTGCAAGGGCGGATCTTATCGCCGGAATGTTCGAGCGATCGGCGTTTTCGATTGCCGGTAATGCGACTGGACCGCATTCCGATCATTTGCCGCTGAAACCGTCCGCCGTTATCGTCTGCATCTGGTCCGCCACCGTGAGCCTTGCCGATGTCCTCGTCCACCCATCCGGTCACCGTTGCGCTCGATGAACTGACTCTGGCGCTTGATTGGGTGTCGGATCTTTCTGCTTCCGAGAATATGGCGTTCGTCTGCCGCGAAAGCGGGCGGGTGTTCATGACATCGGACGAGGATTTCGGCGTCGAGCTTGAGCCGGATTTGCCGTCCGATCTCGAAGACATCACGAAATACGCGATCGTGCCGACGCGGCAGGATCTGCGCCTGGGCAAGCGGCTTGCGGTGCGTTTCGTGCAGACCTCGTTGCCGGCACGGGTGGAAGAGACGCACGCGATGTTCGCGGCGCGTGGTGCCTATGCGCGGTTCAAGGACATGCTGGAACGCGAACAGGCATTGGACGCCTGGTATGCGTTCGAAGCCGAAGCGGTCGAGCGCGGTCTGCGCGAATGGGCCGAATCGGAAGCACTCACGGTCGCGGCGAATCGCCTCGCGCGCTGACCGGCGCGCATCTGTCCCGACAACGGCCGTTTCAGCCGCGCAGTGCGGCCGCCGCTTTCGCAAGCGCGCCGATCCGCGCCCAATCCTTCGATGCCAGCGCGTCGTTGGGCACCATCCACGAGCCGCCGACGGTGATGACGTTGGGCAGCGCGAAATACGACGGCGCTTTCGCGGCGTCGATGCCGCCGGTGGGGCAGAACTTCACCTGCGCGAACGGGCCGGCGAAGCCTTTGAGCGCGGCGACACCGCCGCTGGATTCGGCGGGAAAGAATTTGAAGCGCTTGTAGCCGTGTTCGAGGCCGCGCATCAGTTCGCTGG
>JBAQRU010000126.1:0-4728 GCA_049296025.1 Lysobacteraceae bacterium | reverse complement strand
GCGGTGGATCGCGTCGTGGTGAACGGTTGCGACGCGGTGACCGGCGGCCGCCACCGCGACCGCGACGCCATCGCCGCGCGCTTCGCGGCATCGATGCACAAGCTGCTGGCGGTCTGATCCGCGCAGGGCGGGTTTCGTCGCCCGATCGCGGGGCGTCGTCGCACACCTCTGCGCGCGACGGCAGCGCGTGGCAGGATGCAAGCTCGATCAGGGCGGACACACCCTCGACGGGAAGCGTCGATGAGCTCGCCAGAACACCTGTCGGCGTAAACGGCAGTCCGATCTGCGCTTCGGCGCGCTGCAGGCGTCCGCCGAGGCCATGTTCGATGCGCTGCCGGTCAGCGCGGCATTCCTGCATCGTTTTCGCGGGATGTGATCGCTACGGTTCCAGCGCCGGCTGCAGGGGCGCCAGATCGCCGTCGTTCGCGGCGGGTTCGATCCGCAGCAGATGCGCGAGCAGCGGGTAGATATCGACGTTGTCGAACGGCCGCAAGCGCTCGCCGCTGCGGAACGAGGGGCCGTTGGCGACGAAGACCGAACGCATCGACGGATCTTCCGGCGCGAAGCCGTGCTCGCCTTTCACCGGCTGCGGCCAGCGGCCGTTGGCGCGGCTCTGTACGCGCCAGCCGACGTCGCTCTGGCAGACGATCGGCGTCACGCGGGGATTGCGGCCGTAATGCCATTGTGCGGGCAGCTCGGACTTGCGCCAGCAGGTGTAGCGATCCTGGCGGCCGACGAACGCGCGTTCGACCTCCGCTTCGCGCCCGGGCTTCGGCACGATGCCGGCGACCAGCCCCCACCACTGGATGTCGTAAGCCGAAGGGTCGAGGCGGTCGTCGAGGAAACGGACGTTGTCGCGCGGCACGTCGGCCATGCCGTGGTCGGACAGCACGATCAGATCGGTTTCGGCGTACAGGCCGCGCGCGCGCAAGCCGTCCTGCAACTGCGCCAGTGCGGCATCGATCGCGCGCAGCGAAGCCAGTGCCTTCGGCGAAAACGTGCCCGACTCGTGCGCGGCGATGTCGTACTGGTCGAAGTAGGCGAGGATCAGCTGCGGGCGTTGCGCTTCCGGCCGATCGGTCCATGCCAGCACCTGATTGATGCGCATCTCCGCGCTGAGCGTTTTGTCGAATCTGCGCAGGTCGCGTGCGCGCTGGCCGGCGATTTCCGCCTCCGAACCGGGCCAGAACATGATCGCGGCTGCGCCGCCCTGGCGTTGCAGGGTCGCCCAGATCGGTTCGCCACCCCACCAGCGGCCATCCTTTGCGCTGTCTTCCTTCGAACGGAACTCACCGAGCACCGGATCCCGCATGTTGTTGTGAACGATGCCGTGGTGGTCGGGTCGCAGCCCGGTGATCAGGGTGTAGTGGTTCGGAAAGGTCATCGTCGGGTAGCTGGGATTCATCCATTCGGCACGCACGCCGTCGGTGGCGATGCGATCGAGCGTGGGCAGGGTGCCGTCGCCGAGGATGGATGCCGGCAAGCCATCGATCGACACCACGATCACGAGCCGCGAGGCTGGAGGTGCCGTCGCAACCGGGCGGCCCGCGCAACCGGCGAGCAGCACCGAGGCGAAGATCGCGAGCATCCAGACAAGGGCGGCGGGCAGTGCGGGGCGCAAGGGGCGCGTTTGTATCCGGAGACTTGGCTTCATGCGGGCCATGATAAACGCCGCCGATGTCCGCAGGATTTCGACGATGGTCCACTTCCTGTCCACAGCCACCGGGCGGGACCGCCGCATTCGGGCCGACGACCTCCTGAACATCGCCCGCCGCGTTCAGGCAAGCGGTTCAGGGTCGGCGTAAGGTTCTTCCATCGCATTCACGTGCAGCGTCCCTCACCCGCATCGGAGCCACCGACATGACCCGCCTCCTGCTTGCCGCCCTGCTGACAGCCTTCGCCGGTGCCGCTGTTGCCCAGACCGTCACCGTGACCAAGGAAACCGGCGAGGTCGAAACCGCCCAGACCGCCGAAGCCACCGCGCCGCGCGAACCCGCCCGCAGTTGCCTGCGCAGCACCGGCTCGCGCGTGACCGCAGCGCAGAATGCGCGGGCCACCAAAGACGGCAAACCACAGCGTTGCGCACCGGTCAGCGGACGCGTCTACACCAGCGAAGACATCGCGCGCACCGGTCAGGTCGACATCCACGAGGCGCTGCGCATGCTGGACCCGTCGATCCGCTGATCTCCACTCCATACTTTGAGCAGACGCCCGGCCTTGTGCCGGGCGTTTTCGTTCGCGCGGTCTCTCAGCCGAACAGATCGCCGCCGCTGCGCTGCGCCGGCAGCGCGCCTTCCAGCCGCAGCAGCGCTTCCTTGATCAGCAGCCCGCCGCCGAAACCGGTCAGGCTGCCGTCGGCGCCGATCACGCGATGGCAGGGCAGCACGATCGGCAGCGGATTGCGCCCGTTCGCCGCACCGACCGCGCGCATGGCATCGGGTTTGCCGATGGCGCGCGCCAGATCGCGATAGCTCCACGTCTCGCCGAACGGAATCGTCGCCAGCATCCGCCATACCTTCATCTGGAACGCGGTGCCCTGCGGCGCCAGCGGCAGATCGAAATCGTGGCGCGTGCCGGCGAAGTATTCCAGCAACTGTTCGCGCGTCGCGCGCAGCGCATCTGCCGCGTCGCCGCGTGCACCCTGCGCCCAGTCGAAGCGATCCGCCGGGTGGCGATTGCTCGGGAATTCGATATGGCGCAGGCCGCCCGCATCCGCAGCGATGGTCAAGATGCCGATGGGCGTGTCGAAGCGCTCGAAAAACAATGTGCTCATGTCGTGCCTGGCGATGTGCGCGGGCCAATGCGGCAAGCCCAGCATCGCATGCGATCAATGCCGGCGCAGCACGCAGCGACCAATGACAGGCCGTAGAAGCAGAGACCTTCGAAGAACAAACCTTCGAAGAACAGACCTTCGAAGCGATGATCCTTCGCCACCATCGCCCGGAAACGGATCGCGCGCGAAGGCAGCGTATCGATGGCGGCGAGGACGTCGGTCATGGCGCGATCACAGGCCGTCGCAATGGCGGCGACTCGCCGTTTTCGGACATCCGTCGATGCTGATGTTGGATCGGCCCTGTTGTCCTGTGGGAGCGGCGGAAGCCGCAATCGCTTGCGGAGAGTGGGTCGGCTTTCCATCGCGGCTTCCGCCGCTCCCACAGGGAGGCGGCGCTCCGGGCCGGGCGGAGGCCCAAGGGGCGTAAAATCCCCCGATCGACATCAGGAGCGTCGCCATGACCCCGTCCATCCCCTTCGGCAACAACCGCCACGACCCCTCCCGCGTCATTCGCGCCCCGCGCGGCACGGAGCTGAGCTGCAAATCCTGGCTGACCGAAGCCGCGTACCGGATGCTGCAGAACAATCTCGATCCTGAAGTGGCCGAGCGGCCGGAGGATCTGGTGGTCTACGGCGGCATCGGCCGCGCCGCGCGCGACTGGAGTTGCTACGACGCCATCCTCGAATCGCTGCGCAATCTCGAAGACAACGAAACCCTGCTGGTGCAGTCGGGCAAACCGGTCGGCATCTTTCCCACGCACGCCGACGCCCCGCGCGTGTTGATAGCCAATTCCAATCTGGTGCCGCACTGGGCCACGTGGGATCACTTCAACGAGCTCGATAAGAAAGGCCTGATGATGTACGGCCAGATGACCGCCGGCAGCTGGATCTACATCGGCAGCCAGGGCATCGTGCAGGGCACCTACGAAACCTTCGTCGAAATGGGCCGCCAGCATTACGGCGGCAGCCTCACCGGCAAATGGATCCTCACCGCCGGCCTCGGCGGCATGGGCGGCGCGCAGCCGCTGGCCGCATCGCTCGCGGGCGCATGCTCGCTCAATATCGAATGCCAGCAGTCGCGCATCGACATGCGTCTGCGCACGCGCTACGTCGACGAGCAGGCGAGCGATCTCGACGACGCGCTCGCCCGCATCGAAAAATATTGCGCCGTCGGCGAAGCGAAGTCGATTGCGCTGCTCGGCAACGCCGCCGAAATCCTGCCGGAGCTCGTGCGTCGCGGCGTGCGCCCAGATGCAGTCACCGACCAGACCTCCGCGCACGATCCGCTGCACGGCTATCTGCCCGTCGGCTGGACGCTGGAGCAGTGGTTCGACAAGCAGATCAGCGAGCCGGATGAAGTGGTCGAAGCCGCCAAGCATTCGATGCGCATCCATGTCGAAGCGATGCTGCGCTTCGAGGACATGGGCATTCCCACCTTCGACTACGGCAACAACATCCGCCAGATGGCGTTCGAGATGGGCTGCAAGGACGCTTTCGATTTTCCCGGCTTCGTGCCGGCCTACGTGCGTCCGCTGTTCTGTCGCGGCATCGGCCCGTTCCGCTGGGTCGCGCTCAGCGGCGATCCGGAAGACATCGCCAAGACCGACGCGAAGGTGAAGGAACTCATTCCCGACGACGCGCATCTGCATCGCTGGCTGGACATGGCCCGCGAGCGCATCGCCTTCCAGGGCCTGCCCGCGCGCATCTGCTGGGTCGGTCTGGGCCTGCGGCACAAACTTGGCCTGGCCTTCAACGACATGGTCCGCAACGGCGAACTCAAGGCGCCGATCGTGATCGGCCGCGACCACCTCGATTCCGGCAGCGTCGCCTCGCCGAATCGCGAGACTGAATCGATGATGGACGGCAGCGATGCGGTCAGCGACTGGCCGCTGCTCAACGCGATGTTGAATGTGGCCGGCGGCGCGACCTGGGTGTCGTTGCACCACGGTGGCGGCG
>JBAQRU010000125.1:0-2000 GCA_049296025.1 Lysobacteraceae bacterium | reverse complement strand
CAGCGTGAGCGCCGCGTACTCGGGATCGCGGAACCGATGCACCGTATCCAGCTCAACCGCTGCATTCGCGTGCCGGATCGCCGAACCCATCGCACCGGAATGTCCGACCGGCAGCGCCTGGTGCGGGTCTCCGACGAACGCGAGCCCTACGCCCTGTTCGATCGCCAGTTCGACGAGTACGTTCGCAGTCTGCAGATCGACCATGCCCGCTTCATCGACCACGATCCGATCGCGAGTACGTAACACGTATTGCGCCGGCCCGCCATACGCGACACCCGTGCTGGGGTCGATCTCCCCCACGCGCAGCCGCGTCCACACCATCGCGCCGGCCTGATCGGCACCCCACCGGTAGCCGTGGTCTGCGAGCAGTGCATGAATGCTGGATGCCGCAGCCCCGACCTCGCGAGACGCCACAGACGCCGCTTTCCGGGTCGGCGCGACGAGGAGCATTCGGCGCCGTTGCGCCCCGAGCGCTGCGAACGCAACACGCAGCATCGTCGTCTTGCCCGTGCCAGCGGGGCCGGTGACCGTTACGAGCCCATCAGTCCCGGCGATAGCGCACGCCGCAACACCCTGCGAAGTATCCAGCGTCGAGATGCCCTCGTTGGGCGCGAACCGATGCAGCTCATTCGGCAGGAGTGAGCGCCCCGGCTGGGCGAGCACATCAAAGCGTCCGGCGAGGCGCACCTTCGCGCGCACTGTCTCGGTCGCCATGAAGGCCTTCGCATGCGCCGGCGGAACCTCCGCAACGATGCCCGTCCGCGAGAGTGCGCGTATTGCGCCGGCGCGGATGTCGAAGGTGCTGAACCGCCCGCCGCATGAGGTGGACCGTTGGTCCGCATCCACGATCGCCGCGGCAGCGAGTAGATCCAGGTCGAGGGTGTGCAGGTCTGCCGCAGCGACTGCAATCGGTGCACGCACGGCGATCAGGCTTGGATCGATGGCCTCGATCTCGTCACGGACGCGCGACTCCCACGACATCTCGTCGAGGTCGGCCGGCTTGTTCGGTCGCGCTACCGCCCACGCGCGTTTGTCGATCTGATGGAGCACGTCAATGCTCGGCGCCGATCCTCCATGCGCCGCCGACCAGTCCGTGATTAGGCGCGCGCGGTTCGCCTCGATCTGCGCCGACCGGCGCGAGAGCGGGCGGACGGCGACTGCGAGTTCGGCGATCTCGCCCGAGTCGTCGAGTCTGTACCCGTGGCGCGCAAGCGCGGAGACCCACCCGGGATCTGTGCGGGCGACGAGCTCCCCCTCGGCGTTGATGACGGTGTGCAGCTTCATCGCGACGCGCGAGTCGAGGTTCGACCACTTGCCGTCCGCGCCAAGCACTTTGATGTTCAGCCACAGGTGACGGTGCATGTGCGGGTCGAGCGCTCTGGATCGGCGGTGCTGCAGCTCTACGACCTCGATGCGCGTGATCTCCTCGCGAATGAGCCCACCATGCCCGCGCCGCGCATTGAGTTCGGTCTGCCAGGCGAGCAAGATGCGCTCGCGAAGCCGGTCTTGTAGCGCTTCGAACTCTGCAGCGAGTTCCGGATGCAGCAGCGCCGCGATGCTGTATGACCTCGGGTGATTGAGCGTCCCGTCGAGCACCAAGTCCGCGTCAGGGCTCAGCCGCTGGTGGCCGCGCTCCTCCCCCGTGACCGGGTCATGCCCGGTGAGCCAGACACGAAGTCCGCCGGCCGTGAGTTGGTCAGTCGTGATGACGCCGTTGTCGACGATGAATCGAGAGACGGTGGAATCGGATGCTGCGCCCTACGCCTCGAGCGCGTCGGCGCCCGTCGGGAAGGGCATGTGAGCGTCGCACGTGCCCTCGAGAGCATACGAGATCGCGTGCCGAACCCCGCGGGTTTCGACACCCCTCTTCCATCGCTCCAGACCTCCGCGCATGGCGCCAGAGTAGGCTAGGTTTTCCAGGTTATCCAGGGATTTTTCTGCGTTGCAGGTAACTGTAGCAAGGCGGCTTCAAATGGCGTCGTCCACCGTGGGTGCATGCG
>JBAQRU010000124.1:0-5518 GCA_049296025.1 Lysobacteraceae bacterium | reverse complement strand
CCGCCACCCTACGTTTGATCTTGGCGATCTGGTGGTGTTGATCATGCGCGTGGTGATCGTCTTGGTTTGATGTGTGGTGCGTTGCGGTGGTGGGGTTCACTGCGCTCACGGCCACCCTACGTTCGGGTGTTGGATTTTATGTGTGCCGCGATGGTGTGGTCGGGGAATTCTGACGGTGGGATGCGGGGTTGCCCGATGTTGCTGGCGGTATGCTGCGGGCACGCTTGCCGCATGTCTGATTATCGTCGAATGTGGGTGCCGGGCGGCACGTATTTCTTCACCGTGAATCTCGCGGATCGTTCCCGGTGTCTGCTTGTCGAGCGGATTGATGCGTTGCGTACGAGTATACGTACTGTGCGCCGCGATCATCCGTTTGAGACCGTTGCATGGGTGGTATTGCCAGAACATCTGCATGCTATCTGGACGCTGCCGGGGGAGGATCGCGATTTTGCGACACGCTGGATGCTGATCAAACAAAAATTTTCCCGGCGGGTGCCGACCGGGGAACGCGTATCGACTTCACGGGCCAGGAAAACGGAACGTGGCATCTGGCAGCGCCGCTACTGGGAACACCTGATCCGCGACGAACGGGATCTGCGCAATCATATCGATTACATCCACTTCAATCCCGTGAAACACCGCTACGTTTCGCAGGTACGCGACTGGCCGCATTCGTCGTTCCATCGGTTTGTTCGGGAAGGCGTTTTGCCTGCGAACTGGAGCGGAGAATCGATCGATCATGTGATGACCCGCGAGGCGGGTTAAAACCCGCCCTGCGGATCGAATCGTTCGCTGGTCTGCATGCGGACGTTGCGCAGATGCGCCGTTTCGAGATGCGAGGCGTAGCGGGGTTCGGCGAAATAACCGATGAGGATGGAGCGACGACGCGCGCCGCTCGGGTTGAGGCTGCCCGCATGCAGCAGGTCGGCATCGAACACCAGGATATCGCCTGCGGTGCCTGACAATTGCATGCACCTCGATTCGTCGTTGAGGTCGAACGGCGGTTCGTCCGGCTCGGGGCGATGCGTGCCGGGGACGAGGCGCGTTGCGCCGTTCTCCGGGCCGTAGTCGTCGAAAAAAGCCAAGGCATTCACCGTATCGCCGGGCCGCTGCGCCGACAGGTCGCGATGCAGGCCCTGATGGCCGCCGCCCGCCAGGGGCTCGCGGCCTTCGACCTGGGCAAGAAAGAACCGTTCGCCGATCAACGTACCTGCCACAGACAGCAATAGCGGCAGCCGGCAGACGGCCTGCACAGTCGGATCGAGATCCAGCATCGAATGACGCCAGTCCGCGCCGCGCGGGACGGGCCATTGCGCCGATGGTTTCACGCCCGCATCGAATACGTCGCGGAGCGCGCCCAGCCATTCTTCCGGGATTGCGCGATGGAGCAGGGCATAACCATCGCGATGGAGCTGGTGGCGGTCGATCATGCGTTCATCGATTCCGTTCAAAGCCGAGTCGTATTGTGATCCGATCCTTGCTGGAAAATACAGCACGCGCAAGGTTGATTCCTGCGACGTATTGCACGATGGCCAGCGGTCGAATGATCGGGCAGGGTTTTATCGATCAGCAATGCAGCGCATGACGGCCTTCAGCGGATGCGGCATGGACACGGTTCATGACGTTGTAATGTCGAAAAAGATGCTGCGCTGCGACAAACAGATGGCTGTGTTGACCCTGCCAGGGGGACACGATAGGGTTAGCCCCGCCAAGCCCGGGGGCGGGACCGTCAGGTCCAGATGGCAATGAAAACTGGGCCAGCAGTTGTCTGGAGCTCCCCAAGTTCTCCTGGGACACACACTACTCATACAAGGAAGCAGGTCATGATCAACCGATTCGGCAAGAACATGCGTGCGCTGTTACCCACCCTCATCCTGGTCGCCATCGGCTCGCCGGCGATGGCCAGCACGTTGAACCAGAATGTGTCCTGGACCATCGATCGCGCCGGCACCACCGCGAAGTACCGCGTCGTCGCGTATGGCGACTCCATCTACGCCGGCTACAACGGTTCCATTTCCAACGCCGCGAAATATTCGGCGCCCACGGTCGACTCCGAATACCTGGCTGCGCTGTGGAACGCGGATATCGAAAGCGTGCGTCGCGCCAAGTCGGGTGCGATCGCTTCCGACGTTTACAACAACAAGATCGTCGCCGAGCGTTCGTACATGCAGGCCACCTCGACCCGCGTGGTGACCTTCGAAATGTGCGGCAACGACGGACTGCAGGCGCGCACCAGCTTCAAGGGCCAGACCGGCACCTGCAATTACAGCGTGCTGACGACGGCGGTCAACAACTGCAAGACGTATGTGTCGTCCGCGATGAACTACATCAACGCCAACGCCTATTCCGGCGTCAAGCTGAAGGTCATCGGCAACCTGTATTACCCCGGCTACAACGCCGACAACGTGCTGAGCTCCTGCAACGATCCGGTCACCGGCGCCAAGGTCAACCTGCGCGACAAGTTCCTCCCGGCGATCGCGCAGATGAACTACTGGATGTGCGAATACGCCCGCCAGAAGGGCTTCCAGTGCGCGGACAACTTCGCGCAATACATGGGCGCGGATTACGACAGCAACGGCGATGGCCAGATCGACTCGGATGCCCTGAAATACGTGCTGGGCGAAAGCGAATCGAGCTACCTGACCCGCATCACCTCGACGCTGCGCCCGACCCTGCGCGATGCCAACACCCACTTCGTGTCGTCGTCGAGCAGCTACGACTACATCCAGTCGGACGACGTCCATCCGACCTACACTGGCGGCACCGTGTCCGCAGGTCTGTGGGGCGGCACCACCGGCACGGGCGCGGCCCGCTACACGTCCTTCGCTGGCGGCAAGAGCCCGATCTGGAACCAGTACGGCCACGAGCGCATGGGTTGGGGCCTGTCGGTTTACAGCCCGCCGAGCCCGTTCTGATCGCAATGCAGCAGGGTGCGTCTGGATGGACCATCCCGAAAAGAACCACGCTTCAATGACGCAGGCTTCAAAAAAGCACACCTCGCCGTCCAAACAGGACGGCGAGGGTGTGCGCATCACCGAGCACGGCGCCCGCAGCGCGCGTTCCGTGCTGCTGTACAAGACGCTTGCCGTTGTACTGGCGGCCGGCGGCATCGGTTATCTCATGATGGGCAGCCAGACACCGTCGGATACCGGACAGACCGCGATCGATGAGCACGCCCCTGATCGCCCCGGCATCGCTGCGATGCAGCCCACGTCGTCCGGAACAACCGCCGTGCCGCGCGAAATGACGCCGCCACCGCACCTACCGGGCGGCGACCTGTCTTCCATGGATCTGTCCGAGGTCATCCCGCCGGGCATGGAGCCGGGTATGGAGCCGACTGCCGCGGAAGTCATCGATGAATTGCACAAGGCCGGTATCCACTCGGGGATCGGCGCATTCAATCCGCCGGGCACCAGTCCGCCGTTGATCGGGCTGGCGGTTCCGGAAGATTTCAAACTGCCGGAAGGCTATGTCCGCCATTACCAGGCGACCGACGACGGCCAGCGTATCGAGCCGATCCTGATGTACTCGCCCGACTTCGAATTCTTCGACAGCGCCGGCCGGCGTATCGACATTCCGGCCGACCGCGTCGTCCCGCCGGGGATGGCGCCGCCCGGGCTGACGAGCCGCAGGATCACGGTTCCGCCGCCGTTGCCATCAGGGAAACCTTCGATCTGAACACGACCGGGCGTTTCCACTCCGGCTGGCGTGCGCTGGCGGGAATCGTCACCAGTGCGGTGCTGCTCGGCCTGTATTCGCGGGGCGGCAACGCCTATCTGCTCGGTTTCATAGGCCTGGTGCCATGGCTGCTGACGCTGGACGCGACCCGCACCGCAGCCGGCGCCGCGCGCAGCGGGCTGGTAATGAGCCTCGGGTTCGTCGCGGCGGTCTTCGCGTGGTTCGGGTTTGCGGTTGCCGGCTATCTGGGCATCCCGGAAGCGACCGGCTTCCTCGTATTGCTGGCGGCTGCGCCGCTGCTGCAGCCGCAGCTGCTGGTCTTCGCGCTGGCGCGCCACATCGCGGGCCGCCACCACGGCCCGGTCGTGCGTGCGCTGGTGGGCGCGGCGGCCTGGGTGGCGACGGAGTGGCTGGTCCCCAGATTGTTCAGCGACACCCTCGGCCACGGGCTGCATCCGTCGTACGCGCTGCGGCAGCTCGCCGATCTCGGCGGTGCGCCCGGCATCACGGTCCTGCTGATCCTGATCAACGAGTGCATCGCGGCGGCCATCGCGCGTCGTGGCGAGGGTGCGCGTGCGCTACTGCGGCCGTTGGCGGTCGCGGCCTCGATGCTGGTGCTGATGTTCGGCTACGGCGCAGCGCGCCTGTCGATGCTGAGCGACACGCCCGGCGCCGCCGACACGACCCTGCGCATCGGCATGGTGCAGTCCAACATCGTCGACTACGAGCGCCTGCGTCGGGAAATGGGCGCCTACGAGGTGGTCCGCCATGTGCTCGACACCCATTACGCGATGTCGCGCGAAGCGATCGACCGGCATCGTGTGGACGCGCTGCTGTGGTCGGAGACCGTGTACCCGACCACCTATGGCCACCCGAAGAGCGAGGGCGGCGCCGAACTCGATCGCGAGATCCAGGCGTTCGTGTCCTCGGCGGGCGTGCCGCTGGTGTTCGGCACCTACGATCTCGATGGAGCCGGCGAGTACAACGCCGCCGCGTTCGTCGAACCCGCGCGGACCGCGCCGCTGGGCTTCTATCGCAAGACCGACCTGTTCCCGCTGACCGAATACGTGCCGCAGTGGCTCGACGGGCCGACCTTCAGACGCTGGTTGCCGTGGACCGGATCGTGGCGACCGGGCGATGGCGCACGCGTGTTTCCGCTGCGCCTGTCCGGCGGGCGCGAAATTCCGGTGCTGCCGATGATCTGTCTGGACGACACCGACGCCGGCCTGGCGATCGACGGTGCGCGATTGGGCGCATGGGCCATCCTGGGCATGTCGAACGACTCCTGGTTCACGTCGTATCCGATCGGCGCCAACCTGCACCTGCGGGTTGCCGCGTTCCGCAGTATCGAAACCCGCCTGCCGCAACTGCGCGTGACCAGCAACGGTGTGAGCGCTGTTATCGATGCCACCGGCACGATTGCCTCTGCCACCGCGATGGGCGAACAGAAACTGCTGGTCGGCGAAGTCTCGGTAAGACAGCCGCCCGCCACGCTGATGGTTGCCTGGGGCGACTGGGTCGGACGCACCGCGTTCGTGCTGTTTCTGCTGCAGGCGATGTTCTGGGTCGGCAAGGCGCTGAAGCGCACGAAACACAGCGCGCCGTCGCCCGCCGCGACCACCGCGCATGCGGCGCTTCGGGCCGAAGCCGTCGTGCTGGCGCCCATGTGGCGCATCGCTGCAGCGCTGCTGCGCGTGTTCGCTTTCGGCAGCCTCTTCTGGATGGGCGCGGCGCTGTTGTTCCAGAGCGAACAGATGAATCCGTTGGCGCAGATGCGGATGTTCGCGGCGCTGTTTCTGGCGCCGCTGGCGGCCGCGTGGTGCATCGCGCGCGCTTTCGC
>JBAQRU010000123.1:0-4445 GCA_049296025.1 Lysobacteraceae bacterium | reverse complement strand
GGCTGCGTCAGCTCGCGCTGGCGCGGCCCGATGTCGAACTGCGCGTCAGCCACAACGGCAAACCGCTGCGGCGCTACAAGGGCGATCAAAGCGGGGGCGGCAGCGGCGCGATGTTTTCCGGCGAGCGTCTGGCGGAAACATTGGGCGAAGAATTCCTCGCGAACGCGCTGCAGGTCGATCACGCGGCGCCGCTGTCCACAGACAGCGGCAGCGACATGCGTCTGCACGGCTGGGTCGCGCAGCCGGCGTATTCGCGCGCCAGCGCCGACCAGCAGTATCTGTACGTCAATGGCCGCGCGGTGCGCGACCGCAGCGTTGCCCATGCGGTGAAGCAGGCGTACGCCGATGTGCTGTTCCACGGGCGTCAGCCGGCGTATGTGCTGTTTCTCGAAATCGACCCGCGCCGGGTCGATGTCAACGTGCATCCGGCGAAGCACGAAGTGCGTTTCCGCGACGCGCGGCCGATCCACGATTTCGTCTACCGCACCCTGCATGCCGCGCTCGCCGAAACCCGCGCCGGCATCGCTGCGGGCGTGGCCGATGGCGCGCCCGCACTGGCGTCTTCGGATATGCATGTCCCTTCCGCGAATGGTGCCGCGTACAACGCCGGCATGCCGCAGTGGAACCGGCCGATGCCGCAGGCCGGCCTTGGCCTTCGCGTCGACGAGACCCGCGCCGCGTACACGGCGCTGTATGCGCCATCGTCGTCGCCGCAGCCCGCGATGCGCCCGTTGCCCGATGCCGGCGATGGCGATGGCGACGTGCCGCCGCTCGGTTACGCCATCGCGCAATTGCACGGCATCTACGTGCTCAGCGAAACCGCCGAAGGCCTGATCGTGGTCGACATGCACGCGGCGCACGAGCGCATCGGCTACGAAAAACTCAAGGCCGCGCACGACAGCGTCGGCCTGCGCATGCAGCCGCTGCTGGTGCCGCAGATCATCGCGGTGTCGGCGCGCGAAGCGGATGCCGCCGAGCGCGAAGCCGACACGCTGGCCGTGCTCGGCTTCGAGATCACCCGCAGCGGACCGCAAAGTCTGACCCTGCGCGGCGTGCCGGGGCTGCTCGCCGACGGCGAGGTCGAGGCCTTGTTTCGCGACGTGATCGCCGATCTGGTCGAGCACGGCGAATCCAGGCGCGTGGCGGCGGCGCGCGACGAGCTGTTGGCGACGATGGCCTGTCACGCTGCCGTACGCGCCAATCGTCGTCTGAGCGTTCCGGAGATGAACGCGCTGCTGCGCGAAATGGAAGCCACCGAACGTTCGGGGCAATGCAATCATGGACGCCCGACCTGGGCGAAATTCACTTTGGGCGAGATCGATCGCTGGTTCTTGAGGGGGCGTTGAACATGGGCAGGACCAAGATGCTTCATGGCATAACCGGATTGCGCGCGGGCCGCGCATTCTTGCGTGTCGCGGCGCTGTCGCTGCTGCTGGCGACGGTGTCGGCCTGCGGCGACAAGAAGGCGGCTGGCGATGCGCCGATGAGCGAAGCCGAGGCGCGCTACCTCTCCGAAGAAAATCTGTGGCGGATGCAGCGCCAGGAAGACCTGACCCAGCCCGACGGCTGGTCCAGTCTCATCGGCCTGCACTGGCTCACGCTGCAGTCGCACTACGTCGGCAGCGGCGCGCGCAGCGGCATCCGCATCGCGATGGGGCCCGACTCGCTGGGCATGTTCCAGCGCAACAATGGAAAAGTGTTCTTCACGCCCGAACGCGGGCTCGCGCTGACCCTGGACGGCCAGCCGTTCAAGGGTCGCGTCGAGTTGAAGGACGACAGCAACGGCTCGCCCAGCGTGCTCGGCTTCGATGAAGGCAAGGGCAAGCTCACCGTGATCGAACGCGCCGGCAATCGCGCACTGCGGGTGAAACATGCCGACGCGCCGACGCGCACGAATTTCAAGAGTATCGATTACTGGCCGGCCGATCGGGACTGGCGCGTCGAAGCGACCTTCGTTCCGAATCCTCCCGGCACCACGCTGCCGATCTCCACGATCATCGGCACTACGGAAAACATGCCGAATCCCGGTGCGCTGGAATTCCAGCGCGAAGGCAAGACCTACCGCATCGAGGCGCTGGATCAGGGCGAAACGACCCTGTCGCTGATCATCGCCGACCGCACGAGCGGCCATGAAAGCTACGGCGCTGGCCGTTATCTCGACGTGCCGCGCCCCGATGCGAAGGGCAAGGTCGTGATCGATTTCAACCGCGCCTACAATCCGCCGTGCGCGTTCACGCCGTTCGCGACCTGTCCGCTGCCGCCGAACCAGAACCGACTGGATCTGGCGATCACCGCAGGCGAAAAGCGCTACGGCGTGAAACACTGACCCGGCACCATCGATATCACTTCAAGGAATGCCATGATCTTCAAATCCGTGTTGCTCGGCATGCTCGCTGTCTCTTCGGCATCGCTCGCTGCGGATGCCGTCACGCCATCGCGAATCGCGACAGCAGCGCCACCGGTGCCGCTGATGTGGAAAGTGTCGGACGCCGACAACGACCTGTATCTGCTCGGATCGTTCCACATGCTCAAGCCCAGCGACTATCCGCTGTCGGCCGATGTCGACGCGGCTTTCGACGATGCCGAAGCGCTGGCGTTCGAATTGTCGCCGCAGGAATTGCAGTCGCCCGAGCTGGGTCAGGCGATGGGCATGGCGGCGTTGCGTACCGATCGCACGCCGCTCAACAGCGAATTGCCCGACGCAACCATCGCGAAGCTCGACGCCTGGACCGCTGCCAACGGCAAGGCCTTGCAGAAGATGGGCATGCCCGCACAGGCGTTCCAGATGTTCGAGCCGTGGTTCGTCGGGCTGACGATTTCCCTGGTCGAGATGGACAAGCAGGGCCTCGATCCCGAAATCGGCCTCGATATGCACTTCATCGGCCGCGCGCAGAAAGCGTCCAAGCCGACGATGGGCCTGGAAAAAGGCAGCGAACAGATCGCGGTGTTCGACGGGATGACGAAAGCCGAACAGCTGCAGTTCCTCGACGAGTCCTTGAGTGAAGCGGTGGGCGCGGAGGTCGAGATCGAGAAACTGCACGCCGCGTGGCGTAGTGGCGCCGCCGCCGATCTGTTGGATGGGATGGCCGGCGACATGCGCCGGAATTATCCGCAGCTCTATCGCAAGATCAACGTCGCCCGCAACGATGCCTGGGTGCCCAAGCTGCAGCGCATGCTCGACGAGGAAAAGACCGACGACACGCTTGTCGTGGTCGGCGCGCTGCATCTGCTCGGCGAGGACGGCGTGGTCGAGAAACTGCGCGCCAAGGGTTACAAGGTCGAGCGCGTCTGTTCCGCGTGCGCGGGCGGCAAGAAGCGATAAAGCCAGCGGTACAGCCAGCAACAGCCGCCGGTCGCTGCACACATCTCAGCGGTCGGTCGCAGTCGCGTTCTTGTTTGCGATGCCGCCGCGATGCTTGCGCTCGTCGATGCTGTCGATCAGGACGATCTTCTGCCAGATGTTGGACGAGAGTCCCGTGGTCAGGGTCTGGATGTCGTTGACCGCGCCCAGCACCTGCGGGTCGTCCATGTCCTGCACGTAGAGCGCCGCGAGCTTGCTGATGATCGCCAGCATCTCGGTGCAGTAGTCGAGGTAACGCGACAGTTCGAAGCGGTTGAGCGTGCGCTCCGGCGAGGAGGCGGTCGCGCCATCCGCCGAGAGCAGTTGTTCCGGGTCCTTGGTCAGCTGGTGCATGTCGATCACGTGCGCGAGGCTGCGCAGCTGATGCAGCGCGCGCAGCGCGGCCCGGCGTTTGATCCGGGTCTCCAGAGACGACAGGAAAAACACCGCGATCCCGAGAAAAATCACGTCGTTGATCGCCGATTCGATGATCTGCAGCAGCGCGAACCATTCCAGTCGCGACGACGGTGCGCTGGCGGACGCCGCCAGCACGATGGCGACTGCGACCATCGCCAGCAACGCCAGTGCGACGCCCGCGCGGATCCACCAGCGCGGCCGGCGGATGTGTTCGATGGTTTCGGTGGTGTCGCGCGCGACGGCCAGCAGTTCCCGGCCCACCTTGGAAAGGCCGGAACCCTCGAAGCGCTCGTTGATCCGCGTGCACAGCCGCGTACCGGTGGCGATGATGGCGGCGGCATCAAGCGCAAGATAGGTCATGGCGCCGACTCCGCAGCGGGCAGCAGCACGATGCAATCCACCGGGCACGCCGGGATGCACAACTCGCAGCCGGTGCACAGCGGTTCGATCACCACGTGCATGTGTTTCGCCGCGCCGATGATGGCGTCGACCGGACACGCTTGGATGCATTTGGTGCAGCCGATGCAGTCCGCTTCCACGACCACAGCGACCTGCGGCGTCTTGTGCAGGCCACGCGAGTGGTCGTACGGCACTGCAGGCACGCGCAGCGCGTGCGTCAATGCGCGCGCGCCGGCATCGCCGCCGGGTGGACAACGATCGACGCCCGCTTCGCCGAGCGCCATGGCTT
>JBAQRU010000122.1:0-14803 GCA_049296025.1 Lysobacteraceae bacterium | reverse complement strand
CCTTGGAGGTGTCGCAGATGGTGTCGGAAATGCCGAGGCCTTCGATACCGGACATCGCGATGATGTCGCCGGCCTGGGCTTCCTTCACTTCATGGCGTTCGAGGCCGAGGAAGCCGAGCACCTGCAGCACTTTCGCGTTGCGGGTCTTGCCTTCGCGGTCGATCACCGTGACCTGCTGGTTGGTCTTGATCTTGCCGCGCTGGATGCGGCCGACGCCGATGATGCCGACGTAGTTGCTGTAGTCCAGCGAGGTCACGCGCATCTGGAACGGACCTTCCAGATCGACCGGCGGTGGCGCGACGTGGTCGATGATGGTCTGGAACAGCGGGGTCATGTCGCCGCTGCGCACGCTCGGGTCCAGGCCGGCGTAGCCGTGCAGCGCCGAGGCGTAGACGGTGTGGAAATCGAGTTGGTCGTCGGTGGCGCCGAGACGGTCGAACAGGTCGAAGGTCTGGTCCAGGACCCAGTCCGGGCGGGCACCCGGGCGGTCGACCTTGTTGACCACGACGATCGGCTTGAAGCCCATCGCGAAGGCCTTCTGGGTCACGAAGCGGGTCTGCGGCATCGGGCCGTCCATCGCGTCGACCAGGATCAGCACCGAGTCGACCATCGACAGCACGCGCTCGACTTCGCCGCCGAAGTCGGCATGCCCGGGGGTGTCGACGATATTGATCCGGTACTCCTCGCCTTCGGGCGATTTCCAGCGGATCGCGGTGTTCTTCGAGAGGATCGTGATGCCACGTTCCTTTTCGAGATCATTGCTGTCCATCATGCGTTCGGTGGTGACCGTACGCTCACTGAAGGTGCCCGACTGCTTCAGCAGTTGGTCGACGAGGGTGGTCTTGCCGTGGTCGACGTGGGCGACGATGGCGATGTTGCGCAGGCGTTCAATGGACATGGCGAATGGGCGCCCGGGAGTGGCCGGACGCTGATTTGTCGTGAAGGAAGCCGGTTAGTATAGCCGGCAGCCGGGAGTAATGGCTCGGTTGCCCTGTCCAGACTTTCGGAAATCGTATGCCCAAGAACCCATGGAAGCCGCCGATGTGGCTGCTCGCGCTCGATATCGGCGGTTTTTTGCTGCTCGGACTGGGGCTGGCGATGCACTACTTGCCCGGGACGGCGGTGTCGCAGGCGCTTCCCGCCACCCTGCGCCTGCCGCTGCTGATCATCGGAGGCGGCATGTTCGCGGCCGGATGGGGCGGGATGTTGTTGTCGCTGCTGGTGCATCGCCGCAGTTGATGCGGCCGCCGGACGAAACCTCCTGATTCTAGTTGATTTCGCGCGGCGCGCGCATGCCCAGCGACAAGGCGTGGCCGGTGCTGTCGTGGGAGCCTGTGGCATCCCAACCAGCCCAGAAGGCGACCCGAATGATCCAGGAAGTGACCGGCGACATCCTCAAGACCCGCGCCCAGGCCATCGCCCATGGCGTGGCCCCCAACGACGATTTCCACACCGGCCTGGCGCTGTCGCTGCGCGAACATGCCCCGGCCCTGTACAAGGACTTCCGTCATTACTGCCAGTCCGAGCATCCGAAATCCGGCGGTTTGTGGACCTGGGCCGGTGCCGATGGCCGCCGCATCGTTAATCTGTTCACCCAGGAGGGCGCCGAAGGCCACCACGGCGGCAAGCCGGGCAAGGCCAGCCTGCAGCACGTGCGCCATGCCCTGAAGGCGCTGCGCGCCGAGATCGACGACCAGAAGATCGTCAGCATCGCCCTTCCTCGTCTCGCCACCGGCGTGGGCGGTCTCGACTGGGTCGATGTGCAGCCGCTGGTGCACGAATATCTTGCCGACGCCGGAATTCCGGTCATCGTCTACACGACGTTCAAGACAGGAGAGCAGGCCGACGAGGTGCTCTGACCCCGGGCCTGCCGGTACAGGATCAGGGGGCGCACCGATCATGCCCGCCGGGGAGGGCGGGCATGGTACGGTGTTGCCCCTTTTTATCCCGTCGATTCGACCCCTCCGGAGCCTGACCATGAGCCTGATTGCCCATTTCGACACCGACCGCGGCCCGATCCGCATCCAGTTGTACGCCGACAAGGCGCCGCTGACCGTCGCCAACTTCGTCAACCTCGCCCAGCGCGGGTTCTACAACGGCCTGATCTTCCACCGCGTGATCGCCGACTTCATGGTCCAGGGCGGCTGCCCGCAGGGCCGCGGCACCGGCGGCCCGGGCTACAAGTTCGAGGACGAAGCCAACAATGGCATCGGTCATGAGCGCGGCGTGCTGTCCATGGCCAACGCCGGCCCCGCCACCAACGGCAGCCAGTTCTTCATCACCCACGTTCCCTGCGGCTGGCTCGACGGCAAGCACACTGTCTTCGGCAAGGTGCTCGAAGGCATGGACGTGGTCGATTCGATCCGCCAGGGCGACACCATCAAGTCGCTGACGATCGAAGGCGATGCCGAAGCTGCATTGGCCGCCAAGGCCGATCGCGTGGCTGAGTGGAACAAGATTCTCGCTGCTTGAAAAATGCTGCGCAAGAAAGCAAGACGGGACTGCGCAGAGCAGTCCCGTTCTTCGGTAGCCATGGATGGTCGATCCCGCCGTTATCGATCTGCATTCACCCTGTCTGGACGCCATCCATGAAAACTTTCCTGTCCACCATCCTGCTGTCGGCGCTGTTGCTGACGGGCTGCGCGAAAGACCCGGTCGTCGCCGATCTCGCAGCGTTCGATCGTTACGTCGCGACCTCGGTTCTCGACCCCGCATCGCAGGATGTGAGCCGGAAAATGGCCGCGGCCACGACCCGGGCGCAAAAAATCGCGCTGTTGGACGATTGGATCGTGGCGATGGAGAAGAACGCTGCCGAGTTGGCGCAGTTCAAGGCGAGTACGCCGGAAGTCGGGAAGATTTCCCAGGGGTTCGCGGAGGCGATCGCGTTGAGCACTGAAGGTGCAAAAGATGTGAAGACCGCGCTGGCCACGAACAACCAGCTGACGATGAGCGACGCTGCTATCAAGTTGTCGCAAGGCCAATCGAAAATGATCGAGCAAGGGAATGCCCTGAACCGGCTGGCGACCGAAAAGGGCTACAAACTCGCGCGCTGAGTCGGACGTGCATGCGATCCGGCTGTCGATGATGATGATGTGTCTGGCGCTGCTCGCGCCAGCGTCGCCAGCGCTCGCCGCCGGCAGCGTCTGCCGCGGCACCCCCGCCAAAGGCGATATCGAACGTGCCGTGCAGTTGCCGGCGCGCGGCAAGAACTTCCGCGCCTACAGTGCAGAGGGCGTCAACCTCGGGCGTACATACGCGCATAGTCGCGTTGCGGATGCCGTCACCGATGCGTACGCAGCGCTCGTGCGGCAAGCGCCTGCGAAAACCTTCGTCTACGGCGAAACGGGATTCGCGAAGGGTGGGCCGTTCAAGCCACACAAGACCCATCAGAATGGGCTGTCGGTGGATTTCATGGTGCCGGTGGTCGATGAGAAGGGGCGTTCGGTACCGCTGCCCGGCAATGCGGGCAACCGTTACGGCTACGACATCGAATTCGATGCCGACGCGCGCTATCGCGATCTGCGTATCGATTTCGAAGCGCTGGGTGAGCATCTGTACGCACTGGACCAGGCCGGGCGTCGTTCCGGGGCGCGTATCGGCCGGGTGATCTTCGAGCCTGCATTCTTGCCTGAGCTGTTCGCGACGACGCGCGGTGCGTATCTGCGGCAGCACGTCGAATTCACGCGCGGCACAGTCTGGTGGCGCCACGACGAGCATTACCACGTCGATTTCACGGCGCCGTGCCGGCCGCGTTGACGTTCCGGCTTACCTCAACCGCAGCGTCCCCAGCATCTTCGATACCCTGGCTTCGTCGCGCGGGTAGTAGTACTCCGAGGGCGCCATGAAGATCGCGAGCGACAGCCCTTTCTCGTGTTCGAACGCCGCAGCCATGCCCTTGAATTTCAGGCCTTCCTCGTTGGCGAGCGAGAACTCGAAGCGCAGGCCTTCGCGATTGCCGAACGTGGCCGGGCGCAGGTCGCGTGCTTCGACGTTGGCGGTCCCGGCGGCGCGCAGGCCGTCGAGAATCAGATCGCGCAGCTCGTCCGGGCGCAGGCCGCGATGATAGAAGGCGCCATCGGGACGCCGCTTCGTCTGCCGCTCGCCGAGAAAGATGAACTCCTTCTCGCGCACGGTTGGGATCAGATACAGACGATTGAGCAGTTCGCCGTCGATGCTCCACAGCTGATAGCGGGTTCCGGTGTAGACCCGGGTCCACTCCATTTCGCTGTCGATCATCAGCTTGCCGCTGGCGATGGTCGGGCCGGGTTTCACCAGCGCGCCGCCGGTGCTGCAGGCGGCGAGCAGCAGGCAGATCGGCACGATCACGGCAGTCTGCAACATGCGGCGGAGGCTCATGGTCGTTCTCCTGTTTTGTCGAGTTCGCGCTGTACGAAGGCACGGTCGTCCGCTTGCGGGGCGAGGTCGAGATAACGTTTCAACGCGGCAGCGGCTTCGTTGTTCCGGCCTGCCTCGCGCAGCGCGAAGCCGTGCTCGCGCCAGGTCGCGGCGGGTGCGCCGGGCAGGGTGATGGCGCGGGCGTAGAGTTCGGCGGCTTTGGCGCGATCCCCGCTGACATTGCGTCGCCGGTGCGCTTCGCCGAGATAGAACGTGAGCAGGCCGTGATCGTCCGCAGGCGCATCGGCCAGCAATTCACCGATCACCAGCAGCGAACTGGCGTAGCGGCGGCGCCCGAGTTCTTCGTCCAGCCAGTGCGCCATGAACGGACGCATCGCCGCGCGGTACTCGTCGCGGTGGCGTTCGCGCGGCGGATTCGGCAAGGCGTCGGCGGCGGCGCGGATGTCGCTCATGCGCTCATCGGTGGCCGGATGGGTGGCGAACACCACGCCGCGACGCTGGTATTTGCGGGTGTCCTCTTCGCGCTTGAGCCGCGCCCACAGGTCGGCGCCTGCGTTGGGGTCGTAGCCGTGCGCGACTGCGGACGCGAAGCCGAGCCGGTCGGCCTCGCGCTCCTGGTCGCGGCTGAATTTGAAGATGCCGGCATACGCGCCCAGCGCGCCGAGCAGCGCGGCGTCGGGCACGCCAGCGCCGTAGGCCACCAGTTGGAAGGCGCTGAGCACGGCGGACGTGTCCTTGAGCCGCCGCCATTGCCGGATCGAATGCTGGGCGCGGAAATGGCCGGCCTCGTGCCCGAGCACGAAGCCGATTTCGGCCTCGTCGCGGGCGCGGAGCAGGGCGCCGGTCCAGACCAGCATCATCCCGTTCGGCGCCATCGATGCGTTGAATTCGGGCACATCCATGATGTACACGCGCAGATCGCGGCAGTAGTCGTCGGCCACATCACAGGTGATCTTGCGAACGTACTCGTTCAGCGCGGGATCGCGTACCCGCTGCGGCGCGCGCTGCAGTTCGGCCTCGGCGCGCTGCATCGCGTACCAGAGTTCATCCTCGTCGCTGCCGGCGACCGGGGCATCGCCGGGGCGGTGGTCGCGGACCTGCTGGCTGGTGGCGCAGCCTGCGAGCAGGGCGACAGTCGCTGCGAGCAGCAGGATCGGTGCGAAGCGGCGGATCATCGCCGGCTCCCGCTGTTTGATCGACGCTTGTCGTTGAGGCCCTTGAGCAGGTCCTCCGCCGTCTCGCGCGCGCCGGCTTCATCGCGCAGATCGCCGGCCTGATCGACCAGCAGGTTGTGCCAGACCACCTGGCCGGTGCGCAGATCGACCAGTGAGGTCAGGCCGATCTGGTAGCCGCCGCCGATATCGCCGCCCAGCAGCAGGAAGCCGACCACCCGCATCGCCACGCGGCCGCCGCCGGTGTAGCTGTCGCGGACGTAGGTGAACAGGGCGTAGTCGGCGCCGGTGGCGTCGCGCAGCGCCTTCACGCCGGGGCCGAGGGTCCAGTCGAACTTGCCGTGCTTGTTGCGCAGGCCGCTGTTGGGGCTGCTGCCGCTGCGCGAGTACTGCAGGATGCTGATCGAGACCGCCTGGTTGAGCAGCATCAGCTGGCGCAGCGGGTCGTCGTTGCTGGTGGCGGGCGGCAGGTTGAAGTCGGGAGCCACGGTCATGCCGCGTCGGCCGAGGATGTCGCGCGCCATCCGCGGATAAAGTTGCCGGGCGGTGTCGGTCCAGGCTTTGCGCGGTTCCTGGGCGCCGCCAGCGAGCACTTCGTACAGCTCCATGTCCGGCTCCACCAGCACCACGCTGCCGGCGATGGTCAGTGGCTGTCCGGTGTCGTCTTTCACCACCCGGGTCTGGGTGGAGACGCAGGCGTTGAGCAGCAGGCAGCAGGCGAGCACGAACGCCCAGCGGAATCGCTGGAGAGCCGGCTGGGGTGCGGCCGGGACATGGGTCGCGGCGGCGGTCGGAACGGTGTGCTGTGCTAACATTTCGTGCTTCCTCCGGCCTGCGTCCGCAGGCTTCCCTCAGTGTTTTCGAACCCAAAACAGGTCAAGCGATGCTGCAGCTCGCCCGGCGCGTCGGTCGCGCCAAGCCCAGTGCGATCATGGTTGTCGCCGAAAAAGCCAAACGGCTCAAGGCCGAAGGCCGCGACATCATCAGTTTTTCGATCGGCGTCCCGAATTTTCTGCCTGGTGCCCATGTCTACGATGCGGTCCGTGAGGCCCTGAACAAAGACTCGGGCCAGTATGGCAGCAACCGCGGCTCGGATGCCCTGCTCGACGCCTTCCTGAAACACATGGAAGCCACCGGCCTGACCGGCTACACCCGGGCCAACATCGCCACCGGCATCGGCGCCAAGCACGTCATCTACAACCTGGCCGAAGTGCTGCTGGACGAAGGCGACACCATCGCCTTCCCCGCGCCCTACTGGACCAGCTATCTCGATATCGCGGAAATTGTGGACGCGAAGATCGATCTGCTGCCCTGTCCGCCGGAACAGGACTACAAGCTCACGCCCGCGCAGCTCGACGCCGCGATGGCGAAGAAGCCGAAAGTGTTCCTGTTCAACAATCCGTCCAACCCGACCGGCATGGTTTACGACAAGGACGAGATCGCGGCGCTCGCCGACGTCCTGGTGAAGTATCCGGACACCTGGATCATCACCGACGACATCTACAACCGCATGGTGTTCGACGATGTCGGCTACCACAACTTCATCCAGTTCCGTCCCGAGCTGCGCGACCGCGTGATCTTCCTGGATTCGCTGTCGAAGACCTACGGCATGCCCGGCTGGCGCGTCGGCTTCATGGCCGGTCCGGAAGCAGTGGCGAATGCGGTGGTGACGATGAACTCGAACCACATCACCAACATCCCCGAGCTGACCACGGCCGCTGCGATCGCTGCACTGAATGGTCCGCAGGATGTGCCAACCCAGAAGAACGCCGAGTTCCAGGCCAAGCGCGACCAGGTGATGGCGGCACTGATGGCCATTCCGGGCATCGTCTGCCCGAAGCCGCGCGGTGCCTTCTACGTCTTCCCCGACGTCAGCGCCTACTTCGGCAAGACCCACGGACCGACCGGGCTGAAGGTCGCCAACGACGTCGATCTGTGCAATGCGCTGCTCGAAGCCAAGGGCGTGGCCTGCGTCCCGGGCTCGGCCTTCGGCGAACCGCGCGCGCTGCGCATCAGCTACACCTGCCCAACGCCGCAATTGGCGCCGGGACTGCAGCGCATCCAGGAGTTCTTCGCCGAAATGCAATGAGTCCGGGCCGCCGGAGACGAAAGTCGAATTGTCCTTCGTCTCCCGTTCGGTCGAACTTTCCCTCTTTCGCCACTCGTCATCCCCCCGGAGTTCCCTCATGAAACAACCCGTCCGAGTCGCCGTTACCGGCGCCGCTGGCCAGATCGGTTACGCCCTGCTGTTCCGCATCGCTTCGGGCGAAATGCTGGGCAAGGACCAGCCGGTGATCCTGCAGATGCTGGAACTGCCGCTGGACAAAGCCCAGGCCGCGCTCAAGGGCGTGATGATGGAGTTGGAAGACTGCGCGTTCCCGCTGCTGGCCGGCATGGTCGGCACCGATGACCCGAACGTCGCGTTCAAGGACGCCGACGTGGCCCTGCTGGTCGGCGCGATGCCGCGCGGCCCGGGCATGGAGCGCAAGGATCTGCTGCTCAAGAACGCCGAAATCTTCACCGTGCAGGGCAAGGCGCTCAACGCCGTCGCCAGCCGCAACGTCAAGGTGCTCGTCGTCGGCAACCCGGCCAACACCAATGCCTACATCGCGATGAAATCCGCGCCCGATCTGCCGGCGAAGAACTTCACCGCGATGTTGCGCCTCGACCACAACCGCGCACTGTCGCAGCTCGCCAACAAGGCCGGCGTGGCCGTCGGCGACATCCAGAACATGGTGGTGTGGGGCAACCACTCGCCGACCATGTATCCCGACTACCGCTTCGCCACCGTCAACGGCGAATCGCTGAAGGACAAGGTCAACGACGCCGACTGGAACGCCAACGCCTTCATCCCGCAGGTCGGCAAGCGCGGCGCGGCGATCATCGAAGCGCGCGGCCTGTCCTCGGCCGCGTCGGCCGCGAATGCCGCCATCGACCACATCCACGACTGGGTGCTGGGCACCAACGGCAAGTGGGTGACCATGGGTATCCCGTCCGACGGCAGCTATGGCATTCCCGAAAGCGTGATGTACGGCGTGCCGGTGACCTGCGCCAACGGCGAATACACCCGCATCGAAGGCCTGCCGGTCGATGATTTCAGCCGCGCGGCGATGGACAAGACGCTTGCGGAACTCGAAGAAGAACGTGCCGGCGTCGCGCATCTGCTCTGATCGCAGCGCATACGCAATCCACAGCAGCGCCGGGCATTGCCCGGCGTTGTCGTTTCCGCCGGCAACCGCCTGCGACCAAGGTCGGAAGGCCGGGCACGGCGTGGAGGACTAAGCTGCCCCCATCGCGTTGTCCGTGGGAGGGCGCATGCGCTACGAAGACGAATATCGCCGCTCGATAGAAGACCCTGAAGGGTTCTGGGCGGAACAGGCGAAAGCCATCCACTGGCATGTTCCGCCAGCGAAGATCCTCGACTACGACAATCCGCCGTTCCGGTCGTGGTTCGTCGGCGGGCAGACCAATCTCTGCTACAACGCCGTGGACCGGCATCTGGACGCGCGCGGCGATCAGCTCGCGCTGGTCGCGATCTCGACCGAAACCAATGTCACCCGCGAAATCACCTATCGTGCGCTGTATCGCGAGGTGAACGCGTTCGCCGCCGTGCTGCAGCGGCTGGATGTTAGCTGCGGCGACCGTGTCGTCATCTACATGCCGAACATGGCCGAAGCGGTATTCGCGATGCTGGCCTGCGCGCGCATCGGCGCCATCCATTCGGTCGTGTTCGGCGGATTCGCCGCGCACAACCTCGCGCTGCGCATCGACGACGCCACGCCGAAGCTGCTGATCGCCGCCGATGCCGGCATGCGCGGCGGCAAGGTGATTCCATACAAGGCGCTGGTTGACGCGGCCTGCGCCGAAGCCGCGTCACCGCCGCCGAAAGTGCTGATCGTCTCGCGCGGTCTCGACGCCGCCGAGCCGAAGGTCGCCGGTCGCGATGAGGACTACGCAACGCTGCGCGCCGAAGTCGGCGATGCCGACGTGCCGGTGAAATGGCTGGAATCGAATGCGCCCAGCTACTTGCTGTACACCTCCGGCACCACTGGCAAGCCCAAGGGCGTGCAGCGCGATGTCGGCGGCCACGCGGTGGCGATGGCGCTGTCGATGCGCACCGTATTCGATGTCGGCCCCGGGCAAGTGATGTTCTCCACGTCCGATGTCGGCTGGGCGGTCGGGCATTCCTACAACGTCTACGGCCCGCTGATCGTCGGCGCGACCTCGCTGCTGTACGAGGGGCTGCCGGTGAATCCCGACCCCGGCATCTGGTGGTCGCTGTGCGAGAAATACGGCGTGCGCACGATGTTCTCGTCGCCGACCGCCGCGCGCGTGCTGAAGAAGCACGACATCGATTTCATCCGCTGTCACGATCTGTCGTCGCTGCAGTATCTGTTCCTTGCCGGCGAACCGCTGGACGAACCCACTGCGCACTGGATCACCGACGCACTGGGCAAGCCGGTGATCGACAACTACTGGCAGACCGAAACCGGCTGGCCGGTGCTCGCGCTGCTGCCGGGCCTGGACATGAAGCCGGTGAAATTCGGCTCGCCGGGTTTCCCGAATCTCGGCTATCGCACGAAGATCATCCACGAATCCACAGGCGATGAAGTCGGTGCCGGCGAGAAAGGCGTGCTGGTGATCGAACCACCGCTGCCGCCGGGCTGCATGACCACGCTGTGGAACGACGACGCGCGTTTCCTGCGCAGTTATTTCGGCCACTTCAAAGGCCTGCTCTACAGCTCGCTGGACTGGGCGATCCGCGACGAAGAAGGCTACACCTTCATCCTCGGCCGCACCGACGACGTGATCAATGTCGCCGGCCATCGCCTGGGCACGCGCGAGATCGAAGAATCGGTATCGAGCTGCCCGCTGGTGGCGGAGGTCGCCGTCGTCGGCGTTGCCGACGAACTCAAGGGCCAAGTGCCGGTGGTGTTCGCGACACTGCGTCAAGCGACGAGCGAACCGCAGGAACGCATCGCCGCAGCCGACCGCATGCGCAAACAGGTCGAACACAGCCTCGGCGCCGTCGCCCGCCCGGCGCGGATCTACATCGTCAACGCACTGCCGAAAACACGCTCGGGCAAACTGCTGCGCCGCTCGCTGCTCGCGCTCGCGCAGGGCGGCGACCCGGGCGATCTGTCGACGCTGGATGACCCGAATGCGTTGGAAGATGTGAAGCGCGCGTTGCAGCGTGGGCCGGAGTTTGGCGGTTGAGACTAGCGGGCGCGGCAAACATATCGCGCCGCCCAGCAATCGCGTAGGGCGCATAAGCCGAAGGCGTCATGCGCCATCGCAGGCTTCAGATGGCGATGACCCTCAAGCGCACAACGGAATGAGTAGCCCGGGTAAGCGCGCCACGCGCACCCGGGAAAACGCAAGCCACGGAAAATCCGCTGTGGTTCAACATCAAGAGTCCCGGGTGCGGCCTTACCCGGGCTACTTGCTGTAAGCCGAAGCGACATCGCCGGAACGAAAGAAGGGCAGCGCAAGCCGCCCTTTCTTTTTGCGGTGCCGTGTCAGTGCGCTCGATGTCAGTCCGACCGATCGCCGTACAGCGTCGCCGCGCGCGCCTTCGGGATGACTACCACCGCATCGTAGCCGTAGACCAGTTGTTCGAATCGATTGCCGCCAGCGCGACGCAATGCGGATTGCTCGCGTAGCGGGGCGAGCGGAATCAGGATCCACCGATCCGTGTCCGCCGCTTCCAACAGCGGTAGCGCGCCGACGATCTCCAACTCCTCTTTCGCGTTGTAGGGTGTTCGCTTCGCTGCCAGGTTGTCAGCGAACGGATACCAGCGATTGCTGTCGCCTCCCGCAGCGATGACCAGCACATGCAGCGACGTCGCGTCGTTGCTCGCCGCGAGTTCCGACGCCAGATTGCCGATATCCATCACGCCCACCGCGCTCCGACCGCGAGCGACGTGCATCGCGCCCATCCGGAACAACGCGCGCGGTTGCGGCGTGTTGCGTTGTTCATCCCGGTAACAGCGCATGAAATTCCGCTTCATGAGGGTCGAACGCATGGTGTTGGAACGGTAACCTTCGTTCGCCTGAAGCCGATAGATCTCCGCGCTCAACGCGATGTCGTCTATCAATGTCAGTGCTTCCGGTCGGCTGCCGAATACGCTACGCATCGATTCGAAATCGGAGGCCTGCAACTGCGTCATCAACGCGATTTCCGGATTGCGCTTCGCCATCATCTCGCGATACAGCGCGTCGTCGCGCGCGGCGTAGCCGTCGGCGAGATCGCGTGCGGCGGCATCCGGTGCGAGTTTCGCCAATGAGCGGAACAACAGGCGGCCGGACAGAATGAATTCCTGATCGATGCCGCACAGCGTCTGCTGCCCGTTTGCGTCGCGCATCGCGTTGGCGGCCATGTCGCCGTCCTCGCGCCAATTGAAGAACGGAATCGCCGTGGGATGTCGCGCGTTGAGTGCGGCGATGCCATCGTTGTCGCGCGCAACCTCCAGCGCCGCTGTTGCGTGCGGACCGGTTTCGATCACCAATCGGTCGAACGGGCGTTGGGTCGAAGCGTTCCACAGCGCGGTGGCGAATTGCGGAACATCGGCCATGCCGTGGTCCTCGCCGATCAACACGAACTGCGCGTCTTCGCTTTCCCGCGCGAGCCAATCTGCGCCCAGTCCGTTCAGGCGGCCATCCGCGAGGCCGACGTGCAGTGCGGACGCGCGCAGATGTGCGATCAGCTGTGCGTGGGGGGCGGGTTCGGCAGCGACCGCGGTGAATGTCGGGAACGTGCTGATGAACAGCGTACCGACGAACAGCGCGACAGCAATGAGGCGAGGCGGTGTTCTGCGCATGAGATGTCTTCCTGCATGCCGCGAAGCGGCAGATGCTCACAGCGTCATCGCTGGTTCTGCTGTGCGCGACCCCGGTTGCCGCGAAGGCGGAACTTTTCGTCGCGAATGCGGAAAATCGCGATGTGAACTGCTGTCAGCGATCCAGCCACTCGCGCAAGGCGCTGGCGCGCTCCTGGCTGACGGTCGCAGGCGCATCCAGTGGCGGCGACAGGGTGACATCGAGTTTCCCCTTGAAGCCGCGATGCAACTGCGACATGGCGTCGGCATGCGCCAGCACTTGCCGGTTGAGTCGGAAAAAAGAAGCCGGGTCGAGCATCTGTTCGACCTCGTCGAGGCTCTGCGACAGCGCGTAGCCGCGTCCGTCGCGCGCGACCAGACGGACGACCAGCGCTTTGTGGAAATAGGCGATGTCGGTGGTCGGGATCGACACCAGAGTTTCGCCCTGTTGCACCAGAAACCGGCTGCGATATTGCTGCGCGTCGCGGAAGTAGCGTTGCGCGAGTCCTGCGCTGGGGCGGGGCATCGCTTCGCCGCGATTGACGAGCATCCGCCATTTCGACAAGGCGGCGACCAGTCGCGAAGGCTTGATCGGTTTCAGCAGGTAGTCGATGCCGAACGAATCGAATGCCTGCAACGCGAACGCGTCGTAAGCGGTGGTGAAGATCACCGGCGCCGATGCCGGAAGCGCATCGAAAATCTCGAAACTCAAGCCATCTGCGAGCTGGATGTCCATGAAGATCAGATCGGGCGCCGGCGCTTTCGACAATCGCGCGATCGCCGCGGAAATCGACGTCAGCGGCGCTTCGACCTCCAGCTCGGGCGCGAATTCGGCCAGCATCCGACGCAGGGTTTCGGCGGCGACCGCTTCGTCCTCGATCAGGAGTGCGCGCATGGCAGCAACTCCAGGCTCACGCGGAACAGGCCGGCATCCTCGCGAACGACGATGCCCGGTGCGCCGAGCAGACGATAGCGTTGATCGATATTCGACAGGCCCGTTCCCGCGCCGGCGGTCGAGCCGTGCCGGGGTTTGATGGGATTGGAAACCGACAGCCGGCCGTCGTCGCGTTCGATATCGATGACCAGCGGGTCGTCCGCCGCGATGCGGTTATGGCGGACTGCGTTCTCGACCAGCAATTGCAGCGACATCGGCGGCAGTTGCACGCTGTCGGCGTCCCTCATCGTCGAGGTGCGGATCTGCAGGCCGGGGCCGTGGCGCACTTCCAGCACCGCGCGATAGGCATCGAGGAATTCCAGTTCCTGCGACAGCGGCACGAGATCCTTGCTGCCGTGGATGAGCGCGTAGCGGAGCACATCGCTCAGTTCCACGACGATGGCGCGGGCGGCCTCCGGATCCTGTTCGATCAGGCCATGCACGGTGTTGAGGCCGTTGAACAGGAAGTGCGGATTCATGTGCGCGCGCAGCGCATCGAGTTCGGCGCGCAGTATGGCGTCGCGCAGCCGCTCCGCGTCGCGTCGCGAGCGCTGCCAGATGGCGTAGAAATCCAGCAGCACGTACAGCGCGTTGAGCGAGAGGGCGAAGATCAACGCAAGCAGGCAGGCGATGGTCAGATGCGGCCAGGCGATGGTGTCGTTGGCGCCGTTGCGGATCTCCAGCAGCTTCACCGGCACATAGATCGCGAGCGTGTAGACCACAGCGAGGAGCGTCGAGCCCAGCAACTGCAGCGACAGGCGCAGCCCGGGCCTCGCCTGCCAGGTGCAGCGCCGGTCCAGCCATCGCGACAACAGCCGGATGCCTTCGCTGAGCACCGCGACGAAGCCGGCGAAGGCCAGCAGCGCGAGCGGCGAAAAGTGCGGGGGTTCGTCGAACAGACTGGCCACCCACAGCGACATGTAGGCGACCAGGCCGAGCGCCGCCGGATACACGATGCGGGCGACCGTTTCCAGCCGCCGGGGAGTGCCTTGGAGATTCACGCGGGGATGGTCGGTCGAATGGACGTGTTTGCCAAGCGCACGGTCGCGAAACCGGATTTTCGCGGTTCGAAGCGGAGCAATGCCGCTGCGAACCCTTCGCCATCGACCTTGCCGGCGACGCGGCGCGATCCTGTGGACGTCACACTCCGCTCGTCGGCGCCGCGCCGGTGTAGCGCGCGCGTGGGCGGATCAGCCGACCCTGCGCCTGCTGCTCCAGTGCATGCGCCAGCCAGCCCGCGAGACGCCCGGCCGCGAACATCACCAGCGCGGGCGTGGCCGGCAGGCCGTTGACGCGGCAGATCGCGGCGAGCATGAAGTCGATGTTCGGTCGTTGCCCGCTGACCTCTTCGGTGGCCGCAATGATCGTCTCCAATGCCGCGAGTTCCGGAGAGCCCGCGTGCAACGCACGCACCCGCGCCAGCAGTTCTGCGGCGCGCGGATCGCCGTGCGCGTAGAGCGCGTGCCCGAAGCCCGGCAGATCGTCGCCGCGCTGCCAGCGGGCGGCGATGACGTCGTGCGGGG
>JBAQRU010000121.1:0-20276 GCA_049296025.1 Lysobacteraceae bacterium | reverse complement strand
TTTCCGAGCTGCGTGAACAAGGACGCGAAGACCGACCCCGACGCCGTGCAGGCGCAGTGCGCGAAAGCCGGCATGGCGTCGGTCTGCGGTTTCCAGGAGGTCAGCGGCTGCCAATGCGTGCAGGGCGAGTGCCAGAACATCACCAGCGGCGCGGTCGTGATGTGATGCGGACGGTCGAATGATGCTGTACGCACAGGTCCATCTCACCCTGCCCGCATGGGTCCACGACGACGTGGATACCGCGCGCGGCTACGACAGCGATGCCGACAAGGTCGCGCTCGCGATCGCACTCTCGCGCAGGAATGTCGAGGCCGGCAGCGGCGGGCCGTTCGGCGCGGTGGTCTTCGGCCCCGACCACCGCATCATCGCCGTCGGCGTGAACCGGGTGCTGCCGCACAGCTGTTCGGTCGCGCACGCCGAGATGATGGCTTACATGCTCGCCCAGCAGTGCACGCAGCGCGCGCGGCTCAATCGCGACGAACTCGACATGCCCTGCGGCCCGATCACGCTGGCGACATCCTCGCAGCCCTGCTGCCAGTGCTACGGCGCGACGATCTGGGCAGGCATCGACCGTCTGTTGATCGGCGCCCGCGCCGAGGACGTGATGGCGCTGACCGAATTCGATGAAGGCCCGCTGCCGGCGGACTGGATCGGCGAACTGGAACAGCGCGGTATCGCCGTGACCCGCGACATCGAGCGCGACGCCGCCTGCGATGCGTTGCGTGCGTACAGCGCGCTCGGCGGGGCGCGGTATTGATCTGAAGGATCGCAGTGTTGTTTGAAACCTCCTCACTTTGGCAGAAGGCCGGGCGAGAGGGTCGGGCTTGAAAACTCCCTCCCTTGGGCCGAAGGCCAAGGGGAGGGCTGGGGAGGGGTCGCAACGTCGCGACGATTCCATCACCCCCTCCCAACCTCCCCCTGCGCTGCGCGCAAGGGGAGGCGCGTGTGCGTCCGCCCGCTGTCCGCAGGGGGCGCCGATCGTTTTGCCTCAACGAATCCTTCAGATGACCACGCACGGCCTCCTCTGCTATTGCCGCCCGGGCTTCGAACCCGAGCTCGCCGCCGAACTGACCGAACGCGCCGCCGCGCGCGGGTTGGGCGGATACGCGCGCACCGAACGCAACAGCGGCCATGTGGTGTTCGTCGGCGACGATGGCATCGTCCTGAGCCAGGCCCTGCCCTTCCGCAAGTTGATCTTTGCGCGGCAGAAACTGCGGTTGCTGGCGGAACTGCGCGGCCTCGATCCGAAGGACCGGATCGCGCCGATGCTGGAGGCGCTGAGCGCTTCAACGGTGGGCCAGCGCCCACCCTACGGCACCATCGTGGTCGAACACCCGGATTCCGACGAAGCCAAACCGCTGGCCGGGCTGGCGCGCAGCTTCGGCAATGCGCTGCGTCCGGCGCTGCGCAAGGCCGGGCTGCTCGCTGCGCAGGAAAACGACCGCCTGCCGCGACTGCACGTGTGTTTCGTTGATGGCGACCACGCCTTCCTCGCCGTCGGCGACCCGCGCGACAGCGCGCCGTGGCCGCTGGGCATTCCGCGCCTGCGCCTGCATGCCGATGCGCCTTCGCGGTCCGCGCTGAAACTCGAAGAAGCGTTGCTGGTCCTGCTCGATAGCGACGAACGCGAACGCCTGCTGCGCCCGGGCATGCGCGCGGCCGATCTGGGCGCGGCCCCCGGCGGCTGGAGCTGGGTGCTGGCGCGCCAGAACCTGCAAGTCACCGCCGTCGACAACGGCCCGCTGCGCCAGCACGTGATCGACAGCGGACTGGTGCAGCATCTGCGCGCCGATGGTTTCGCCTGGCACCCCGCGAAACCGCTGGACTGGATGGTCTGCGACATGGTCGAACAGCCCAGCCGCGTCGCCGCGCGCATGGCCGAATGGTTCCGCGAAGGCTGGTGCCGGCACGCGATCTTCAATCTCAAACTGCCCATGAAGAAGCGCTGGCAAGAAACCCGGCAGTGTCTGGAACGGTTCGAGGACGAAGCGGGAAAACCGCTCATCGTCCGCGCCCGCCAGCTGTATCACGACCGCGAGGAAATCACGGTCTTCGCGACCACGATGTAATCCGGGCGGATCACGGCTTCCGACCAGTCATCTCCGTCTGTTAAGTTGTCGCCATGGCCGTCGGCATTCTCCTCGTCACCCATCCCGGTATCGGCAGCGCCCTCGTCGAGGTCGCCGGCCGCATGCTGCGCCAGCTGCCGCTTAAGACCGAGGCCTTCGAGCTGGCGTTCGACGCCGATCCCGACGCCGCGCTGCCGCGGGCCAGCGCCGCGCTGCGCCGGGTCGACAGCGGCGACGGGGTGCTGATCCTCACCGACCTGTACGGCGCATCGCCCAGCAACCTTGCCGCGCGCATCGCGCGTCTGGGTACGCCTGCGCGACGGGTGGCGTCGCTGAACCTGCCGATGCTGCTGCGGGTGATGAACTACGCCGAGCTGCCGCTGGACGAACTGCCGGCGATCGCCGCCGCCGGCGCGCGCAACGGAGCGATCATCGATGATGCCTGAATCGACGGTCCTTGCCCCGGAACGCAGCCAAACCCATTCTTTCCATCTGCCAATCGAATCCGCACCATGATCGAACGCGACCTCATCATCAGCAACCGTCTGGGCCTGCACGCCCGCGCCACCGCCAAACTGGTGCAGGCGGTCTCAGGCTTCCGCTGCGGCGTGACCGTCTCCGCCAAAGGCCGCGAGGTGAACGCCAAGAGCATCATGGGCGTCATGCTGCTGGCCGCCGGCCAGGGCACCACCGTCATCGTCCGTGCCGACGGCGAGGATGAAGCCGCCGCGATGGACGCGGTGGTCGCACTGTTCGAACGCCGGTTCGACGAAGACAGTTGAGCAGGCTCGAATGAGAAGAATCCTCTCCGGTCATGGCGCATCGCGCGGGAGTGCACTCGGACGTGCGCGCGTCCGCCTGCCGCATGCGCTGGACGTGGCCGAAGAGCGGATCGACGCCTCGCTGGTCGATGCCGAAGTCGAACGCCTGCACACCGCGATCACGGTGGTGCGCGGCGAGATGCACACGCTGCGCGACCGCCTGCACGGCGCGCTCGCGCACGAGGTCGGCGAATTCCTCGACCTGCACGCACTGCTGCTGGACGACCCGGAGCTGCTGGCCGGCCTCGACCAGCTGATCCGCACCGGCCGCTACGCCGCCGACTACGCCCTGCGCCTGCAACGCGACCGCATCGCCTCGGTGTTCTCGGGCATGGACGATGCCTACCTACGCAGCCGCATCGACGATATCGACCAGGTGGTCGGCCGCATCCACGCCGCACTGCACCGCCGCGACGCCGAACTGCAGGGCGTGGCCGGCGACATTCTGGTCACCGACAACATCTCGCCCTCGGACCTCGCGCAGCTGCACGCGCAGGGCGTGATGGCGGTGGTCACCGCCAGCGGCAGCCCGCTGTCGCACAGCGCGATCCTCGCCCGCAGCCTGCACGTGCCGCTGGTGATCGGCGCCGCACACGTGCTGCGGAAGGTCAACGACGGCGACGTGCTCGCGGTCGACGGCGGCAGCGGCCTGGTGATTCTGGAACCGAACGCCGACGACCTGCGCGCACACCGCGCGCGCGTGCAGTTGCATACGCGCGAACGCAAGCAATTGCACCGGCTGCGTCGCGAACCGACGCGCACGCTGGACGGCGTCGACATCAAACTGTGGGCGAACGCGGAATCGCGCGAGGACGTGGCCGAAGCGCATGCGCTCGGCGCCGCCGGCGTCGGCCTGTACCGCACCGAATTCCTGTTCATGCATCGCCCGGCGGACCTGCGGCGCACGGTGCCGGACGAAGAAGAGCAATTCCGCGCCTATCGCGACCTGGTGCTGGGCATGACCGGGCGGACGGTCACCATCCGCACCCTCGACATCGGCGCCGACAAGGCCGACGAGAGCGGCCTGGCGCTCACCGGCGAACCGAATCCCGCGCTCGGTCTGCGCGGCGTGCGCCTGTCGCTGTCGCGCACCGATCTGTTCCGCACCCAACTGCGCGCGATCCTGCGCGCCAGCGCCTACGGCCCGGTCCGGGTGCTGGTGCCGATGGTCAGCGGCCGCGAGGAAATGGTCGCGGTGCGCACGCTGATGACCGACGTGCAGCGCGAACTGCGCCGCGAGGGTTCGGCCATCGCCGACGCGGTGCCGCTGGGCGCCATGATCGAAGTACCGTCGGCCGCGATCGCGCTGCCGAGTTTCATCGGCGCCACCGATTTCCTGTCCATCGGCACCAACGATCTGGTGCAGTACCTGCTCGCCGCCGACCGCAACAACGAAGCCCTGGGCGATCTCTACAGCCCGCTGCATCCGGCGGTGCTGCGGCTGCTGCACACGGTGATGCGCACCGCGCGCGCGCGCCGCAGACCGGTCGCGGTGTGCGGCGAAGTCGCCGGCGACCCGATGTTCGCGCCGGTGCTGCTGGCGCTGGGGCTGGAAGAATTCAGCCTGCATCCCGGCACATTGCTGGAACTGCGCCGCGCGGTGCGCGGGTTCGATCTTTCGGCGCTGCGCGCGCGCGCGCCGGCACTGCTGCGCGCGCGCGATCGCGCGGGGATCGAGCGTTGGTTGGCGCAGGCGACTGCATGAATGCGTCTGCGCCGCCCCCCGAACGGATCGCGCAGTGGAGTGTCGTTGGTCTCACCGAAGGCCCCGGCTCTCGCTGGCAGCGAGAGCCGGGCTACGTCACTATCGTGATCGATAGAGTCCGTTGATTTTCAATAGGGTGTGCCTTCGGCGCACCATCGTTCGATGTAAAGCGAAAGGGCCGGTGCGCTGAAGGCGCACCCTATGGTCAACGAGGCCCGCTCATCCCACCGCAACCCGCGCATTACGGAACATCCGCAGCCACGGCGAACCCTCCGGCCAGTCGTCCGGGTGCCAGCTCATGTTGACGCTGCGCGGCGTGCGCTCGGGGTGCGGCATCAGGATGGTCGCGCGGCCATCGCGACTGCTGAGCCCGGCGATCGCCGACTCGGAGCCGTTCGGGTTCGCCGGATAAGTCACCGCCGGGCTGCCGTCGTTGGCGACGTAGCGCAGCGCGACCGTGGCGGCATCGCGATCCTTCTCGCTGTCGAAGCTCGCGCGACCTTCGCCGTGCGCGATCGCCACCGGGATGCGCGAACCGTGCATGCCGGCGAAGAACAGCGACGGCGACTCGGCGACTTCGAGCAGGCCGAAGCGGGCTTCGAACTGTTCGCTGCGGTTGCGCAGGAAACGCGGCCAGTGCCCGGCGCCGGGGATGATGTCCTTGAGCTGCGACAGCATCTGGCAACCGTTGCACACGCCGAGCGAGAACGTCCCGGGCCGCGCGAAGAACGCCGCGAACGCATCGCGCAGTGCGCTGCGCTCCAGGATCGATGTGGCCCAGCCGCGACCCGCGCCGAGCACGTCGCCGTAGCTGAAACCGCCACACGCGGCGAAGCCGGTGAAGCCGTCGAGCGCGATGCGACCGGCGATGAGATCGCTCATGTGCACGTCGACCGCCGTGAAGCCGGCACGATCGAACGCCGAGGCCATTTCGATCTGGCCGTTCACGCCCTGCTCGCGCAGGATCGCCACGCGCGGGTGAATGCCCGTTGCGATGTACGGCGCGGCGATGTCGTCGACTGCATCGAACGTCAGCTTCGGACGCAGACCCGGCGCTTCGAAACGACGCACGGCGGCGCGTTCTTCATCGGCGGATTCGGGGTTGTCGCGCAGCCGCTGCAGCGCATGGCTGACCGACCACCAGGCATCGAACAGTTCATCCCAGCGCCACTCGACCAGCACTTCGCCGTCGCGATGCACGCGCACTGCCGGCGCGGTGCTCGGCCGCGCGATCCGCTGCGCGCATTCGATCAGGCCATGCTGGGACACGAGATCGGCGAACTCGGCGCGATCTTCGGTCGCGATCTGCACGACCGCGCCCAATTCTTCGCAGAACAGCGTGCGCAAGGCATCGCCGCCCCAATCGTCGAGGCTGATGTCGAGGCCGAGGTGCGAACAGAACGCCATCTCGCACAGCGCGGCGAACGCGCCGCCATCGGAACGGTCGTGATACGCGCGCACCAGTCCGCGCTCGCGGGCGTCGCGCATGAGATCGAACAACGCGCGCAGACGCTCGGGATCGTCCAGATCGGGCACTTGAAACGCCTGCCCGCTGTCGTTGTCGTGGCGACCGCCGAAACCGTCGTACACCTGCGCCAGGATCGAGCCGCCGAGACGTTTGCGCCCCGCGCCCAGGCCGATCAGCCACAGTTCGGTCTCGGCATCGCGCGACAGCAGCGGCGTGAGCTGCGCGCGCGCGTCTTCGACGGCGGCGAATGCGGTGACGATCAGCGACACCGGGGAAACGGATTTGTGCTGCTCGCCATCAACAGCCCACTGCGCCTGCATCGACAGCGAATCCTTGCCGACCGGAATGCTCAGATCGAGCGACGGACACAGCGCCATGCCCACCGCTTTGACCGCGTCGAACAGGCGCGCATCCTCGCCCGGGTGACCGGCGGCGGCCATCCAGTTCGCGGAGAGTTTGATCTGCTGCAGCGACGACACCGGCGCGGCGATCAAATTCGTGATCGCTTCGCCCACCGCCATGCGCGCGGCGGCCGCAGGGTCGATCAGCGCGAGCGGCGTGCGTTCGCCGATCGCCATCGCTTCGCCGGCATGCGTGTCGAAACCGGCGAGCGTGATCGCGCAATCGGCCACCGGCATCTGCCACGGCCCGACCATCTGATCGCGCGCGGTCAGACCGCCGACGCTGCGGTCGCCGATGGTGATCAGGAAGTTCTTTGCGGCGACAGTCGGATGCGCGAGCACGCGCAGACCGGCTTCATGCAGATCGATGTCCTTTCCATCTAGCGCGGACCACTTCGACGGCGCGGGGCGCCGGGTGTCGCGGTGCATTTTCGGCGGCTTGCCGAAGAGGACGTCCATGGGCAGATCGATGGCAGGCGACTGCGGTACGGCATCGACGACGGCGCCGTACCCCACCACCAACCGCTCTTCCGCCGTCGCCACGCCCACCGCCGCGAACGGACAGCGCTCGCGTTCGCACAGCGCGGCGAATTCGGCCAGTCGCTCCTGCGCCACGCCCAGCACGTAGCGTTCCTGCGATTCGTTGCACCACAACTGCATCGGCGACAGCGACGGATCGTCGCTCGGCACCGTGGATAGATCGATCACGCCGCCGACGCCGGAGTCGTGCAGCAGTTCCGGAATCGCGTTGGACAGACCGCCCGCGCCGACATCGTGGAACCACAGGATCGGATTGCGTTCGCCGAGCGCGACGCAGCGGTCGATCACTTCCTGGCAGCGGCGCTCCATCTCCGGGTTGTCGCGCTGCACGCTGGCGAAATCGAGATCTTCGGCGCTGTCGCCGGACGCGACCGAGCTGGCGGCGCCGCCGCCGAGGCCGATCAGCATCGCCGGACCGCCGAGCACGATGACGGCGTCGCCGGGCGAGAGTTTGATTTTCGCCACCATCGGCCGGTCGATCGCGCCGAGGCCGCCGGCGAGCATGATCGGTTTGTCGTAGGCGCGGACCAGGCCGCCGTCGCCTTCGCGCACTTCGAAACTGCGGAAATAGCCGGTGAGATTCGGGCGACCGAATTCGTTGTTGAACGCTGCGGCACCCAGTGGACCGTCGAGCATGATCTCCAGCGCCGGGGCCATGCGCGGATTGAGCGCGCGGCTGTCTTCCCACGCTTGCGGCAGGGTCGGAATGCGCAGATGCGACACGCTGAAACCGCTCAACCCCGCCTTCGGCTTGCCGCCACGGCCGGTCGCGCCTTCGTCGCGGATCTCGCCGCCGTTGCCGGTGGATGCGCCGGGGAACGGCGAGATCGCGGTCGGGTGGTTGTGGGTTTCGACCTTGATGCAGAACGCGCTGGGCGTTTCGGATTCGGCGCGATATTCCAGCGTCGCCGGATCGGGACGGAAGCGTTTCGCCGGATAACCCTCCACCACCGCCGCGTTGTCGCTGTACGCCGACAGGGTGTGCCCGGGCGTCTGCGCGTGGGTGTGCTTGATCATCTTGAACAGCGATTGCTGGCCGCCGTTCAACAGCTGTTCGCGGCCGTCGATGGTCCAGCCCGCGTTGAAGATCTTGTGCCGGCAGTGCTCGGAATTGGCCTGCGCGAACATCATCAGTTCGACGTCGTGCGGGTCGCGGCCCAGTTCGGCGTAACGCGCGCGCAGGTATTCGATTTCGTCCTCGGCCAGCGCCAACCCCAGGCGGGCATTGGCGCGCTCCAGTTCGGCCAGCGGAATCACTTCCAGCGCACCGCGCGCGGGCGCGGCGAACAGCGCGGCGGCTTCGTCGGCATCCGCGAGCAGCGACTGGGTCATCGGGTCGTGCAGGACTTTGGCGATAGCGGCGCGGGTGACCGCGTCTTCCGGAACTCCGGTCAGATCGATCCGGGTGCCGCGCTCGACGCGCTTCACCGGCTGACCGGCACCGCGCAGCAGTTCGCTGGCCTTGCTGGCCCAGGGCGAGATGGTGCCCAGCCTCGGCGCGACGAAACGCGACACCGCGCCAGCCGCGAGCGGCGCGCGATCGCCATGCGCTTCGAGAATCCGCCGCAGGACGGCGGAATCGGGGGTGAACCCGGCTTGGGGTTCGACCCAGTACACGAACCAGGCGCCGACGATGCGCAGCTCGGGGACGATGGCCTGGAGACGGGTTTGGAGACGGTCGCGGCGGAACGGCGATAGGGCGGGCAGGCCCTCAAGGACGATCATGTCCAGCCATGTCTTGAAGCGGGCCGCAGATTGTACCGGATGCGGCCGGACCCGTTATCGCGACCGCCGACCGTAGCCGGCCGGCGGTGGACGGAAAGCTCAGCGACCGCCGGCAGCGGTGGCGACCTTGTCCTTCGATTCGGCGGCGAGCTTGTCCAGCGCTTCCAGCAGTTGGGCCGGCGGCATATAGCCCGGCATGGCCACGCCCTCGCTGTTGATGATCATCGGCGTGCCCTGCAGCCCGATATGCTGGCCGAGCTCGTACTGCGCGGTGACCGGATTGGTGCAGCGCTTCGGCGCCACCGGACGGCCATTCTTGGCTTCGGTCAATGCCTGACGGCGATCGGCGGAACACCAGACCGATTCCATCGCCAGCGCGTCCGGGCTGCCCAGACCGGCGCGCGGAAAGGCCAGATACTGCACCGAGATGCCGAGCTTGTTGTATTCGGCGATTTCCGAATGCAGCTTGCGGCAGTAACCGCATTCGATATCGGTGAACACCGCAACGGTGTGCCTGGGCTTGCCGACCGGCGCGAACACGATGCGATCGGCGACCGGGATTTTCTCCAGTTCCTCGCGGCGCAGCGCGCTGAGGCCGATCTGGCTGAGATCCTTCTGGGCCTGCATGTCGTAGAGCGATCCCTGCAGCATGTAGCGGCCATCGTCGCTGAAATACAGCACCTGGCCGGCGACGATCGCTTCCTGGAAGCCCGGCATCGGCGCCGGACCGATCCGATCGACTTCGATCTTCGGATTGAGCGCTTTCAGCGCGGCCCGCACCATCGCCTCTTTCGACGTGTCGGCGCGCTTGCCGGCGGCAGGCGCAGGGGCCGGGCTGGCGGCTTTTGCCGCAGGGTCCGCCGACTTGCCGGCAGGGGCGGGCGTGGTCTGCGCGCAGGCGGAGACGTTGAGGGCGCAGAGCAGGGCGAACACCGGGAGTTTCATGCAGGGAAGTTCCATCGAATGGGTGCGAGGCGCGACGGCTGGGACCCCGCCGACGCAACAAAGTTCGGCCGATTGTCGCATGCAGACCGCATCCTGACGGCCGCATGGAAGGCCACAAGTGTGACGCCAATAGCAGGCCGGCGAGGCCAGCGGTCAGCCGCGCGGGTGGTGCTGGGCATGCAGCCGTTTCAGCTGCTCGCGCGCGACCAGGGTGTAGATCTGGGTCGTCGACAGGCTGGCATGGCCCAGCAGCATCTGCAGCGCACGCAGGTCGGCGCCATGATTCAGCAGATGCGTGGCGAAACTGTGGCGCAGGCCATGCGGGCTGATCTTGTGGGGGTCGATGCCCGCTGCGCCGGCATAGCGCTTGACCAGGCTCCAGAACTGCTGCCGGCTCAGCGCCTCGCCGCCCGGATTCAGGAACAGCGCCGTCGGCGCCCGCTTGCCCGCCAGCACCGGACGCGACTCGGCCAGATACCGGCTCAACCAGTGCTGCGCCTCCTCGCCCAGCGGCACCAGCCGCTCCTTGCCGCCCTTGCCGGTCGCCCGCAGCACGCCCTGGCGCAGATTGACCATCGTCGCCGGCAGTCCGACCAGTTCGCTCACCCGCAGTCCGGCGGCGTACATCAATTCGAGCATCGCCCGATCGCGCAACCCCAGCGGCTCTGCGATCTCCGGGGCTGCGAGCAGCGCTTCGATATCGCGCTCGCTCAGCGCCTTCGGCAGCGAACGCGGCAGTTTCGGCGGGTCCAGCAAGGCGCAGGGATCATCCGCGCGCACGCCGCGCCGGACCTGCAGCGCGAAGAACGCACGCAGCGTCGACAGCAGGCGTGCATTGCTGCGCGGCGAGTATCCGCTGCGCGTGCGCCAGGCGAAGTAATCGAACAGCCCGCCGCGATCGACACCGACCAGGCCGCCGCTGGTGCCGTCGCGCCAGCGCGCGAAGCCTTCGAGATCGCGCCGGTAACTCGCCAGTGTCTGTTTCGCGAGCCCGTTCTCGGCCCAGATCGTCTCGATGAACGCCTGGATCGCGGTCGCGTCGGCAGCGCGCAGCGGCGGCAGCGCAAGGGCTTGTTGTCGACGTTCGGATGGCGTGGCGGCGGGCATCGCCACAGGGTAGCGCGGCGGCATGCTTTTGCAGGAGCGACTTCAGTCGCGAAGCAAACGATGTTTCCGCTTGCGGTTGTCATTGCGGCTTCAGCGCACCCGGCTGCGCGACTGAAGTCGCTCCTGCGAAGGCGGATGGCCGCCGAAAGCGGCTGACCGCCCATCGCTTCCGCTTTATCCTGTCGCGATGACCGACACCGTCTCCGAAGCGCCCGCCCCGGCCAAACCCGACGCGCTGATCCTTCGGCGCCTGCTGGCGATGTTCTACGACCTGTGGCCAGTGCTTGCGCTGTGGATGCTGCTGTCGGCGCTGTTCAACCTCGGCTACTACCTCGGCGGCCACAGCGAACGCGACATTCTCGAAACCGGCAGCGTGCTCGGCCTGCTGCTGTGGGTGTGCTGCTGGCTGATCGCCGGCGCTTACGCCGTCAGCAGCTGGGCGCGCGGCGGCCAGACACTCGGCATGCGCCCGTGGCGGCTGCGCGTGATCGCTGCGGGCGGCACCCCGGCGACACGGAGGCAACTGATCAAACGCTACGTCGTCGGCACGCTTTCACTGCTGATGGGCGGATTGGGCTTCTGGTGGGCGTGGTTCGATCGCGAACGGCTGACCTGGCATGACCGGGTGAGCGGGACTCGCGTGGTGCGGGTGGCGAAGACGTAAGCCGCATCGATCAAGGGCCGCTTTGCGACTTGCGTCGCTCCCAACGTGACCGCACTCGGCGCATGCCGGGCATGCGCGCGATCAACTGGACCGGCGCTTGAACAGCCAGATCGACAGGCCGACCATCACCAGTGCCGGAATCATGTAGGCGATGCGGTAATCGAACTTGAACACGCCGGCGAGGCGTACGAACTGGGTCTGCACCAGCCAGAAGCCCAGCGAGAAGACGATGCCGAGGAACAGCCGCTTGCCGAGGCCGCCGCTGCGCAGCGAACCGAACGCGAACGGAATGGCGAGCAGGCACAGCACCAGCACGTTGACCGGATAGAACCAGCGGCCCCAGTAGTGCTCCTGGAATTCGCTGGAATCCAGACCGTTGCGCTCGCGGTATTCGATGCCGTCCTTCAGCTGGCCGGCGGTCATGTAGCGCGGACGCCAGATGTTGCGGGTGCTGGCGGCGAGCGCCGCAGCGTCGAGCTGCGAAGCCCAGCGTTCTTCGGCGACCGTGGTGCGGACTGCGGATTTCGGCTCGAACCGGGTGCGCTCGACCTTGCGCAGGATCCATTCGCCTTCGCGATGCTCGGCGCTGTCGGCATGGGTGACCGAGGCGAGACGGCCGTCCGCCGCCAGTTCGAACAGGCGCACGTCGTTGAGCTCCAGCCACTGGCGGCCGCCTTCGCTGCGTTCGCGCCCGGTCTGCGCGTTGAGGAAGACATCGCCTTCGCGCGCCCACAGGCCGGAATACTGCGCGACGATCACATCCTTCGACTTCGCGGCGGCCTTGAGCGTATCGGCGCGACGCTGCGCCCACGGACCGACGGTTTCGCCGCTCACCACCATCAGCGCGGTGAGCGCGACCAGAGAGAGGATGACCGACAGGCTGATCCGCCGACGCGACAGGCCCAGCGCGCGCAGAACGGTGAGTTCGGAGCTTGCGGCGACCTGGCCCAGGCCGATCAAGGCACCGATCACCGCCGAGGTCGGAAACAGCATGTAGGCGCGGCGCGGCAGGCTGTACGCGACATTGGTCGCGACGGCCATGAAGTCGTAATTGCCGGTGCCGATATCGCTCATCTCGGTCAGCATGCCGCTGATGACCGCATCCAGGCCCACGAGCACCGCCCAGGTCAACAGCACCGAGCCCAGGACCACACGGCCGATGTAGAGATCGTGGATTTTCGGAAAAGGCATCATGCCGGCGTCAGCCCGCTGCCTTCAGCCGCGGGCGCTTGATCGCACCGTCGCGGGCGTACATCCAGACCGCCACCACCAGCAGCGGCAGCAACATCCACCACAGACCCAGCACGGCCGGCAGTTTGCCGTCGTCCAGCCACTGCGTGCCCAGCAGCATCAGGAACATGCTGAATAGATAAATCAGGAAGCCCACCGCGAGATTGCCGTAGCGTGCCTGACGCGGCGCGCTTCGCGACAGCGGCACCGCCAGCAACGCGAACGCCAGGGTGAGCAGCGGCGGCGCGATGCGAAAGTGCAATTGCGCGTTGGCCTGCGGACGGGGGTCGCGGAACAGCGCGGTCGTCGGCTGCAGTTCCACCGCATCGGACTTGCGCTGCTGCGAGATTTCCTCGGGCAGGCGCACTTCGTTGGCGGCGTAGCGCATCAGCCGGAAATCGCGTCCGCTGCCGATCGGGCCTTCCACCTCGAAACCCTGTTCGAGCCGGAGGTAGCGGTCGCGTTCGTTCTGCACCGACAGCGTGCCGGTCCGCGAGGTGGTGACGTCGAAACGGTCTTTCTTCTGCCGGTACACGAACACCCGCTGCAGCTCGCGATTGTCGCTGGACATACCGCCAACGTAGATCACACCGCCGCCGCCCGGAAGCTCGGTGAAGCGGCCCGCCTCCATGCCCGCGATCAGCAGATTGCGGCCGGCATCGTCGATCATCCGCTGCGACATGCGGTCGGCCCAGGGGCCCAGCCACAGCGAACACAGGCCCACCACGATCACCACCGGCAGCGCCGTCCAGGCCAGCGGACGCAGGAAACGTTTCGGGCCGACACCGATCGACACCAGCACCGGCATTTCGGCGTCGCGATACAGCCGGCCCATCGCCAGCATCAACCCCAGCATCACCACCAGCGGCAGGATCATCGGCAGCCATTTCAGGAACACCAGCCCCAGTTGTGCCAGCAGCATTCCCGCCGGCACCTTGCCGCGCGCCACATCGCCGAGCACATCCGCGAACGCACCGCCCAGCAGCACGATCAGGACCACCGCCAGGACGGCGAAGGTGCTCTGTGCAAACTCGCGGATCAGGTAGCGGTCCAGCTTCAGCATCGGGGGGTGAGTGATTCCGGAAGCCGGGCATCCGGCGGGGGCTTTGCATTAAACTCGGCGGTTCTGCTTGGGCTGCGGCCCCGCGCCGTCGCCGACGCCCGGGGATTGTACGGAATGCCGCGATCAGAAAGTCGCGCAGTCTGAACGACCACGTCGATGGCGGTTCAGGCGCCGTCTCCGCGCATCGCTGCGCCCAACCCCTTACCGACCGCCTCCACGGAACCCCATCGATGGCCCTCGCATTCACGCTCCACACCGGCCCCGCCGCCGACGCCGCCACCCTCGCCAGCGACTGCATCGTTGTCGGCGCGTATGCGGACAAGACCCTCACCGCCACGGGTCAGGCGCTCGACGCCGCCAGCGGCGGCCGCATCGCGGCGCTGATCGAACGCGGCGACGTCTCCGGCAAGACCGGCAAGACCGCGCTGCTGCACGACCTGCCTGGCGTGACCGCGACGCGGGTACTGGTGATCGGTCTGGGCGATGCCGCCAAGTTCGGCGTGCCGCAGTACATCAAGGCCGCCAGCGATGCCGCCCGCGCCCTGAAGGACGGCGCGGCCACCAACGCCACCTTCACGCTCAGCGAAGCCACCACCCTGGGCCGCGATGCCGCGTGGAACATCCGTCAGGCGGTGATCGCCTTCGCGTACGTCGTGTACCGCTACAACGCCACCCTCGGCGAGAAGAACAAGGCCAAGGGCGAGAGCAAGCTGACCACCGTCGCCGTGAGCGGCACCCACACCGTCGCATTGTCGCAAGGCAAGGCCATCGCGAACGGCATCACCTTCGCGCGCGAACTGGGCAACCTGCCGCCGAACATCTGCAACCCCGGCTACCTCGCCGAACAGGCGCAAGTGTTCGCCGGCAAGTTCGACAAGACCAGCTGCGAGGTGCTGGACCGCGACCAGCTGCAGGCCCTGGGCATGGGCTCGCTGCTCGCGGTATCGCAGGGCTCGGCCAATCCGCCGAAACTCATCGTGCTGAAGTGGAACAACGGCGGCGACGCCAAGCCCTTCGTGCTCGTAGGCAAGGGCATCACCTTCGACACTGGCGGCATCAATCTGAAAACCGCCGGCGGCATCGAGGAAATGAAATACGACATGTGCGGCGCGGCTTCGGTCATGGGCACGTTCGTCGCCGCCGTGGGCATGCAACTGCCGATCAATCTGGTGGTCATCGTGCCTGCGGTCGAGAACATGCCCGACGGCCTCAGCTACCGCCCGTCCGACGTCATCACCAGCATGTCCGGCAAGACCATCGAAGTGGGCAACACCGACGCCGAAGGCCGGCTGATCCTCTGCGACGCGCTCACCTACGCCCAGCGTTTCGAACCGCAGGCGCTGCTCGACGTGGCCACGCTCACCGGCGCCTGCGTCGTGGCCCTCGGCAAATACGCCACCGGCCTGATGAGCAAGCACGACGACCTCGCCAACGAGCTGCTGCAGGCCGGCGAGAACGTCTTCGACCGCGCCTGGCGCCTGCCGCTGTGGGACGAATACCAGAGCCAGCTCAACTCCACCTTCGCCGACGTCTACAACATCGGCGGACGCAACGCGGGTGCCATCACCGCCGGCTGCTTCCTCGCCCGCTTCACCGAAGACCAGCGCTGGGCGCATCTGGACATTGCCGGCGTCTCCAACGACGACGGCAAACTCGGCATGGCCACCGGCCGTCCGGTCGGTTTGCTGGCGCAGTGGTTGATGGATCGGGCGGGTTGAGCGCGCGAGCACATGAGCCCACGCGCTGACTTCTACCTGATCCAGAAACCCCGCTTCCGCGAAGAACCGCTGCGGCTGGTCTGCGAGCTTGCGCGCAAGGCCTACGACGCGAATCTGTGGACGCTGGTGCTGGCCCGCGACGCCGCACAGGCCGAAGCGCTGGACGATTTGCTGTGGGCGTTCGACGAAGAGGCGTTCGTTCCGCACCAGATCGCCGGCAGCGACGACGAAGACGAGTTGACCCCGGTGCTGATCGCCGCGCCCGACAGCGACATCGCGCTGCGTCCGCTGATCATCAACCTGCGCGACGCGCCGGTGGAAGGCAGCTTCGAGCGCGTGCTGGAAGTGGTGCCCGCCGACGACAGCGCGCGCGGCCCGCTGCGCGAACGCTGGAAGCAATACCAGGCGCGCGGGCTCGAGTTGAAGAAATACGATATGTGAAACACAACCGTCGTTCCCGCGAAAGCGGGAACCCAGCGACTTTGCCGTTCGCGGAACAGCATCGTTCGCCGGAAACGGGACCACGCCGCAAAGACACTGGATGACCAGCCACCCGGCTGTTGACCACCCCGCGTTCGCGGGAATGACGAATTCAAAAGAGCTGAAACACCATGACCACCCTCGCCTCCGGCTACGAACCCAAAGATTTCGAATCCCGCCTCTACGCCGAATGGGAAGCGAGCGGCGTCTTCACCCCGCAGGGCGACGGCCCCGCCTACAGCATCCTGCTGCCGCCGCCGAACGTCACCGGCACCCTGCACATGGGCCACGCCTTCCAGCACACGCTGCAGGACGCGCTGATCCGCTATCACCGCATGCGCGGCTACAAAACACTGTGGCAGATGGGCACCGACCACGCCGGCATCGCCACCGAAATGGTGGTGTCCCGCAACCTGCAGATCGCCGGCACCGGCGAAACCCGCGACTCATTGGGCCGCGACAAGTTCATCGACAAAGTCTGGGAATGGAAGGCGCAGTCCGGCGGCACCATCGAACGCCAGATGCGCCGCCTCGGCACTTCCGGCGACTGGACGCGCAGCGTGTTCACGATGGACGACGGCGCGTCGAATGCGGTGATTGAAGCGTTCGTCAAACTGTACGAAGAAAAGCTGATCTATCGCGGCCAGCGCCTCGTCAACTGGGACCCGGTGCTGAAGACCGCGATCTCTGATCTCGAAGTGGTGAGCGAGGAGGAGGACGGCTTTTTGTGGTCGATCTCGTACCCGCTCACCGACGGCAGCGGTTCGCTGGTGGTCGCGACCACGCGCCCCGAAACCATGCTCGGCGATACGGCGGTGATGGTGCATCCCGACGACGAGCGCTACGCGCATCTGATCGGCAAGACGGTGACGCTGCCGCTGACGAATCGCGAGATTCCGATCATCGCGGATGATTATGTGGATCGGGAATTTGGCACGGGTGTTGTGAAGGTGACGCCTGCGCATGACCCTAATGACTATGCGGTATGGCAACGACATGTTGAGACAGGCGTTTTTGATGCCATCCCAAAACGTGGCCTTATCAGCATTTTAACTTTGGAAGCAAAGATCAAATGGAGTCGCCACCATGATTTTTCTCCTCGCGGCGACATTAATGAAGACGGTGAGCTCTTGGCTAATGGAGTTTCTATTGACGACCTGACCGAAGGAAAAATTTGGTCCACTGTTGACATACTTCCGAAAAAATATCGGCAACTTGATCGCTATGCGGCTCGTAAAGAAATAGTGTCGGATCTTGATGCGCTTGGATTGCTAGTCGAAACAAAGCCGCACAAACTCCAGGTTCCACGTGGTGACCGCACTGGCCAAGTAATTGAACCGATGCTCACAGACCAATGGTTCGTGGCGATGGATCAATTCGCTAAGCGTGGGCTGGAACTCGCCGAGAATGGTTCTGTAAGTTTTGTGCCGCCAAACTGGATCAACACCTATCGCCACTGGATGGAGAACATCCAGGATTGGTGCATCAGCCGCCAGTTGTGGTGGGGGCACCGTATTCCCGCTTGGTACGACAAAGACGGAACCGTGTACGTCGCCAGAAGCGAAGCTGAACTTCTGCAGAAACACCCGCACTTGGCAGACGAGTTGGGGCGATTTGACGACTTCAACAATAAAAGGGAAGAGGACGTCCTCGAAACCTGGTTCTCCTCCGCACTCTGGCCAATCAGCACCATGGGCTGGCCGAATCCGGAATCGATGCGCGAGCGCGGCTTCGACGATTTCGTGCCGTCGTCGGTGCTGGTGACCGGCTTCGATATCATTTTCTTCTGGGTGGCCCGGATGATCATGATGACCGACCACTTCATGCCTGAAGGCACACCGGATGCCGCGCGCGTGCCGTTCAAGGACGTGTACATCACCGGCCTCGTCCGCGACAAGGACGGGCAGAAAATGTCGAAGTCGAAGGGCAACGTGCTGGACCCGCTCGACATCATCGACGGCATCACTGCGGACGAGCTGGTCGCCAAGCGCACCACCGGGCTGATGAAGCCGAAAGACGCGCCGAAGATCGAGAAGCACACGCGCAAGGAATTCCCCGACGGCATCGCGCCGCACGGCGCCGACGCGCTTCGCTTCACCATGGCCGCCCTCGCCGGCCCCGGCCGCGACATCAAATTCGACATGGCCCGCTGCGAGGGCTACAAGAATTTCTGCAACAAGCTGTGGAACGCGACGCGCTTCGTGCTGATGAATACCGACGGGTTTTCTGTGGGAGCAACGGGAGTCGCAACTTCCGCCGCTCCCACACCGCGAACCGACGCCGAGAAGTGGATTCTCTCGCGCCTCGCCAAAGTCTCCGCCGAAGCCGGCGAACACTTCGCCACCTATCGCTTCGACCTGCTCGCGCAGGCGCTGTACGAATTCGCGTGGAACGAGTTCTGCGACTGGTTCGTGGAGCTGGCAAAGCCCTACCTCCACGGAAGCACGAATACCGAAGATACAGAAACAGATATCACTGAGATTCTGAAATATGGAGACAGCGTCCGCCACACGCTGCTGTACGTGCTGGAATCTCTGCTGCGCCTGCTGCATCCGCTGACGCCGTTCGTCACCGAGGAACTGTGGCGCAACGTCGCGCCGAAACTCGGCATCGACGCGAACAGCATTTCGACGCGCGCCTATCCGCAGGCCAGCGACTTCGCCGGCCAGGATTACAGCGCCGCAGAAACCGATATCGAATGGCTCAAGGATGTCATCAAGAACCTGCGCAGCATCCGCAGCACGCTGGGCATTTCCCCCGCCAAGCAGGTGCGCCTGCTGCTGAAGGACGGCGACGCCAACGATGCCGCGCGCATCGCCCGTTTCGCATCGCAGCTCCGGTTCCTGCTCAAGCTCGAATCGATCGAAACGCTGGTCGGCGAATCGCCCGCAGCGGCGTCCGCCGTGGTCGGCGGCCTCACCCTGCTGGTGCCGCTGGAAGGTCTGGTCGATCTGGACGCCGAACGCACGCGCCTCGACAAGGAAATCGCGCGCGTCGCGTTGGAAAAAACCAAGAGCGAAGACAAGCTCGCGCGCTTCGGTGGGAATGTGCCGCCGGCCGTGATCGAACAGGAACGCCTGCGCCTGGCGGACTGGACCACGAAACTCGACACACTGCGGACGCAGCGCGCACGCCTGTGAACCTGCCCTACAGCTCGATCGCCTGAACTCGATCGACGCGCCATCGCCTGGATTTCCGGCGATGGCGCGTTACAGGGCGGAATGCGGACATGCCTTTGCGCGCGTGTCGGGGCCGCCGTTCAGTCAAGGTCGATTTTGTAAACTTTTCGTAAATCAGTTTATGCCGATGCATAGACGCGGTGCAGCCGTGTCCGTCTAATCGACCGCGTTGTGGCCACAACAACTCGATGGAATCCGATCAATCAAACGAAAAAGGAAATTGGCATGACACACGCCATGAAAATCGCATGCGTACTGGCCTTGGCATTGGGCGGCGCGCTGTCGCCCGACAGCGCATCGGCCCGACCGATCTACGGACAGCTCCCGCCCCGGCCGCCGACTCTCGCGCAGGTCTGGTATTGCCACTACGTGAACACCGTTACCCAGTATGCCCACATCCTGGAAATGGGCTCCGGTCAGAGCTGCCACAGCAACGACCCCGATGATGTGCTCGACAGCTCGTGGCTCGCCGCGCCGGGCGGCGTCCTCGTCCCCTGAACCTCACGGTGAAGGAGAAAAGCAGCGCCTCTGTCAGAACAACGCGCACGGCGGCGGCCCTGCTCCCTCCCTTTCGCCGCAGGCGAAGGGGAGGGGTTGGGTTATTCCGCGATCAATCCTCGGCGAACAACTCCATCGCCATCACGATCGCGTCCTCGCGACCCAGATGCGATGGGTAGTAACGCGGGCGGCGGCCGATCTCGTTGAAGCCTTCGTCGAAATACAGCGCGATCGCGCGCGGGTTCGAGGGCCGCACTTCCAGAAAAATGCGCTCGGCGTTCTGGGTGCGGGCGATCCGCACCAGCGCGCGCAGCAGGCGGCGGCCGTGGCCGTGGCTCTGCGCGTCGGGATCGATGCAGATATTGAGGATATGCGCCTCGCGCGCGGCGACGCTGATCACGCCATAGCCGATGATGCTGCCGCCCTCCATCAGCAGCCACGACGGATAGCAGGCGTTGAGGCAGTCGCGGAAGATGCCGTCGGTCCACGGGAACGGGTAGGCGCGGGTTTCGATCGCCATGACCGCGTCGATATCGGTGTCGCGCATCGCACGCAGGGTCGTCGACGCCGACGCGGAGGGCTCGACGAACGACGACCGGCTGCTCACGAATGCTTGCTCACGGCCCGGGCGAGCGCCGCAGGGCGCGCAGCTGTGGCCACAAC
>JBAQRU010000120.1:0-4900 GCA_049296025.1 Lysobacteraceae bacterium | reverse complement strand
CCTTAACCATGTAGTCCCTTACTTCATTAGGTTTGGGAATCGGTACTGCCATCAATGCTTTCTCCAGATGAATGCATAGCGCGATTGCTGCCGATGTCGCGTGCCGTGCGTACGCGCCCGTGTGCATCGCATCGTTTCTGGCATTTCTCAAAGTTTCGTACAGCGCGCAAAATCGAGCAAAGCAGCCTGGAAAATCACGAGCCAACTGAGCCCGTTCCGGAATACGATCAGCCAATTTGGCAATGCACTTCTTGTAACCACCGAGGTGTATCTGCTCTCCTTGGAGACGCATACCCAGTGATTCCACGGCAAAGCAAATTTCAGCGAATCCTTCAGCGTCGGCGAGTGCTGCATAGCGGGCTGCGCGCAGGCGGTCGCGATAAAAGCAGGATTCCTCTATCTTTAAACTGATCAAGCACACAGTTGATTCGCTCAACGCGCCTTCAACCGCTCCAGCACGCCTTCCAGCGTGTCCAGGTCGGTGTAGTGGATCACCAGCCGGCCCTTGCCGCCGCGGCCGTGCAGCACGTTGACTTTGGTGCCCAGCGATTCGGACAGGTCGCGCTCCAGCGCGACGATGTCGGCCTGCGGTTTGGCCTTGGCGCCGTTGGTTTTCGCCTTGGTGCCCGAAGGGATCTGGCCGGCGCTGTACTGCTGCACGCGGTGTTCGACTTCGCGCACCGACCAGCCGAGTTCGGCGGCCTGGCGCGCCAGTGCGATCGCGGCCTGCGGCGCCAGCGACAGCAGCGCGCGGGCATGGCCCATTTCCAGCGCGCGGGTTTCCACCAGCGTGCGGATGTCGGCCGGCAGTTCCAGCAGACGCAGCAGATTGGAGACCGCAGCGCGCGAGCGGCCGACGGCTTCGGCGGCCTGCGCGTGGGTGAGGTCGAATTCGTCGATCAGCCGCTGCAGCGCCTGCGCTTCTTCCAGAGGATTGAGGTCTTCGCGCTGGATGTTCTCGATCAGCGCCATCGCGACCACGGTACGGTCGTCGACGACGCGGATGACGACCGGCAGTTCGGTCAGCCCGGCCTGCTGCGAGGCGCGCCAGCGGCGTTCGCCGGCGATGATTTCGTAGACCTTGCCGCCTTTGTCCTTGGCGATTTCGCGCACGACGACGGGCTGGATCACGCCCTGCGCCTTGATCGATTCGGCCAGCTCGGTGAGCTTGCCCGGGTCCATCGCGCGGCGCGGCTGGTACTTGCCGGGCGTCAGCGCATCGATCGGCAGCATCCGCAGCGTGTCGGTGGGCGTCGCTTCCAGTGCGGGGGCCGCAGCGGCGGCTTTGGGGCCGAGCAGGGCTTCCAGGCCGCGGCCGAGGCCACGCGGCTTCTTCGCAGCAGTCATGCGCGAGTCTCCGAGGTAAGGGGGCGCGGACTGTCCGGACCGGTTTTTTGCGCGCGTTCGCGCTGGTGGCGGATGATTTCGCCGGCCAGCCCGAGGTAAGCGATGGCCCCGCGCGATCCCTTGTCGTAACCGACGATGCTCTGGCCGTGGCTGGGCGCCTCGGCCAGGCGCACGTTGCGCGGGATGATGGTGCGGAACACTTTGTCGCCGAAGTGCGCGGTGAGATCGGCCGAGACCGCGTTGGCGAGGTTGTTGCGCACGTCGAACATGGTGCGCAGCACGCCTTCGATCTCCAGCGCCGGATTGAGTTTGGCTTTCAATGCATCGATGGTCTGCAGCAGCGCGCTGAGGCCTTCGAGTGCGTAGTACTCGCACTGCATCGGCACCAGGATCGAATCGGCGGCCGTCAATGCATTCAAGGTCAGCAGCGACAGCGCCGGTGGGCAGTCGACGAGGATGAAATCGTAGCGTTCGCGCAGCGGCTCCAGCGCGCGCCGCAGCCGCTGCTCGCGGCCCGGCTCGTCCATCAGCTCGATCTCGGCGGCGGTCAGGTCGCTGTTGCCGGGCATCAGGTCGAAGGCTTCGGGCGTACGCACGATCACGTCGGCGGCGTGCATTTCCTCCAGCATCACATCGCAGGTGGAGCCGGCCAGCTCGCGTTTGTCGATGCCGCTGCCCATGGTGGCGTTGCCCTGGGCGTCGAGATCGACCAGCAGCACCCGCTTGGGCGCCTGCGCCAGCGCGGCGGCGAGATTGACCGAGGTGGTGGTCTTGCCGACTCCGCCTTTCTGGTTGGCGATGGCGATGATGCGGGCCATGGTGGGGTCCGGAAGTCTCGGGAGGTCTGGGTGGAACCGGGGTGCCGGCGTCGGTGAAGACGCGGGCCGAACCGCAGATTATGCCCGTTGCCGGCCCCGGCTGCCGTCAGCCGATGGTCGATTTCGTCCTGCCGACCGTCACCAGATGCCGATCTGCGTCCAGGCCGGGCACGATCAGGGGATGGATGTCCCGCAGCGCCCAGCCGGCGGGCAGGGCCGCGATTTCGTCGTCGGGGCGGGTGCCCTTCATCGCCAGCAGCACGCCGTCCCCGGCCAGCAGATGCCCGCCCAGGGTCAGAATCTGCGGCAGTGTGGCCAGGGCGCGGGCGGTGATCGCCATGAACGCTTCGGGACGGTCCAGGGCCTCGATCCGCGATTCGGCCACTTCGGCATTGCCCAGGCCCAGGGTCCGCAGCGCCTCGCGCATGAACCGGGCTTTCTTGCCGTTCGATTCCACCAGGGTCACGTGCAGTCCCGGCACCGCGATCGCCAGCGGGATGCCCGGCAGCCCCGGCCCGGTGCCGAGATCGGCCAGGGTCGGCACCGAAGCGACGAACGGCGCCATCGCCAGCGAGTCCAGCAGATGCTTGGTCACCATCTCGCGCGGGTCGCGGATCGCGGTGAGGTTGTAGGTGGCGTTCCAGCGCAGCAGCAGCGCCAGGTAGCGCGCCAGCGGGTTGGCCAGTGCGGGGTCGAGATGCAGCGCCTGCAGGCCGGCATCCAGATCGTTGCGGGCGGCGGCGGGAAGATCGTGGGTCGTCATGCGCGAATTATGCGGGAGGTATTTTTGTGGGAGGGGCTGTAGGAGGGGCTTCAGCCCCGAGCTCTATTCCCCCAAGCCCACGCCAGGCCAGCGTTGCCAGATACCCCGGCATCGGCGCCCACGCTTCGAACCGCCAATTCTCAGGGGCTCCCAGCGCCGGATCGCAGCCGACCAGCTGCGGCGCGCCATCGTTGTCGTCGAGCGCGAACTGCAGTTTTTCCAGCCCGAACGACAGGCCGCGACCGTGCGCCTTGAGCAGCGCTTCCTTCGCGCACCACAGCCGGGTGAAGGCGTGCTGCAGATGCGCAGGATCGCCGGCCAGCATCGCCAGCCACGCGGTTTCCTCCGGTGCGAAGAACCGCTTCGCCAGCGCCAGCGCTTTCGGGCGCGGCCGCAGCAGTTCGATATCGATGCCGACCCGCCCGCCCTCGACGCAGGCGGCGATCAGCCAGTCGCCGCTGTGGCTCCAGTTGATGTCGGCATGGGGGTGGTCGCCATCCAGATGCGGCCGGCCGAAGCCATCGCGGGCCAGCGCCAACGCGTCCGCCGGCAGATCCCACAGCGCGCCGAGCCACGCGCGCACCAGCGGCTCGGCGCGGTCGCCCCGACGATACGGCCACCACGCGCACTGCACGGGGCCGAAAACTGCGGTGTTCGCCGATCGAATCAAGGGCCGTGCGGTTTGGGAGCGGCGGGGCTGCCAGCGTAAGCTAAGCCCGAAGCGGGAACATCATTGCCGGACACGGCGGGAGCAGCGAACGAATGCCGGTAGCGATCGGAACCCACGGAGCCAGTGCGAACGCGGAGGCCTCTCCATTGCGCCGTGTCGCCCTCGCCGAAGGCCCGGCCGGCCGCAGTTTCGCCTTCGATGCGCACCGCCGCATCGCCCTGGACCGCTTTCTCGCCGACGTGCGCAGCGTCGCCGCCGGACTGCCCGAAGCGGCCTGCGCGATCAATCTCTGCGAGGATCGCTACCGCTTTCTGGTCGCGTTCTGTGCGGTCGCGCTGCGCGGCCAGATCAATCTGCTGCCGCCCTCGCGCGCGCCGACGGCGATCGAAGACGTCCGCCGCCAGTATCCCGACAGTTATTGCGTCAGCGATATCGAGCTGTCGCCCGCGCCGCCCCGGCTGCATGCGCTGCCCGAACCGCTTTCCACGCTGCACGAACATGCGCTGGAAGAACACGCACTGGAAGAACACGCGCTCGACGGACGCATCCCCGAGGTCGATGCCGATGCGATCGCGATGATCGGCTTCACCTCCGGAAGCACCGGCACCCCGAAAGCCAATCCCAAGACCTGGGCCAGTCTGCGCATCAGCACCGCGCAGAATGTCGCCGCGCTGCGCCATCTGTGGCCCGATACGGACGCCGCCGGAGACAGCATCCTGCCGGTCGTCGCCACCGTGCCGCCGCAGCACATGTACGGCATGGAGCTGTCGGTGCTGCTGCCGCTGCTGGCGCCGGTCGCCGTGCATGGCGACCGGCCGTTTTTCCCCGAGGATGTCGCCAGCGCATTGGCGCACGCCGACGCGCCCGCGCTGCTGGTGACCACGCCGGTGCATCTGCGCGCTCTGGTGGAATCCGGCATCGCTTTGCCGCCGCTGGCGGGTGTGGTGACTGCGACCGCACCGCTGCCGCAGGCGCTGGCCGCCGCCGCCGAACAGCGCTTCGGCTGCGAAGTGCGCGAGATGTTCGGCGCCACCGAGATCTGCATCGTCGCCCATCGCCGCACTGCGCACGAAGACGCATGGCGCGCTTATCCCGGCGTGCATCTGCATCCGCAGCCCGACGGCACCCTGGTGGAAGCGCCGCATCTGCCCGCGCCGGTGGCCCTGGCCGACCTGGTCGAATTGCGCGCCGACAACACTTTCGTGCTGTGCGGCCGCCAATCCGATCTGCTGGAAATCGCCGGCAAGCGCGCGTCGCTGGGCGATCTCACCCGGCGCCTGCAGTCGGTGCCCGGCGTGATCG
>JBAQRU010000119.1:0-9435 GCA_049296025.1 Lysobacteraceae bacterium | reverse complement strand
CGCGCATGGCCTACGCGCGCAACGGCGACATCTTCGTGCGCGACCTGCGCAACGGCGCGTTGACCCAGCTCACCCGCAGCGAAGCGCAGGAATCGCTGCCGGAGTGGAGCCGCGACGGCGGCCTGGTCTGGCGCGCCGGCAACGACTGGTTCCGCTGGACCGCTGCGAATGGCGTGGTGCAGGCGGCGAATGTGCAGGCCACAGACGACCCGGGCAAAGCGCCCGCCGCCGACGATCTTCGCGACCGCCAGCTGCGCCTGATCGACACCCTGAAGAACGATCGCGAACGCCGCGAAGCCGCGCGCAAGCAGGAGCAGGCGTGGCGCGTCGTCGATTCGACTCGTGCGCCCGCACCGGTGTATCTGGGCAAGAATGTCGAGATCGCCGACAGCGCGCTCTCGCCCGACGGCCGCTGGCTGCTGGTCGTGACCACGGCGAAAGGCGCCGATGGCGGCACCGCCGGCAAGATGCCGAAATACGTGACCGAATCGGGCTACGAGGAATTCGAGGAAGTGCGCACCCGCGTCGGCCGCAACGCGCCGATTCCGCACACGCTGTGGCTGGTCGATATCACCGGCGCGAAGGCGAGCGAACTCAAGTTCGACACGTTGCCGGGGATCGGCGACGACCCGCTCGCCGCGTTGCGCAAAGCCGCGAAGCAGGATGCGCTGAAAGGCAATCGCGCGGCGCGCATCGAAACCGATGGCGACGGCAACGGCCCGGCGATCCACTGGAGCGACGACGGCCGCAACGCTGCGGTGCTGATCCGCGCCATCGACAACAAGGACCGCTGGCTGGCCAGCGTTGATCTGCAGGGCGCCAGGCTGCAGTCGCGGCATCGCCTGACCGACAACGCCTGGATCAACTGGAACTACAACGATTTCGGCTGGCTGCGCGACGGCAAAACGCTGTGGTACCTGTCCGAGGAAAGCGGCTACTCGCATCTCTACGTCAACGATGGCGGAAAATCGCGCGGATTGACGTCCGGCAAGTGGGAAGCCTCGTCGCCGACGCTCTCCGCCGACGGCAACCGCTTCCAGTTCCTGTGCAACCGCGCCTGGCCGGGCGATTACGAAGTCTGCGATGTGCCGGTGGCCGGCGGTGCGGTGCGCGAACTCACCGCGCTGGACGGCGTCGAGGATTTCGTCGCTTCGCCCGATGGCGGCAAGCTGCTGGTGCGCCATTCCGACAGCTATCTGCCGCCGCAGCTCGCGGTGGTGGATACCGGCGGTGGCGATGCGCGCGAACTCACCGATACGCGCACGGCCGAGTTCAAGGCGCAGGACTGGGTCGCCCCCGAATACGTGAAGGTGCCATCGAAGCACGGCGCAGGCGATATCTGGGGCAAGTATTACGGTCCGCAGCGGCCGGAAGCAGGCAGAACCTATCCGGTGGTGCTGTTCGTCCACGGCGCCGGTTATCTGCAGAACGTCAGCGACAGATATCCGAACTACTTCCGCGAACAGATGTTCCACAACCTGCTGGTGCAGCAGGGCTACATCGTGCTGGATCTGGATTTCCGCGCGTCCGAAGGCTACGGCCGCGACTGGCGCACCGCGATCTACCGGCACATGGGCGAGCCCGAACTGCAGGATTATCTGGACGGCATCGACTGGCTCGTCGCCAACAAGCAGGGCGACCGCGACCGCGTCGGCATCTACGGCGGCAGCTACGGCGGCTTCATGACCTTCATGGCGCTGTTCAAGCAGCCCGGCGTGTTCAAGGCCGGCGCCGCGCTGCGCCCGGTCGCCGACTGGTCGCAGTACAACCACGAATACACCAGCAACATCCTCAACACGCCCGAAATCGACCCCGAAGCCTATCTGCGCTCATCGCCGATCGAACTGGCCTCCGGCCTGCGCGACCACCTGCTGATCTGCCACGGCATGATCGACGACAACGTCTTCTACCGCGATTCGGTGATGCTGTCGCAGAAGCTGATCGAACTGCGCAAGGACAAATGGGTGCTGGCCGGCTATCCGCTGGAGCGCCACAGCTTCACCCATCCGGACGCCTGGTACGACGAATACCGGCGCATCCACGAACTCTTCGAGCGCACCTTGAAGTGATTCTTGGAGCCTGTTTGCAGTCTCCGCATGCTCCGCGCCCTGCGGCCCAGCCCTTCGGGTTGCGCCGCCATTAGCGCAAAACTAACGAAAACATCGCAAAACTTTGCGATCGCCATAATGTTGCGCTAAGCCGCACCCGGGAAGCTGACGTGATGAAGAAGACATCGAAACTCGCACGCCCGACCCTCCGCGCCAATGTCCTGCTGCTGCTGGTCGTCGGCTTCATGGTCGTTGCGCTGAACACCCGCTTCTGGGGCATCGTGTTCGATTCGTCGGGTCTGGAGGGTCTGCGTGGCGTCGGCGTGATCGCATCGATCGGCGCCGCGCTGTTCGGCCTCACGCTGCTGATGCTGTTGCCGCTGAGCCTGCGCTGGACATTCAAGCCGGGCCTGGCCCTGGCGCTGATCCTCGCGGCAGGCGCCGCGTATTTCATCGGCGAATTCGGCGCGGTGATCGATCGCCATGCCCTGGCCAGCGTCTACGAAACCGACGCCCGCGAAGCCGGCGAGTGGATCAACCTGCGGATGCTGCTCAGCATCGGCGCACTGGGCATCCTGCCGGCGGCGCTGCTGTGGTGGATCAAGATCGACTGGCAGGGCCCGGTCCGCGAAGTCCTGTCGCGGCTGAAGCTGGCGGTGATCGCCTTCGTACTGCTCGGCGTGGCCGCCGCCGGCTTCGGCAAGGACATCGCCTCGCTGCTGCGCAATCACATGGAGCTGCGCCACATCGCGAATCCGTTCGCGCTGCTCGCGGCGAACCTGTCCTATCTCGATCACGCCCGCAACGACAACCGGCCGCTGGAAAAGATCGGCGAGGACGCGCGTCGCGGCCCCGCATTGCCGACAAACGGGCGCCCGGTGGTGCTGCTCTTGGCGATTGGCGAATCCGCGCGCGCCTCCAGTTATTCCAGCAACGGCTACGACCGCGCCACCGATCCGAGGATGCGTGCGCTGGGCATCGTCAATTTCAGCAACGTCAGCAGCTGCGGCACCAACACCGCGACCTCGCTGCCGTGCATGTTCACCGACATGGGTCGGCGCGATTACAAGGATGGCGTCGCGAAATACCGCGAGAACCTGCTTGATGTGCTGATGCGCGGCGGCTACGACGCGATCTGGCTCGACAACAACACCGGCAGCAAGAAGCTGGCGAAGCGCGCGAAGGAAATCTTTCTGGGCAATACCGAAGACCCGAAGCTGTGCAACGCCGAGGGCTGCTTCGACGAAGTGCTGCTCGCGCAGTTGCGCAAGGAACTTCCAGCGGTGAAGCGCGACACCGTTTTCGTAGTCCACCTGCTGGGCAGCCACGGCCCGGCGTATTACGCGCGCTATCCGAAAGAGTTCGCGAAGTTCGTGCCGGAATGCCGCACCAACGAATTGCAGCAGTGCAGCGACCAGCAGCTGCGCAACACCTACGACAACACCATCCTGTATGCGGACCATATCCTCGCCAGCGCCGCGGAACTGCTGCGCGACGATCCGCGCATCGACCCGGCGCTGCTCTACGTTTCCGACCACGGCGAATCGCTGGGCGAACATGGCCTGTATCTCCACGGCGCGCCGTATGCGATCGCGCCGGACCAGCAGACCCGCGTGCCGATGATGTTCTGGGCGGCGGATCGTTTCAGCGCACGTCGCGGCCTGGATCCGGATTGCCTGCGCAACCGCGCCGATGCGCCGCTGTCGCACGACAATTTCTTCCACAGCGTGCTCGGCCTCGCCGATGTGGGAACCGGCGTGCGCAAGCCGGCGCTGGATATCTTCGGCCCCTGCGCCGCGACAACGACGGGCGCCGCAGCGACGGCCCCTCGGCTCCCTGCGGCACGATAGGAATCACCAATCGCAGATCGCCAATCGCGGGGGGCTGGTGCCCTGGAACCCGGCGGGCGACGGGAAATGCCGGGATTGCCTGGCGCCCATGAACCGGTGGCATGCAGCGCAGGCGCTTGAATCGCGCGATCGATGGCACTGACGATGGCGCTCTGGCGCACGCGCGATTGCATCGACGCCGACAGGGCGCGGGCGCAGCCCTTCGCCATTCACGGAAAATTTGGCCGGAGCGGCGGCTGTTTCCGCGTTCTGATGTTGCGGAAGGGGACGAGGGTGCCGAGCCGGTAGGCGGTCGGCGTGTGGTTGCGCTGAAGGAAGGGTTCCCCATGAACGAAGCCACCGTCGCATACGCATCCACGGCACAAGGCCGGACCTTGACGATGATCGGCCAGTCCGAGGCGTTCCAGCGGGCGCATCGCCTGTTGCAGCGCTATGCGGCCTGCAATGCGCCCGTGTTGATCGAAGGCGAAACCGGCACCGGCAAGGAACTGGCCGCGCGCGAGATCCACTATGCCAGTGCGCGCAGCCTGGGCCCGTTCGTGCCGGTCAATTGCGGGGCGTTGCAGGACAATCTGATCGAATCGGCGCTGTTCGGACACCGCCGGGGCGCGTTCACCGACGCCAAGAGCAACGAGGCCGGACTGGTCGAATACGCGCGCGGCGGCACCCTGTTCCTGGATGAAATCGATTCGCTCTCGCTGCATGCGCAGACCACGCTGCTGCGCTTTCTGCAGAACGGGGAATTCCGCGCAGTGGGCGAACGTCCGCTGCGCATCGCCGATGTGCGCATCGTCGCCGCGACCAATCTGTCGCTGGGCGCGGCGGTCGATGCCGGTCATTTCCGGCGCGACCTGTTCTATCGCCTGAATCCGCTGCATGTCGCCCTGCCGCCGCTGCGCGACCGCGAAGAGGACGTCATCCTGCTGGCGAGACAATTGCTCCGCGATACGGTCGGGCGGCTGGATATCGGCCCGCGCGAATGGACCGCCGAAGCGCTGGATGCGCTGGCACGCCACCGATGGCCCGGAAACGTGCGCGAACTGGAGAACGTGATTCTGCGCGCATGCATGCGCTCGGATTCCGGCATCATCGGTCTGGGCGAACTGGTGCTGGCGGAACCGGCGATCTGGGGCTGCCATGCGGGTTCCAGCAGCGGCGGTACGTCATCGGAGGACACCGGGCACCTGTTCGCGGCCGCCAAACAGCATGCGATCCGGTCGTTCGAGCGCAGATATCTGACTGCGCTGATGCAACGCGCCGACGGCAACGTCAGTCGCGCCGCGCGACTGTCGGGCACCGAGCGCCGCCAGCTCGGAAAGATGCTCAAACGCCACGGTATCGAACACCACAGCGCTTCGCCGGACTGAGCGGCGCTGGCCTGCGCCGCGGGCACTTCCATCATCTCGTGAAACACGAGACGCGCTCTTTTGCGCGTCGCCGCAAAGACTCGCCCGGCAGGTGACGGACGCGAGTGGAATCGATGCGATGTTGCCGGGTATTTCGACACCCGGTTCGCTTGCGGCCGGGTAAAGGAAGACCCGGGAAGAGCGCGCTTCTACACAAAAAATCAAGCGTTTGCCGCTGTTTTCCGCACTCGATCGCCTGGCATGAAGATTGCTGAAGTACGGGAATGCAGAAATGCAAAAGTGCAGAAGCGACTTGCATGCAAACGCGGAATCGCGGAGATGAACACTGATGATCGCAACAGGGATTGCGCGGAACTCGAGATCGAAGCAGCGGTGTTGTCCTATCTGGGCCGGCATCCGCAGGCCGCGGATACGCTCGAGGGCATCGCCAACTGGTGGTTGCCGAGACAGCGTTACGTGACCGCGCAGGCGCGCATCGAAGCGGTGCTGCAGCAATTGGTGCTGCAAGGCGAATTGCAGGTGCGGCAATTGCCGAACGGCGCCGCACTGTACGTAAGGAACAACGACCCACGCTGACGATGGCCGCGTTTCATTGAAGCCTGCATCTCATCGAGGTCGCACTTCAACAGGATCGCAAGCATCGTATTCAACAAGTATTGCGCTCAAGAAGACCGGATACCGGAAACGTTCGGACAAACACGCCACACGAACACTCCACACGAATCACTGCAAGGAGAATGGTTATGCCTGCTGCGCTCACCTACCCGGGCGTCTACGTCGAAGAGATTTCCAGCGGCGTACGCACGATCACCGGGGTCGCGACCTCGATCACGGCCTTCATCGGCCGCGCCCAGCGCGGGCCGGTCAACAAGGCCGTCATCGTCAACAGTTTCGGCGATTTCGAGGCCCGCTTCGGCAGCCTCTGGAACGACGCCGCGCTCGGCTTCGCGGTCCGCGATTTCTTCGTCAACGGCGGCGCGCAGGCGGTGATCGTGCGTCTGTACCACGCCGATGCCGCGAACATTCCGGACTCGAATCCGCCCGCGCCGCCAGCGTCGATGCGCGCGATCGCGGTCGGCGATTTCGACTTCCTCGCCGCCAGCGAGGGCCGCTGGGGCAATGGCTTGCGCGTCGCTATCGATCTGGACAACGTGTCCGATGCGGCCGCAGCGATGCTCGGCGTCACCAAAGCGCAACTCTTCAACCTGAGCGTGCGCGATGTCGCCACCGGCCGCAGCGAGCGCTATCTCAATCTGACCGCGGTCGAAAGCCCGCGACGGATCGATCGCGTCCTCGCCGCCGAGTCATCGCTGATCGTCAGCGCAGCGGCGCCGGACGGCAGTGAAGCGATCGCTGCGGGCAAGGACAGCCTCAGCGTGAAGGAAGACGTCCACGCCGCCGCCAAGAAAGCATTGACCGACAAGCGCAACGCCGATCCGGCTGCCGATGTCGCCGCCGAACTGGCCGCCATCGCCGCCGCGAAAGCCGCGCTGGATACCGCCCTGTCGGATGCCGCCAAAGCGGTGTCGGACGGTCTGGCGCTTTCGGTTGCGGATTTCCTGCCGGCCAACGGCGAAACCGAAAAGAAAGGCATGTACGCGCTGGAGCAGACCGATCTGTTCAATCTGCTGTGCATTCCGCCGTATCGTGCCGCAACCGACGCCATCGACATCGATGCGGGGCTGGTGGCGTCGGCCGCGAGTTACTGCGAAAGACGTCGTGCGATGCTGTTGCTGGATGCGCCGAAACCCTGGACCACCAAGGACAAGGCGCGCGACGGTTTCAACGACCTCGACAACGATGCGGTCGGTACGCGCAGCCGCAATGCGGCGCTGTTCTTCCCGCGCCTGCGCCAGCCCAATCCGCTGCGCGACGGTCAGGTCGAAACCTTCGCCGCCTGCGGCGCGGTGGCCGGCGTGTTCGCGCGCACCGACGCCAATCGCGGCGTGTGGAAGGCACCGGCGGGTTTCGACGCGACCCTGGTCGGTGTGCCGCAGCTGTCGGTGCCGTTGACCGACCCGGAAAACGGCGAACTCAATCCGCTCGGCATCAACTGCCTGCGTTCGCTGCCGGGGACCGGCCGCGTGGTCTGGGGCGCGCGCACGCTGCGCGGCGCGGATCAACTTTCCGATGAATACAAATACGTGCCGGTGCGGCGCACTGCGCTGTTCATCGAGGAAAGCCTGTTCCGTGGACTGAAGTGGGCGGTGTTTGAACCCAACGACGAACCGCTGTGGGCGCAGATCCGGCTCAACGTCGGCGCGTTCATGCACAACATGTTCCGCCAGGGCGCATTCCAGGGCAGTTCGCCGCGCGATGCGTATTTCGTCCGCTGCGACAAGGACACCACCACGCAGAACGACATCAACCTCGGCATCGTCAATGTCGTGGTCGGGTTCGCGCCGCTGAAACCGGCTGAATTCGTGGTCCTGAAGCTGCAGCAGATCGCCGGACAGATCGACGTCTGACTGAACTTCAGGGATTCCGCACACATTCGCAGCTCAAGCTTCGTGGAGAACCATTCATGGCCCAGTTCACAATCAATGCGCAGCGCTTCGATCCGTACAAGAACTTCAAGTTCCAGATCAAGTGGGACGGCAAGCCCGTGGCCGGCGTCAGCAAGATCAGCGCGCTCAAACGCACCACCGAGGTGGTCAAGCACCGCGAAGGCGGCGACCCCAGCACCAGCCGGAAATCGCCGGGACGCACCGAGTTCGAGGCGATCACGCTCGAACGCGGGGTCACCCACGACAAGGAATTCGAACAGTGGGCGAACAAGATCTGGAATTTCGGCGCCGGGCTCGGCTCGGAAGTGTCGCTGTCGGACTTCCGCAAGAATCTGACCATCGAGGTGTACAACGAAGCCGGGCAACTGGCGATCGCGTACAACGTGTTCCGCTGCTGGGTGTCGGAGTTCCAGTCGCTGCCCGATCTGGACGCCAACGCCAACGCCGTCGCGATCCAGCACATCAAGCTAGAGAACGAGGGCTGGGAGCGCGATCTCGCCGTGGTCGAACCGGGTGAGCCGACCTTCACCGAGCCGGCCTGAGCCGGCGCCGCGCTCTGGCATCCCCCGATGACCGCCGTCACCGCCATGGCCGAAACGCTGCTGCAGGCGTGGGAAACCCTGCACGGCGCGACATCGACCGAGCGCTCGCTCGGTCTGCTGGGCGCGGTCTGGCCGGAGTTGAATCCGACGCAGTGGCGCCAGGTCAGCATCGGCGACCGCGACGCCTGCCTGTTCCTGCTGCAGGAGTCATTGTTCGGGCCCGGCCTGCAGACCATCGCATCGTGCCCGCAGTGCGGCGAGCGTCTGGAATCGCGCTTCCTGGTGCGCGACGTGTGCACGCCACCGGCGCATCTGCCGCAGCCGCGCGAACCGCTGCAATGGGCGCAGGACAATTATCGCGTGCGCTTCCGACTGCCCTGCAGCGACGATCTGCTCGATCTTCCCGCCGGCACCGGCATCGACACGGCGGCGGCTTCGCTGCTGCAGCGCTGCGTGATCGAGGCGTATCGCGATGACGCGCCGATCGCATCGCCAGCGCTGCCGATCCATGTCCAGCAACAGCTGAGCGCAGCGATGGCCGAACAGGACCCGACGGCCGATCTGCGGATCGGCGTGAACTGCCCGGCCTGCGGTCACGTCTGGTCGGCGGCATTGGACATCGCGGACTATCTGTGGGGCGAGCTCGACGACTGGGCGCAGGATCTGCTCGCCGAAGTGCATGCGCTCGCCCGGCACTACGCCTGGAGCGAGCGCGACATCCTGACGATGTCCCCGATCCGTCGCCGGTTCTATCTCGATCTGGTGCAGGCATGAGCGCGAACGCTCACCACGCTGCGACCGGCCTGGGATTTCTCGGCCATCTGGTCGGGCGAACGCAGCTGCGCGCGATGCAGTCGCCGCTGCCGATCCTGGAACGTCGCCGTCCGGGCATCTTCGAACCACGCACGCATGTTGCGGCCACGATACTCGATCTGGTCGAAACGGCGGGCGCAGCGGACGTGCCGGATACGTCTTCGTTGCGCCGGCCCGCAGCGCCAGCGGTGCAGCCCGCCGCACCAGCGACCCACCGCGCGATGCCAACCGCGTCGCTGCCATCAATGACGACAGCGCCCGACCGCATCCGGCCCGCAACGCCGGCACCTGCCGCCGCAGTCGCAACC
>JBAQRU010000118.1:0-3832 GCA_049296025.1 Lysobacteraceae bacterium | reverse complement strand
CTGTTGTAGACTGCGCGCCACTTCAGGCGGTTCAGGCCGCCCAGATCACGAAATGAGGCTACAGGATGTGCCTCGTATTCGGCCCAGGAGGGCGGGAAAGTCCGGAAGCGCGACTGCCTAGGCGGTGTGCGATTCCGGGACCGCGACGGCTCACCAAGCCGAAGCGGGCAAAGCATTTAAGTGTGTCGGCAGATCGGTTTCCCGGTGTGCCGGCATTTTTTGTCGTCGCAGTATCCGTCGGGTGTTGCGGCTCAGCTCATAGACCAACCAGCGACCCATACTCTGATGGCAACGATCAACCAGCTCGTGCGTAAGCCGCGCAACCCAGAAGTCTACAAGAGCACCTCGCCGGCGCTCGCCAACTGCCCGCAGCGTCGCGGCGTCTGCACCCGTGTCTACACCACGACCCCGAAGAAGCCGAACTCGGCGCTCCGCAAGGTCGCCAAGGTGCGCCTGACCAACGGCTACGAAGTCATTTCGTATATCGGTGGCGAAGGCCACAACCTTCAGGAGCACTCGGTGGTCCTGATCCGCGGCGGTCGCGTCAAGGACTTGCCGGGCGTGCGCTACCACACCGTGCGCGGCGCACTCGATGCCGCCGGTGTCGCCAAGCGTCGCCAGAGCCGTTCGAAGTACGGCGCCAAGCGTCCGAAGTCCTGATCGAACGCTTCGTCGGGTGGGCTTTATGCCCGCCATCGCGACCTTCCTCATCGGGGGTCGCAATGATCGAAGCGATTCGGCCCACGCGCGTCGCAAACAGATATCCCGCAATGGTGGGCTGAAGCCCACCCTACAGTGACTGGTAATCGACTATGTCCCGTAAAGGCTCCACTCCCCAGCGCACCGTCCTGCCCGACCCCAAGCACGGCAGCGAAACGATCGCCCGCTTCATCAACATGGTGATGCAGAGCGGCAAGAAATCCATCGCCGAGAAGATCGTTTATGGCGCGATGGACGTGATCAACGAAAAAAACCCCAACTCGCTCGAACTGGTCGAAAAAGCGCTCGGCAACGTCGCTCCGTCGGTCGAAGTGAAGTCGCGTCGCGTCGGCGGTGCCACCTATCAGGTGCCGGTCGAAGTGCGTTCGTCCCGTCGCATGGCGTTGGCCATGCGCTGGCTGATCGAATCCGCACGTAAGCGCGGCGAGAATTCGATGCCGCGCAAGCTTGCAGCCGAACTGATCGACGCCTCGGAAAACCGTGGTGGCGCGATCAAGAAGCGCGAAGAAACGCACCGCATGGCGGAAGCGAACAAGGCGTTCGCCCACTACCGCTGGTGATGAAACCGCTGTAGCAGCGTGCGAACGCGCGTTGCGGGTGTCGGCGACGATACCCCTACAGGCGTCTGCCTCACAGCACGCAGACGCTACCCCGATGCTGCTCGTTCCGTCACTGGGCGCAGCGTATCGGCGATCCAGACTCCGGAGCCGCCGCAAGGCGGCGTCCGGCCATTCAGGCCCGCGCATTCGTCCAATCCGAACGCCGGGCATCAAGACGAGAGAATCACCGTGGCCCGTACCACTCCCATCGAGCGTTACCGCAACTTCGGCATCATGGCGCACATCGATGCCGGCAAGACGACCACGACCGAACGCATCCTGTTCTACACGGGCGTCAACCACAAGATCGGCGAAGTGCACGAAGGTGCTGCGACGATGGACTGGATGGAGCAGGAGCAGGAGCGCGGCATCACCATCACTTCCGCCGCCACGACGGCGTTCTGGAAGGGAATGGACAAATCCTTCGAAGAGCACCGCTTCAACATCATCGACACCCCCGGGCACGTCGACTTCACCATCGAAGTCGAGCGTTCGCTGCGCGTGCTCGATGGCGCGGTGTTCGTGTTGTGCGCGGTCGGCGGCGTCCAGCCGCAGTCCGAGACCGTGTGGCGCCAGGCCAACAAGTACGCCGTGCCGCGCATGGCCTTCGTCAACAAGATGGATCGTACCGGCGCCAACTTCGACAAGGTCGTTGAGCAGCTGAAGTCGCGCCTGGGCGCGTACGCGGTGCCGATGCAGGTGCCGATCGGCGCGGAAGAAGGCTTCGAAGGCGTGGTCGACCTCCTCAAGATGAAAGCCATCATCTGGAACATGGAAGACAAGGGCGCCACCTTCACCTATGGCGATATTCCGGCGCATCTGGTCGACAAGGCCAAAGAAGCGCGCAACTTCATGGTCGAGGCTGCTGCCGAGGCCAACGAAGAGCTGATGGACAAGTACCTCAACGAGGGCGAGTTGACCGAAGAAGAAATCATCTTCGGCATCCGCACCCGTACGCTGCGCGTGGAGATCGTTCCCGTGTTGTGCGGCACCGCGTTCAAGAACAAGGGCGTGCAGGCGATGCTCGACGCCGTCGTGCAGCTGCTGCCATCGCCGCTTGATCGTCCGCCGGTGCCTGGTATCGACGAAAACGACAAGGAAGACACCCGTGCGGCCGATGACAAGGCACCGTTCTCGGCGCTCGCGTTCAAGATCATGACCGACCCGTTCGTCGGTTCGCTGACGTTCTTCCGCGTCTACTCGGGCACGCTCAACTCCGGCGACCAGGTCTACAATCCGGTCAAGTCGAAGAAAGAGCGCATCGGCCGTATTCTTCAGATGCACGCCAACAACCGCGAAGAAATCAAGCAGGTCAACGCCGGCGATATCGCCGCTGCGGTCGGTCTGAAAGATGTGACCACCGGCGACACGCTGTGCTCGCAGGATCACATCATCACGCTTGAGCGCATGATCTTCCCGGAGCCCGTCATCTCGATGGCGGTTGAACCGAAGACCAAGTCCGACCAGGAAAAGATGGGTATTGCCCTCGGTCGTCTGGCCCAGGAAGATCCCTCGTTCCGTGTCCGCACCGACGAGGAATCCGGCCAGACCATTATTGCTGGTATGGGCGAGCTGCACCTGGACATCCTCGTCGACCGTATGCGGCGTGAGTTCAATGTCGAAGCCAACGTGGGCAAGCCTCAGGTGGCCTATCGTGAAACCATCCGCAAGTCGGATGTGAAGTCCGACTACAAACACGCCAAGCAGTCGGGTGGTAAGGGTCAGTACGGCCACGTCGTGATCGAGCTGTCGCCGATGACCGAAGCCGATCGCGCCAATGAAGATGTCAAGAACGATTTCCTGTTCATCAATGACATCACCGGCGGCGTGATTCCGAAGGAATTCATCCCGGCGGTCGAGAAGGGCATGCGCGAAACCATCACCAGCGGCCCGCTGGCGGGCTTCCCGGTGGTGGGCGTGAAAGCCAAACTGGTGTTCGGTTCGTACCACGACGTCGACTCGTCGGAAATGGCGTTCAAGCTCGCCGCGTCGATGGCCTTCAAGGAAGGTTTCCGCAAGGCTGACCCGGTTCTGCTGGAGCCGATCATGAAGGTCGAAGTGGTGACCCCGGAAGACTACGTCGGCGACGTGATGGGCGATCTAAGCCGTCGTCGCGGCCTGCTTCAGGGCCAGGACGACACGCCGTCGGGCAAGACCATCAATGCGATGGTGCCGCTGGGCGAAATGTTCGGGTATGCGACGACGATTCGCTCTCTGACCCAAGGTCGTGCGACCTTCACGATGGAGTTCGATCACTACGCCGAAGCGCCGACCAATATCGCCGATTCGATCATCAAGAAGAGCTGAGGCGGGGCCGGCTGAGGCCGGTCTTGCTTTCCACAGCATTTCAGATCATTCAAGCATTCAGATAAAAAGAGAGATATCACATGGCAAAGGGTAAGTTCGAGCGCACCAAGCCTCACGTGAACGTGGGGACGATCGGTCACGTGGACCACGGCAAGACGACGCTGACGGCGGCGCTGACGAAGATTGGCGCAGAGCGTTTCGGTGGC
>JBAQRU010000117.1:0-2574 GCA_049296025.1 Lysobacteraceae bacterium | reverse complement strand
GACTGAATCTGGTGCCGCCCGTCTCCGGCAACGACCGGAGCTTTTACGAGGAGGCGCGGCCTTCGCTGAACATCGCTGCCAGCGGCACCTACGGCGCATTGCCGCTGACCTTGGCGAACGGCACCGCCACGGGCTTCGGTCTGCACCCCGGCGCTGCGGGCCTGAAAGGCCTGTGGGACGTCGGCAAGCTGGCGATCGTGCACAGCTGCGGCATGCCCACCGTCGTCACCCGCAGCCACTTCGACGCGCAGCTGTATCTCGATCTCGGCACGCCCGGACAGCAGGGCACCGGCACCGGCTGGCTCACCCGCGCCTGGAATACCCAGCCGGGCGTCACCGGCAACCCGGTGATGCCGGTCGTCGCCGTCAACAGCCGCCAGCCGGCCAATCTGTTGGGCTCGATACAGGCGCTGTCGATGCCCAGTCCGACCGATTTCTCGCTCAACACCGGCGCATGGCAGTGGCAGCAGTTCCGCAGCGGCATGCCTGCCGGCACCAAGGGCCTCAACGAGACGCTGGCGTCGCTGTGGGCCGGCCAGACCGGTGTCGAAGTCGGCGGCCTGCGCGCCGATGCCTCGCTGCGCGTGATCGGCCAGCAGGCGTATACCTCGACGCTGCCCGCCGGATGGCCCACCACCACCTTCGCGCGCCAACTGTGGACGGTCGCCCAATCGATCCGCTTCAACCTCGGCCTGCGCATCGCCACGCTCGACCTCGGCGGCTGGGACACCCACGACGGCCAGGGCACCGCCGGCAGCGGTTACCACTACTACCAGAACAAGATCGTCGAACTCTCCGAAGCGCTGACCGCGTTCTACAACGACCTCAACACCGGCGGCGAAGCCGCGCGCGTCACCGTGATCGTGCAGTCGGAATTCGGCCGTCGCGTGCGCCAGAACGGCAGCAGCGGCACCGACCACGGCTATGGCAATCCGATGCTGGTGCTCGGCGGGCCGGTGAACGGACGGAAGTTCTACGGCCAGTGGCTAGGATTGGACCCGCAGGTGCTGTCGCCCTATTTCGGCGACATCCCGGTGACCACCGACTTCCGCCGCGTGTTCTCGGAGTTGCTGATCCGGCGCATGGGCAACAACAAACTCGGCACCGTCTTCCCCGGCTACACCAACTACACGCCGATGGGCATCTTCCAGGGCAGCGACATCGCGCCGCAATACGTGGCCACCGACGACACCCGGATCATGGCCAACCTGCCGGCCAATCCGCAGCCCGCGTACGGCGAGTCGATGCGCGAAAGCTCGCGTGCGATCCGCGCGCGCCAACGCGACGAGCGCAACTGGATCCAGCGGCTGCTCGCCGCGCTCGGTCTTTCCTGATCGCAGTGCTCTCGACCCGGGCGGCCTAGCGCCGCCCCGACCAGCCGATGGCGACGGTCGCGCTGCGGCCGATGTCGGGCTCGAAGTAACGGCCGTTGGCCTCGTTGACGATCACCGAGCCCGCACCGCTGCGATCGAACAGATTGTCGATCCGCAGGAACGCATGCCAACCCCGATCGCGTCGCGCGCGCCACTGCCCGCGCCATGCGAAACGCGCATGACCTTGCGCAGCATCGGTGTTGCGATCGTCGGTCGCGATCTCGCCGAGCCAACGCCCTTCCAGCGCGCTCGACCAGCGGTCATCGTCGGAACGCCATGTCCATTCGGCGAACAGATCGGCGCGCGGAATCCCGGGAATGCGATTGCCGGCTTCGACGATCCGGGTTTCGACCAGCGACCCGTTGGCGACCGCGAACGTGAAGCCGTCGACGAAGCGCGCATCGATCCAGCTCGCCGCCAGCGCATAGCCCCAGTTCGCACCGACCTCGCCGGCCACGCCGAACTCGATGCCCTCGCGTCGTGTCGTGCCCGCATTGGCGAAACTGGCGCGCCCACCGCGATTGAGCGCAGGCACGATGTCGTCCTCGCCATCGACGCGATACAGGGCCAGCGAGGCATCCCCCCAGCCGCCGCGCCAGCGCGCGCCGACTTCGAACGAACGCAGATCCGCCGCCCGCAGGTCGTGATTGAAGCCCGACACGCCATCCGGCCGGTACGCCCGCTCGTTCAAGGTCGGCGTCTCGAAACCGCGACCGTAGCTCGCATGGATTTCGCCGAGCGAAAACGCACGCACCGCGCCGAACGACCACGCGGTCCGCACGTCGCGCCGCCCGCCGCTGTCGTCGCCGTTGGCAAGATAGCGGTCGTCGCTTTCGAAATGCAGCGCGGCGCGGCGCGCGCCCAGCGATACTGTCCAATCGTCGCCGAAACGGACGTCGCCAGCGCCGTACAGATCGAAGGCATCGACGCGATTGCGCTCGTCGCGGCGCAGACGGCCGCGCACGCCCAGTCGATCGCCGACGAAATTCTCGTAACCGCGACGGGTTTCATCGAGACGCACGGCTTCGATGCCCAACGCGATCGAGCCGCGCGCATTCGCCCAGCGCTGACCGATATCGATGCCGGTCGAACCCCGGCCCAGATCGACAACACCACCGGCGCTGCCGGGTGCGCGCTGCGCCGCGACCGGCACCGCAAGAAATTGTTCGATCGCGCGCGCGACGCGATACGCCGACAGCCA
>JBAQRU010000116.1:0-6220 GCA_049296025.1 Lysobacteraceae bacterium | reverse complement strand
CGGGGCGGCTTAACTCAGGCGTTAGGTTTGCTATGACACTTCCATCGATTCTGACAGACATCATTTCTTGGATTGAGAGCCACGGAAGCACTGTTGACTTACTAAAGTGGATTGCTGTCGGCATTTTGGCTTGGGCTATTGGTGCTTTCCGCTTCTTGAAAGCCAAACTAAAACGACCAAAGCTTGAAATTGAATCATTCACCAGCAGATGTTCTTGGGAAGAGCTTGGTGTTCTGGATGACCATGACCACAATGCTCGCATTGTTTTTCTAATTGAAGCCGGCGTCAATAATCCAACGACAGATCCAATTTTCATCCGCGACTTCACTCTCCAGATAAAAAGACTGAAACGCTGGCCTATTTGGCATCAGTCTCTACACCCTGTGACGCTACCAAACCGTGTAAGGCAAGATATCGGGGCAACTACAAAACTGCTTACAAATTGGTTCTCTAACTTTCCTGATGGTCCGGAATCATTGACTCTAGACGCAAAAAATCGAGCCCAGAGAATTTCACTCCGGCTTCCTGCTCTTCGTATCCGTATCTTATGGATACATGAGGCCTTTGGTTGTTAACGGATCCATCCCAGTTAAATTTCAGGCCCGCCTTACAACCGGTGAAACCCTAGTAGCCCATTCTTCTATCGTAGTGGTGAGTGATCATTCAGTCCTTGAAAGCATGGTTCCAGGCCTTTTTTCGCATGTGCAAAACAAAGCGACATGGAACGTTATCCGGCAGCAAACCTAACAATTCGTTCAAGCCGACCCCATGTCGTGGCGTCGGCTTAACTCAGGCGTTAGGTGGCAGAAAAGCGTTTGATTGCCTTGCCTTCCAATGCTCTTTTTCCCAGCTTCGGTTGGCGTTGCTCTTCGGTCGGTTTCCTGCGGCGTTGCTTCTTCGGTCAAGTCCGTCTGGCGCGCTCACACATCGCATGATCCTGCCCCCGAATTTCGGACACCCCTCTAAGCGGCCTTGGACAGCTCGAACTCGTCTGGACTGAGGTAGCCCAGGGTCGAGTGGAGCCGCGTTCGATTATAGTCAACCTCAATGTACTCGAACACATGCGCTTTTTCTTGCTCGCGCGTGGCAAAGCGTTCGCCATGAATCGCTTCAACCTTCAGACTGTGATTCCAGCTCTCCATCGCCGCGCTGTCGTAACAGTTGCCCTTGGCGCTCATGCTCGAGATCAGCCCATGTGCCGTGAGTACAGCGCGATGCTCGCGTGAACAATACTGGCTGCCACGGTCGGCATGCATGATCATCCCGCATGGTCGCTTTCGCCGGAACAGCGCCATCCGCAACGCATCGCACACCAGCGTGGCGGTCATCCTCTGGGACATCGACCAGCCCACCACCTTGCGTGACCACAGATCCATCACCACAGCCAGGTACAGCCAACCCTCGTCGGTATGAATGTAGGTGATGTCGCCCACCCACACCTGGTTCGGCTTTGCGGCAGTAAAGTCCTGCTGCAGCAGATTGTCCGCCACCGGCAGCGTGTGCTTCGAATTCGTCGTCGCCTTGAACTTGCGAGCCGCCTTCGCACGCAACCCTTGGCAGCGCAGGCTCTGCGCCACTTGCCGGCGATCTCGCTTCAGGTGTCGTGCAAGCCGCGGCGCGCCCGCTCGGCCTTTGCATTCGGCCCGCACCCTCGCATCCAGCACCTCACGCGCCTGCGCCTGCTTCGAGGGCCTGCGCTTGCGCCAAGCGTAGTAACCGCTCGGCGACACTTCCAGCACCCGGCACATCAATCGAACCTTGAATTCGACCTCATGCGCTTGCATCGTCTCGTACTTCACTTCGGTTGCTTCGCGAAGTACGCCGCCGCCTTTTTTAGAAAGGCGTTCTCCTCTTCCACCCGAGCCAACTCGCGTTTGAGCCGCACCAGCTCAGACTGCATCTGTTGTTGCGCCTGCGCGTCCTGCCCATGCTGGGACTTCGCACGCCACCCGTACAGCTGAGACGGCTCCAGCCCCAAGTCTTGCGCCACCGCTGGAATGCCTTCCTTCACCGCTCTGAGCAGCGCCTGCTGCTTGTACTCCGCACTGTGCCGCGTGCGCCCTTGCTTCTTTGCCTCGACTTTCTTCTTGGTCATTGCTTCCACCTCGGATGACGATATTGAATCGCTTATCCGGGTGTCCGTGAAGCGGGGGCAAGATCACGCGCGAGTTTGCGCTATGTGGGCGCGAAGGACAGTAAGGCAGTGGTGGCCGGGCTGAAGCGGATCTACGGGTCTGTGACGGTAGAAGAAGCGGCGTGTGAGCTGGATGCGTTCGAGGCCCAATGGGGCGAGAAGTACAAGGCGGTGGTCCGGCTGTGGCGTGGCAACTGGGACAACATCATTCCGTTCTTCCAGTTCTTGCCGCAGATCAGGAAAGTGGTCTACACGACGAATGCGATCGAGTCGCTGAACATGGTGATGCGCAAGCTGACGCGGAACCGGCGAATTTTCCCGAACGACGATTCGGCGCTGAAGTCTCTGTTCTGTGCGATTCGGGAAACGTCAAAGAACTGGAAAACGATCCATCACTGGAAGCCTGCGTTGCAGAGCTTCCAGACGATGTTTGGAGAAGAGCGCGTGCCGCTGGCGGCGCTGTGAAAACCTCAGTTACACCGTTCGTTTGACAGACCCGAGCCAGACCCCATTGAACGGTTACTTTGGGGCATAACCGGCACCAAGCCAAAACCCTGAAGTGGGGTCTAACAATTCGTTCAAGCCGACCCCGCTGCGGGGCGGCTTAACTCAGGCGTGACGAGTTCGAGCTGCTCAAGGCCGCTTAGGCAGGTGTCCGAAATCCGGGGGCAAGATCAGTCGAAAACGCGCGAAAAAAGCGGGCCATCTCTCGATGGCCCGCTGGCTTTCACGATCGCGCTGTCGGGTTCGATCAACGGGCGCCCATGGCGACCTTGTTCTGATCCTGGTTGTTCTGCTGCTGGGTCTGATCGGCCTGCGGCGCCTGCTGTACCGCAGGCTTGGTCGCTTCGGCCATCTTCGTACTCTGGTCGACGCCCTGGTTCACCGCCTGGTTGTAGTCGATGTAGGAATTCTTCGACGCCACACTGGTCGGATCGCCCTGCACTGCGACCAGATAATTCTGGCCATTCGGTGCGGACGTCTTGCTGATATGGTCGATGCTCTGCAGACCGGTGGCCTTGGCGTCCGCTGCGACCGCCGCCGCCGCTTTCTCCATGTCTTCACGCGACTTGAAGCCACCGCTCGGACCCAACTGCTCCAGATTCGACAGCGCCTGCTGATACAACTTGTTGTCGGGATGGTTGGGATTGGACATCATCGGCTTGTCGTTCTGGGTCGGCGGCTGCAGCGTGTCATTGCTGGCGGGAACCGGTGGCTTGTCGCTGTTCGCGGCGGGAGTCTGCGGATTGTCCGTGACATTGGCTGCGGGGACCTGCGGCTTCCCGGCAGTGGTTTCGGCTGGCGTCTGCGGTTTGTCCGTTGGTGCTGTCTGCTGTTGCCCGGGATAAATCCCCAGCGCCGTCAGCGTGTCCTTCCCCGCCTTGCCGTCGACTTCCAGACCTTTCTGCTCCTGATACTTGCGTACCGCCTCTTCGGTCTTGTCGCCGAAATAACCGGTGGTCGGCAACGGCTGGCCCTGCGCATCGCGAATGCCCGCACTGTTCAGCGCTTCCTGCAGACCTTTCACGCCATCGCCACGCTCCTCTTTGACCAGCAGCGTGTCACCGGTGCTGCCGCTTTGGCCACGCGGCGTCTGGTTGCCCTGGGTCTGGCCGCTTTGGATCTGGGTGGGATCGCCGCTCAGCGCACGATAGGCCTCGTCCGCACTCATGCCGCTCTTGATGTTCTGCTGGTACTGGCCGCGCATCTGGTCGAGTGCAGTGCCGACCTGGGCGGCCGTGATCGATGCGCTGTTGCCGGCCGAATCGCCGTCGTACACGCTGCGCCCGGTCCGCGGATCGGCGACGCTCGCGAATTCGCGCGCCAACGCAAGCTGCGCGCCTTGCAGGCCCGCCGCACCGTTGGTCTCGCCGGTGATGTAATCCTTCACCTGCGGACGTTTTTCGTCGACCAGGTAATCGGCGAACATCCGCTCCTGCAGCTGCGGGGTGAATTTGGCGTTGCGATCGATGCCAAGCGTGTTGACGCCTTCCTCGAACGTACCGGGAATCATCTGGTATTTTCCGACCGCGAACAGACGGTCGGGATCGCCTTTCGCAAGATCCTGACGACGCATCACTTCGCCCACGGTCATCTGCGAGAAGTCGATCTGCGCGCCGTTCGCATCGCCTGCACGGCCGCGGTTGTAGGAGCCATAACCGCCCTCGCCGCTTGAGATCAGCGTGCCCAGCGGATTGGTCGAGCCGAAATCGTTGGGACCGCCGGGAACCTTGTTGCCCGCTGGCTGCTGCGGAGGCGTTTGCGTCTGTTCCTGAGGCGGAGTCTGAGGTGGAGTCTGCGCCGACGGCGTCTGGTTCTGCTGCGGCGCGATCACGCCCAGATCGGTCAGCATCCTCTTGTCGGCAACGCCGGTCTCGGGCTGGCCGTGGGTCTTCTGGTAATTGAGGACAGCTTCACGCGTCCGCTCGCCGAAATCCTTGTCCGCATTGAGCGGGTTACCCTTCGCATCGAGCGCACCGGCGGCCTTGAGCGCCAGCTGCAGTTTTTCCACTTCCGGGCCCTTTTCGCCGATGCTGAGCTTGCCATCGGCCAGCGGCGGATCGGCCGGCTTTGGGAAGTTGCCCGAAATCGGCACGAAACTCGGGCGTTCGGTCACGAGGTTTTCGGTCTGGGCGGGACGCTTGTCGGTGGTCAACGCTCCGCTGTCCATGTCCTTGATCCACTTGTCCGCCTGGCCGATGTATTTGGTGTTCACATCGAAATGGACGTGATTCGGGAATGCATTCGGATTGCCGTTGTTGTAGCCGTGCTGCAACCCGAGCGACTGGCCGTATTCGATCTTGTCGCCGGACTTGAGATTCGGATCGACCTGGGCATGCCGGATCTGGAACATCATGTCGCCGGTCTTTGGGTCGTTGATGGTGATGATTCCATCGGTGCGATCGATCTTGCCGATCACGCCGGCAGCCGGGGACGGAATCGGTACGTTGCCGTTGGAAAGCCCCGGAGCGGTCAGCACCATGTCCTTGCTGACCATGTATTCGCCGCCCGACGTCAGAACGGCGCCCCCCTTGTAGTTGCCCAGTATTTCTTCCGACTCCCCACCGACGCGGGCATACACGCGTCCACTTTCCTGCATCCCTTTGCTGGGATGATGATTCTCCAGGTCGCGGTAGTTGGTGACGGGGTCGGAATTACCGCCGACGCTTTCGTAGATCTTGATTTTGGCCATTTCCGTACTCTCCTGTTCGACGCATGATCTCGGGGAAGAGCAGTCGACGGGACGGTGCGAAACCGGTCCCCTCCCTGCCCGTGTCAATGTCTTCACTCATGAAACGTGGAACACGGCAGGCGCGAAACGCCTGCTGCCGTCTGTTCTGTCTCAAGGACTCGGCGGATCGGGATCTTCGGTGAGATACCAGCAGCCCGCCTTCTTCTCGAATTTGTATGAATTGCCTTCGGACATGCCGTACTGGTAGCGGACCATGCGGGCGTCGTCGCCTTGCGGCTCCACTTCCAGCGCCAGCGAAGCGGCATCCTTCTTGCCGTTTGCGTCGATGAAGTGGAACGCGTTGTCCGTGTACTCGACGTTGAAGTCGGCGTAGCCAGCCGCAGGCTGATAGACGAGTACCGTGTCGTCCCCGTCCTCACCACCGCCGAGCTCCGCAGTCTTGACCACCGACGCGGTGAATGCCCGTTCGACGCGAGCGTCGGATGCGAAGGTTTTGAGGAACGCATCGAAATCCTGCGAAGGACAGGCAGGCGCAGCGCCGTCCATCGACTTCGCGACAGGGTCGAGCGCGGAAACCTCCCACGACGTCACCGCGAACGCGGCTTCTTCGCCCGGCACGTGCCAGCGCTCCGAAGGCCCGTAGGCCGCCACGCGGATCCGCTTGCCTTCGCCGGCATTGGCGAAATGCATGACGCAGTGGCCGTCGCCGCTGCAGCTTTCGACCTCCGGCAGCTCGCCGCAGACGACCGCCGCGCCGCCGACGTTTTCCCGGCACATCGGATCTCTCAAAGGCAACCATCCGGCATCGGTCAAACGTTTGCGCAGATCCGCGTACGGCATCTCCTTGGTGAACGCGCTGTCCACCGCAGGCGCTGCAGCTGGCGGCACCGAGG
>JBAQRU010000115.1:0-15231 GCA_049296025.1 Lysobacteraceae bacterium | reverse complement strand
CTCCCAGCGCGCGGCGTCGTGGCGCTGCAACGCGCGGCGGTACACCGCCTGCTTGGCGTCCCACACCCGCTGCGCCTTGAATTCGGCGGCCAGATTACCACCCTTGGCCTGCACCCGCGCCAGCGCGGCGGCACGCTGCAGTTCCATCACCAGCATCCCCATCAACGCCGGCACCGCCTCGCCTTCCGCGCGCAGGCCATGCAGCATGCGCAGCGCCAGCGCCGGTTGTCCGTTGAGGGTGGCGTCGAGCAGCCGGAAAATATCGAAGCGCGCGGCGTCGGCGACGTAGGATTCCATCCGCGCCAGATCGATCGATGCGCCGTCGGACAGCAGCGCAAGCTTGTCGATTTCCTGTGCGGCGGCCAGCAGATTGCCTTCGACGCGTTCGACCAGCCGCTCGACCGCATCGCGGTCGGCGCGCAGGCCGCGCAGGCGCAGGCGGCGCTCGACCCATTCGGGCATCTCGTGCGGTTTCAACGCCCAGGCGATGGCGTGATGGCCGACGCGGGCGATGGCTTCGCTCCATTTGCCGCCATGCTGGCGGCTCCAGTCTTCGCCGGTGATGAGCAGGACCACGTCGCTGGGCGGATTCGCGCAGAACCCCGAAATGAATTCGGCGCCGTCCTTGCCCGGTTTGGCCGACGGCAGCCGCACTTCCAGCACGCGGCGCGAGGCGAACAGACTGGGCGCGTTGACGCTCTGCGCCAACTGGTTCCAGTCGAAATCGCGGCCGTCCGCGTCGAACACTTCGCGCTCACCAATACCTTCGGCGCGCGCCTGCACGCGCACGGCATCGGCGGCTTCCAGCACCCGCAGGGTTTCCGGGCCGGCGATCAGATAGGCCGGCCGCAGCGGCTCACCGGCGAGTTGCGCGGCGAGACGTTCCGGGGTCAGTTCCATTGCAGTGTCGTACGAGCCACGGCGGTTGCCCGCTCAGGGCGCTGTCGCAGCCTTGGGGGCGCGCAGCGCGGCGTCGATCCGGCGCAGGATCGCGGCATTCATGTCCTTGCGCATTTCGTTCACCAGCAGCTCGCGCTCGCTGTTGCGGCCGATGGAATCGCTGGGCGGCGCGATGTAGTCGCGTGAGAGCTCCACCGCCTGTTGCGGCACCAGCATGCGGTCTTCGGCGATGCCGTCGTCGGCCATTGCGGCGTCGGGCTTGCGCAGTTGGAAAACCACGGCATAGCGCAGGCTGTATTCCTGCGCGCGTCCGAGGGCGTCGACCGCGATCGGCAGATCGACCCATTTTTCGGACAGGATTTCGAGTTTTGTCGACGTCTGCGCCGCGTCGGCGGTCGCCGGGGTGGCGTCCGCGCGCTCCAGCGAACGCGCCAGCATATCGGCGAGCGGGCTGTAGGGGTCGCGCGCGGTCACCGCGACCGGGCCCAGGTCGGGCGGCAACACCAGCGCATTGCGGAGCTGGAAGCCGCAGCCGGCCAGCGGCAGCAGCAGCGACAGAACGATGACGGCGCGGTAGCTTTTCATGGGTGCAGTCTGGCGGAGGCGGGAGCGACGGGCAAGCAGCGGCACGGGTCAGGCCGCCACGATGTTCACGATCTTGCCCGGCACCACGATCACCTTCTTCACGGTCATCCCGTCCATGAACTTGACGACGTTGGGCTCGGCCAGCGCGGCGGCTTCGATCGCCTCGCGCGGCGTCTGCACGCCGACTTCGATCGTGCCGCGCAGCTTGCCGTTGACCTGCACCGCCAGCGTCACCGCATCGCGGGCCAGCGCCGCCGGATCGGGCTGCGGGAACGGCACGTCTTCGAGCAGCGTCTCGGCGTTGCCCAGCACCTGCCACAGGTGGTGGCTGATGTGCGGGGTGACCGGGTTGAGCAGCAGCACCATCGTCTGCAGCGTCTCGTGCCGCACCGCCCGCCCCTGCTCGCTCATGTCGTCGAACTTCGAGACGTGGTTGAGCAATTCCATCAGCGCCGCGATCGCGGTGTTGAAACTGTAGCGGCGGCCATAGTCGTCGCCGACCTTCTGGATCGCTTCATGCAACTGCCGGCGCATCGTTTTCTGCGCGGCGTTCAATTGCGACGCATCGACCAGCGGATGATCCGGCTGCAGCGCATGCGTGGTCACCTCGCGCCAGAACCGGCGCAGGAAGCGCGACATGCCCTCGACGCCGGCCTCGTTCCACTCCAGCGACTGCTCCGGCGGCGCAGCGAACATCGAGAACAGGCGCACGGTGTCGGCGCCGTATTTGTCGACCATCGCCTGCGGGTCGACGCCGTTGTTCTTCGACTTCGCCATTTTCTCGACGCCGCCGATATGCACCGGCTTACCGTCCTCGCGCAACACAGCGCCGGTGATGCGGCCCTTTTCGTCGCGAATGGCATCGACATCGGCGGGGTTGAACCATTCTTTCGAGCCGTTCGCGTTTTCGCGATAGAACGTCTCGGCGATCACCATGCCCTGGCACAGCAGGTTGATCGCCGGCTCGTCGCTGTCCACCAGCCCTTCGTCGCGCAGCAGCTTGTGATAGAAGCGGAAATACAGCAGATGCAGGATCGCGTGCTCGATGCCGCCGATGTACTGGTCGACCGGCGTCCAGTATTTCGCGCGCCCGTCGACCATGTCGGTCGCCCCGGGCGAGGTGTAGCGGGCGTAATACCAGCTCGACTCCATGAAGGTATCGAAGGTGTCGGTTTCGCGCTCTGCCGCGCCGCCGCACTGCGGACAGGTGGTCTTGCGCCACTCGGGGTCGGCCTTGATCGGCGACAGCACCACGCCGGCGGCGAAGGCGTCCTCGACGTTCTCGGGCAGCACGACGGGCAGTTGCTCTTCCGGCACCGGCACTGCATCGCAGGTCGGGCAATAAATCACCGGAATCGGACAGCCCCAGTAGCGCTGGCGGCTCACGCCCCAGTCGCGGATGCGGAAATTGACCTTGCGGCTGCCCGTGCCCGCAGCTTCGAAACGCGCGGCCAGCGCGTTGAACGCGGCGTCGAAATCCATGCCGTCGTATTCGCCGGAATTGATCAGCAGCCCGCGCTCGGTCTGCGCCGCGCGCTGTTCGATGCCTTCGAAATAGTCGCGCACGACCGACACCGCCGCATCGATCTCGATCACGTCCACCGGGGCATGCATGCCCAATGCGACGGCCATGGGATCGTCGTGGCTGGCGACGTGCGAGGCGATTTCCGTCAGCGCATCGCGCACCGACGGCGTCATGATCACCGGCTTCACCGGCAGGCCGTAGGCCTTGGCGAACTCCCAGTCGCGCTGGTCGTGCGCCGGTACCGCCATCACCGCACCGGTGCCGTAGGCCATCAGCACGAAATTGGCGACATAGATCGGCACATCTTCGCCGGTGACCGGATGGATCGCCCATTGGCCGGTGGCCATGCCGCGCTTTTCCTGCGTTTCCAGCTCAGCCTCGGACACACCGCCGTGGCGCAGTTCGGCCAGGAACGCCGCCAGTTCGGGATTCGAGCCGGCGGCCTTCAGGGCCAGCGGGTGCTCGCCCGCGATACTGACGAAGGTCACCCCCATCAGGGTATCGGGGCGCGTGGTGTAGACCCGGAGCGGTTCGTCTTCGCCAGCCACATCGAAAGCGAATTCCAGGCCCTCGCTGCGACCGATCCAGTTGCGCTGCATGGTCTTGACCGACTCGGGCCAGCCGGGCAGCGTGTCCAGACCGTCCAGCAGCTCCTGAGCGTAAGCGGTGATCTTCAGGAACCACTGCGGAATCTCGCGCTTCTCCACGACTGCGCCGGAACGCCAGCCACGGCCGTCGATCACCTGCTCGTTGGCCAGCACGGTCTGGTCGACCGGGTCCCAGTTCACGACAGAGTTCTTGCGGTACACCAGACCTTTCTTCATCAGCCGGGTGAACATGCGCTGCTCGTGGACGTAGTAGTCCGGGCGGCAGGTGGCGAATTCGCGCGACCAGTCGATCGCGTACCCCAGCGCCTGCAACTGGCCGCGCATATGGTCGATGTTGGCGTAGGTCCACTTCGCCGGCGCGGTCCTGTTCTTGATCGCGGCGTTCTCGGCCGGCAGGCCGAAGGCGTCCCAGCCCATCGGCTGCAGCACGTTGTGGCCGGTCATGCGCCGGAACCGGCTGATCACATCGCCGATGGTGTAATTGCGCACATGGCCCATGTGCAGCGCGCCCGACGGATACGGCAGCATCGACAGGCAGAAATATTTCGGCTTGTCGGAATGCTCGGCGACCTCGAAGGCGCGCGTGTCGCGCCAGAAGGTCTGGGCGGCGGTCTGGAGGGCAGCGGGATCGTAGGAGGCGGGTTCTGCGGACACGTTCGAGGAGGCGGGCAAGATGGAGCCCGCTACCTTACCGTATCGGCCCCTTCATGCCGAGCTCACTCGCGTCGTTCGATCTCGAAACGGCAGCGTTCCGCGCCCGAATGCATGCACTGCGTCTCGCGGACCTGGATGTCCTCGCCGTACTTCTGCGACAGCCCGAAAATGATGCCCTTGGCGACGAAACACAGCTTTCGATCCGACTGGTAGGTCAGCACCATCTGATGCTCGCCGGTCCGGGAGGCGATGAGTTTCGGCGGGTTGCGCCTGGGGTTGTGGCGGTGGATGGCGTCGTGGATCTTCGAGCTGGCGTTCTCCAGCACATCGAAGGTCTTCCATTCCGGCTTGACGAACATCTCGTAGTAAGTGACGAGCGAGGGCCCGACAAAGTGGCCGAAATCCTCAAGCACCGCAGTGATCGGCACGTTGAGCATCCGCGCGGCGGTGGTGGCCAGCGTGACCATTTCCTCGTCGGGGTACTGGGCCACCGGGAAATAGACCTTGTAGCCGATACCGGCCTCGGCCAGCAGCGCGTCCCAGGTGGCTCTGCCGCCATGGCGTTCGATCACATAGCTGCGCAGAAAATCGAAGATGACGCCGTACATGCTCCCCCTTGCGCCTCCGTGCCCCCGGGTATCGGGCCGCTTCGAAGGCGATCCCGCATCGGCCGGGGCCGACGACGTCCTTGTTGATAGATAGCGTCAATTAATCACACATTCCGGGCCGGGCCGCAAGCCGCCCTCGTGCGCGCCCCCCTTCAGCGACGGATCCATCGCCTGCCCGGAGTGGAGATGGGGGGGCCACACCGCCACCAAAACGCGATGGCCCGACGATGTCGTTTCGACGACCTCCAAGGTCCGTTTCGACGAAAGCCCGGAGATCTGCTGCGAGCTACTGTCCCTGAAACCCGTCAGGCTTCACTGAACCACCGCGGATAATTGCGCCAACGCCCGACCGAGCGCGAATGCACCGGCTGACGTACCTGCCAGCGGCTGAGCGTCTGCACCGAGCGGCCGCTGCTGTGGAACTGCAGGCAATCGGGGTCCCATCGCAACCCGGCGAAGTCGATCAGCCGACGCGCTTGCGCTTCGGTATCGGCAACGACGTCTTCGTAATCCACTTCGAGGATCGGCAGCGGCGAGACCGACCGCCAATGGCGCATCAAGCGCTCCTGGCCTTCGATGAAGAAACGGATATCGTCGAGATCGGTGGCGTAGCTCGACAATGGTGAAAAACTTTCGCTGAAGATCGACAGCGCAACGTCGCGCGGGTCGCGCCGGCACCACACGATGCGCGCATCGGCGAACAGCATCGCAATCAATCCGACATGCAGGAAGTTGTAGGGCTGTTTGTCGACCAGGCGCTTCGTGTCGCCGGGCGCAGGTTTCGCGGCAGTCCGCAGATAATCGACGGCGCGACGGCGCAGCCATGCGGCGTCGAAACTCGAGGCATCCTGCGGCCAGCGCAGCCCGGTGCGCTCGAAAGCGTCCTGTGCGATCGCGACGATGCCGGTCAATTCACCACAGCCGTGAACCTGCGGATGCGCGGCGAGGATCTGTTCGACCAGCGTCGTTCCGCTGCGCGGCATGCCCAGCACGAAAACAGGGCGCTCATCGTGCAGCGCATCGGCATTGCGCGAGCGCAGCAAATCCGCCGTGAACGTTCCGATCGCGGCATCGATCTTCGCGGAATACTCATCGCGATCGAATCCCCCATCCACGCGCCGTCGAAGCGCGTTCGCCGCCGACCAATGCCGAGCGGCATCGGCGTAGGCGCCGCCCGCATCGTCGCGCTTGCCCAGCACGTAATGCAGATAGGCCTGCTCAAGCTCGGAAAGCTTCCCCTGCGCGAGCAGCGCTTCGGCATCGCGCACCAGATCGTCCGGGGCGTTCGCACGCAGCAACGCGATGGAGGCGGCGAGCGGATCGCCCCACGCCGGCTGCAGCGCGTGCGCACGCGAATACGCATCCTGTGCCTGCGCCGCGTCGCCGAGATCTTCCGCGACCCAACCCAGCTCCATCCACAGCGGCGCGTCATCGGAAAAACGTTCGAGGGCAGCGCTTACGACCGTCAGCGCTGCCTGCGGCTCGCCCAGCCGACGTCGGCATTGCGACAGCCGCAGTGGCAGTCCCGGATCATCCGCTTGACCGGACGCGGCGATGCGCTCGTACAGCGCCAGCGCCTCGGCGTGATGTTCGAGGCCGTATTCGGTTTCGGCGCAGGCGCGCAGGATCTGCGGTTGATCGGGCGCGAGCGCATTCGCCCGCGCGAGCGCCGGCAGCGCTTCGGCGTCGCGGCGCGCGCCGTACAGGGTCATGCCCATGAAATACCAGGCTTCGACCAGATCCGGCTGCAGCGCGGCCGCCTGCTGGAATGCCGCGATCGCCTCGTCGATCCGCACCGCCGAAGCGAGCAATCGCCCCAGTTCCATCCGCAACGCGGCGGCATCGGGCGCGAGTTCCACCGCCGTTCGCATCGCATCGATCGCCGCATCGACCCGGCCACCCATCTGCGCCGCGACGGCGCGGGCACGATGCAGCGCCGGCTCTTGCGGCGCCTGTTGCGCCAGCAGTGCCAGCGCCTGCTCCGCTTCCAGCAGACGCGACTGCTGGAGAAGCGCGTAAACCTGCGCAAGCCTGTCGGCGAACGGGGCGGCTCCGGGACTCACGTCCGCGGCAGCGTCACGCCGGTCTGGCCCTGATATTTACCGCCGCGATCCTTGTACGAGGTCTCGCAGACTTCATCCGACTGGAAGAACAGCATCTGCGCCACGCCTTCGTTGGCGTAGATGCGCGCGGGCAGCGGCGTGGTGTTGCTGAATTCGAGGGTGACGTGCCCTTCCCACTCGGGTTCCAGCGGAGTCACGTTGACGATGATGCCGCAGCGCGCATACGTACTCTTGCCGAGGCACACCACCAGGGTGTCGCGCGGGATGCGAAAATATTCGACCGTACGCGCCAGCGCGAAGGAGTTCGGCGGAATGATGCACTGGTCGGCGGTGATGTCGACGAAGCTGCCGCTGTCGAAATTTTTGGGATCGACGATCGTCGAGTTGATGTTGGTGAAGACCTTGAATTCGCGGGAGCAGCGCACGTCGTAGCCGTAGCTGGAGGTGCCGTAGCTGACGATCCGCTGGCCATCAGCGGCATGCTTGACCTGGCCGGGCTCGAACGGCTCGATCATGCCGTGCTGCTCGGCCATGCGGCGGATCCAGCGGTCGCTCTTGATGCTCATGCACTCGTCCCAGGGCCATGGGGCCCGTTTTCAGCCATAGTCAGAGGCGGCATTCTACGGGATGCCGTCGATTCGCCCGGACGGGCGGCAGGCCCGTCCGCTCAGACCAGTTGCGCGCCGATTCCCGCCTTCAAACGGGGACGCTGGTCAAGCGCTTCGAGCAGCCGCCGCGCGACATCGCGGTAGGCCTGCGCGGCTGCGGACGCGGGCGCAGCGCGCACGACCGGCGTACCGGCGTCGCCCTGCTCGCGGATCGCGATCTCCAGCGGCAGCGAACCCAGCAGCGGAACACCGTACTGCGCGGCCATGCGCTCGCCGCCACCGCTGCCGAACAGATGTTCGACATGGCCACAGTTCGAGCACACGTGCTGGGCCATGTTCTCGATCAACCCGAGCACGGGAACATGGACTTTCTCGAACATCTTCAAGGCCTTGCGGGCGTCGAGCGTGGCGACATCCTGCGGCGTGGTCACGATCACAGCGCCCGCGACCGGGATTTTCTGGGCGAGGGTCAGCTGGATGTCGCCGGTGCCCGGCGGCAGATCGACGATGAGGATGTCCAGACCCTCGCCGTCATCGCCGCCCCAGCGGGTCTCGTTGAGCAGTTGGGTCAACGCCGAGGTCGCCATCGGCCCGCGCCAGATCATGGGCGTGTCCTGTTCGACCAGAAAGCCGATCGACATGGTCTCGATTCCATGGGCGCGCATCGGGATGATCGACTTGCCATCGGGGCTGTCGGGGCGGCCCGACAGGCCCAGCATGGTCGGGATGCTCGGGCCGTAGATATCGGCGTCCAGCAGCCCGACCCGGGCGCCGAGGTCGGCCAGCGCCACGGCGAGGTTGGCTGAGGTGGTCGACTTGCCGACCCCGCCCTTGCCCGACCCGATCGCGATGATGTTGCGGATCCGGGGCAAGGGAGACAGTTCGGGCTGGACGGCGTGGGGTGGAATTCGGAGCGTGGCGGGTGTCTTCATCCCGCCATTGTGTCCGTCCCGCCCGCCACTGGCCAGACGGCGCCGGATATGCCGATCTTGTCGCTTCCGGGCCTGCTCCGAAAAGCATGACGCAGGCGTCGAAAATCATCCCCGCCCGCCTACCTGACCCACATGACAGGGTCGTTAAAGTCATGTTAAGTTCAGCCTCAGACGGCAGGGGGACCATCTGCCGTCTTCTATTCGATTGATCACTTGCAACCGGGGAACTCCATGACTTCTCGTACACAGCTCAGGCTGCGACGCAGCCAACTGACCTCCGCCATCCTGGCGACGTTCCTGATCTCGGGCATGGCGCTCGCCCAGGACACCAACACCGAAGGCGACAAGGACGAAGACCAGACGACCACCGCGCCGTCGCAGAATCTCGACCGCATCGAAGTCATCGGCAGCCGCATCAAGCGCGCCGATGTCGAAGGACCGTCGCCGGTCACGGTCATCACTTCTGAACAGATCGAGCGTGAGGGCTTCAACACCGTTTACGACGCACTTGAGACCATCAGTGCGAACACTGGCTTCGCCCAGAACGACTTCAACGCTGCCGGCGGATTCACGCCGAACGCCAGCGTGATCAACCTGCGCGGTCTTGGTCCGGGCCGCACCCTGCTGCTGGTCAACGGTCGTCGCGCGAACGATTATCCATTCCCGTACAACGGCCGCAGTAATTTCCAGAACTTCAACAGCATCCCGGCAGCAGCGGTTCAGCGCATCGAAATCCTGGCTGGCGGCGCCTCGGCGATCTACGGTTCCGACGCGGTCGCAGGCGTGATCAATGTGGTTCTGAAGACCAACTACGAAGGCAACCTGCTGAAGATCAAGGGTCAGACCAGTACCCAAGGCGGTCGCGACATCGGCGACTTGCAGTGGATCGGCGGCAAATCCGGCGACAACTGGAGCGTCACGTATGCGTTCGAGTCCTTCAACTCGGAACCGCTGTTCGGCTATCAGCGCGACTTCATGGATTCGGCCGAAGACAATCCGGCTCCTCCGGGCGTCAACGGTGCTGCGGGCGTGGGTGGCTATCAGCCGCCGATCGGCATCCAGATCCGTCGTCTCAGCACTACCGGCGCGACGATCGGCTATGTGCAGGCTCCTGGTCGCGATTGCAGCGCCAGCGATTTCTACCGTCCGCACACCTATACCAGCAGCGCCACCGGCGCTACCTTCGGCCCTGGCTGCGGTTACGACCGTTTTCCGGCCGAACAAACCATATTGAACGGCAATAACGACCTGTCCGGCTACGTCTACGGCACCTACAACTTCAACGACAATCTGGAAGGCTGGGCCAGCGCCATGGCCTTCAATTCCCGCTCACGTCTAGGCGGCGGTGTGGAACAGTGGCAGGGCGGCCCGCAGCCGGGCGCCAGTTTCTACGATCCGCAGTTCGGTATGCGCATCTTCCCGATCCGCGCACTGACGCCAGAAACGTATGGCGGAAGCGAGGGCACGTTCCAGAAGTTCGAAGAGAACTCCTATGATCTGGCCTTTGGCTTGCGCGGCACCATCGCGGATCGTTTCGATTGGGACTGGACCATCGGCGGCGCCAAGTACCAGGCGCTTCGCGAGCGTCCGCGTCTGACCGTGACCGGCGCCACCAACTACTTCCTCGGCCCACGCCTTGGCACCACCAGCGGCATCGCCGGCATTCCGAACGGCTTGCCGATCTACAATCTGAATCTCAATCATTTCTATGGCCCGATTTCCGAAGCCGACTACGCTTCGATGTCAACGATGGTCAAGTACAACGGCAAATCCGAAAATGCGTCGACCAGCTTCGTGCTGAGCGGCGACCTGTTCGAATTGCCTGCCGGTCCGATCGGGTTCGCGGCCATGGTGGAAGCCAGCCGCCAGTCCTACGATCTCAAGAGCGATCCGCGGATTTTCCCGAACGTTCGTGAGATCTATAACCTCACCGGCACTGGTGGTGGTGGCAAGCGCTCGCGTTATGCCGCAGGTGGCGAACTTCGCATTCCGGTATTCAGCATGCTTGATCTGAGCCTCGCCGGCCGTTACGACAAGTACGACGACATCACCGATGTCGACGACGCCAAGACCTGGGGCGTAGGTCTCGAATTCCGTCCGTTCGAAAGCCTGTTGATCCGGGGCAATTACGCGACCAGCTTCAAGGCGCCGGACATGCACTACGTGTTCTCGGAACGCAGCGGCAGCTTCGGCACAGTCACCGATTACTATCGCTGCTTCCAGGCGGCCATCAACCCTGCGGTGTGCAGCAGCGCCGGTGGCACCTACAACTACTCGGCCTTCACCACTTCCGAAGGCCAGCCCGGCCTGCGCGAAGAAACCGGCAAGTCGTGGACCGCAGGCGCGGTATGGGATATCACCGACTCGCTGTCGGTCACAGCGGACTATTACAACATTGAGCTCGAAGACGTTGTGACCGTGCAATCCGGCGCGTCCATCCTGCAAGCCGAACTGGGCTGCAACACCGGATTCTTCCCGAACGGCGATCCCTACCCGTTCGCTGCAGGTTCGGCCTTCTGCGCCGAAACGCTGGCCCGTATCAGTCGCGATCCGAACACGAACGCCATCACCGAAATTCGCAGCGGCCCCATCAACCTCGCGCTTCAGGGCGTGAAGGGCATCGACGCGACAGTCGTATACCGGCTGAACACGGATCGTTTCGGCAATTTCAACACCAGTCTCGCCTGGTCGCACACTTTGGAATCGACGCAACAGGCAAGCCAAGGCGATCCGATACTGCAGACCCGCGATCTCAACTCCACCGCAGACTATCGCAGCCGTATTCGCTGGAGCACCAGTTGGAGCAAGGGCGACTGGGATGCCACCGTGCTGATGACACGCACGGGCAGCTTCCCGATCTGGACGCCCTCCAACGCGAATGTCGTGAACGGCAATATCGACAGCCGTACCGGTCCGAACATCCTGTGGAACATGACGATCGGCAAGGAAATCACGGATAGCCTGTACGTGCGTGCGAACGTTAACAATGTATTCGACCACATCGCACCGCGCGATCAGACGTTCAACTCCTATCCCTATTTCTGGCAGGGTTACAGCGCCGTCGGTCGCGAGATCGGTCTTGAGTTGAGCTACAAGTTCTGAATGCTCCAACGCGCAAGTCGCAACACGAAAGAGCCCGGCACAAGCCGGGCTCTTTTTTTGCCCCCACGACATGTGGTCGCATCGGGCACTTGGTTCATCTGACAGACGGCATCCATACCCCTCCGGATGCGGTATAAAGACCTGCCCCGGCGCGGCTCCCGCCTTGCCGGGCTTCAACAACTCGATCCACGCCCTGGGAGGGGAAAGATGCGCATCAAATCACTCATGACACTGCTCGCGCTGCCGATGCTGGCCGCGACGTTCGTCGCGTCGGCCCAGAACGCTTCACCGGTCGGCCAATGGAAAACCTACGACGAAGAAACCGGCAAAGCCCGACTCGTCGTCGAAGTGTACGAAGCCAAAGGCGGCACCTATGCAGCCAAGGTCCTCGATACCCTGTTCGCGCCCAACGCGGTCTGCACCGACTGCAAGGGCGACAAGAAGGGCAAGCCGATCAAGGGAATGGTCATCATGTGGGGCCAGAAGCCGAATGGCGACGGCACCTTCTCGGGCGGTTCGGTCCTGAAACTGTCGAACGGCAAGACCTATTCGTCGAAGGCAGAACTGCAGGCCAATGGCAGCAAGCTGCAAGTCTCCGGTTGCCTCGGCCCGATCTGCAAACATCAGACCTGGACGCGGGACAACTGATCTCCCGACGAAAGACCACGACGGCCCGCGATCGCAATTGCGTCGCGGGCCGTTTTGTTTCGGCTTCAAGAAGCTCTCATCATCCAGACGCCACCTGGACCAACGCCATGCTCAACAAACCGTTTATCGCAGCAGCCCTGTTCTGCCTCTTGCCGCTGAACGCGTTGGCCCAGAACACCCCACTCGGCCGCTGGCGCAGCATCGACGATGCCACCGGCAAGCCCAAGGCGGTGATCGAAGTCGCCCAAGCCGGCAACGGCACGCTGTCGGCGAAGATCGTCCAGCTGATCGACACCAGCGACGGTCCGAATCCGCTCTGCGACGACTGCAGCGGCGCGCGCCACAACCAGCCGATCCTCGGCATGACCATCGCCTGGGGGCTGAAACCGCAGGGCAAGGTCTGGGGCGACGGCCGGATTCTCGACCCCGAGAACGGCAAGGAATACTCGGTGAAGATGACGCCCATCGCTGGCGGCAGGAAGCTTGAAGTGCGCGGCTTCCTCGGCCTGGCCCTGCTGGGCCGCACCCAGACCTGGCTGCGGGAGTCGCCGTAGCGGCGCATGCGATAATCGCCGGCCGTTTCCACTGCCGGTCCGCCCCGCCCATGACTCGTTCCGCGCTCGTCACCAACGCCCTGCCCTACGCCAACGGCCAGATCCATCTCGGCCATCTGGTGGGCTACATCCAGGCCGATATCTGGGTGCGGGCGCGGCGCATGTCGGGCGACACCGTCCACTTCGTCTGCGCCGACGATACCCACGGCACGCCGATCATGCTGGCGGCCGAAAAAGCCGGCACCACGCCGGAAGCCTTCATCGCCGACATCCAGGCCGCGCACGTGCGCGATTTCGCCGCGTTCGGCGTGGTCTACGACCACTACGACTCCACCCACTCCGCCGGCAACCGCGCGATCACCGAGGCGATCTACGCCCGGCTCGACGCCAACGGCCACATCGGCCGGCGCTCGGTGCAGCAGTTCTACGACCCGGCCAAGGGCATGTTCCTGCCCGACCGCTACATCAAGGGCATCTGCCCGAACTGCGGCACGCCCGACCAGTACGGCGACAACTGCGAGCAGTGCGGCGCCACCTATGCGCCCACCGACCTGAAGGAACCGCGCTCGGTGATCAGCGGCGCCACGCCGGAGATGCGCGAGTCGGAGCATTTCTTCTTCGAACTCGGGCAGTTCACCGACTTCCTGCGCGAATGGCTGGCCGGCCCCGTGATGGTGCCGGGCATGAAGGCCAAGCTGCAGGAATGGCTGGATTCCGACGGCGGCCTGCGCCCGTGGGACATCTCCCGCGATGCGCCGTATTTCGGTTTCGAGATTCCCGGCCAGCCCGGCAAGTATTTCTACGTCTGGCTGGACGCTCCCATCGGCTACCTCAGCAGCTTCAAGGCGCTGTGCGATGCGAAGGGCTACGACTTCGATGCGTTCACGAAGGCCGGCAGCGACGCCGAACTGCATCATTTCATCGGCAAGGACATCGTGAATTTCCACGGCCTGTTCTGGCCTGCTGTGCTGCAGGGCTCTGGCTTCCGCACGCCGACGCGGTTGCATGTGAATGGGTATCTCACCGTCGATGGTGCCAAGATGTCGAAGTCGCGCGGCACGTTCGTGCTGGCGAAAACATATCTCGATGCCGGACTGCCGCCGGAGGCGCTGCGGTATTACTACGCGGCGAAGTCGTCGGGCGGTGTGGATGATCTGGATTTGAATCTCACCGACTTCGTTGCGCGGGTGAACAGCGATCTGGTTGGGAAGTTCGTGAACATCGCGAGTCGGTGCGCAGGATTCATCGGAAGTCACTTTGACGGCGTGCTGGGCGACACGATGGATCACGAACGCACGGTAATCGTTGGCGGTCCGTACGCATTAGAGAGCCGCCACCCCACAGGCAACGAACTGTATGGGAATACGCTAACCCTTCGTAACGACATCAAATCAGCCTACGAATACAATGATCCGGCAAATGCACTGCGCATGATCATGGCGGCCTGCAACCATGCTAACGCCTACGTCGCTATCGAGCGACCGTGGGAACTGGCCAAGCAGCTGGATATACCTGGCAAAGCCGAGAAGCTGCATGCTGTGTGTACAGCCGCACTGAACCTGTTTCGCCTGCTGGCCGCCTACCTCAAACCGGTGCTGCCGAACGTCGCCATGCAAGCCGAGGCCTTCCTCGCTGCGCCGATCGCGCGATGGAGCGATCTCGATCAGCCGCTATTGGGGCACACGATCCAGCCATACACCCCGCTTTTCACCCGAATCGACCCGAAACAGACCGAAGCCATGACCGAAGCCTCCAAAGAAACGATGAAGCCGACCGATGCCGCTGTTGTAGGAGCGGCTTCAGCCGCGAAGCCTGCGGATTCCAAGGCAACGCTCGCGGCTTCCGCCGCTCCCACAAAAGCCGAAGCCGCAAAGCCCGAAGCGCCGAAAGCCGAGGCTGCGAAAAGCGACTTCATCGGCATCGATGATTTCGCGAAGCTCGATCTGCGCATCGGCAAGGTGCTGGCGTGCGAATTCGTCGAGGGCTCAGACAAGCTGCTGCGTTTCGAGCTGGACGCGGGCGAGCTGGGCAAGCGGCAGATATTCTCTGGCATCCGCAGCAGCTACGCCGAGCCGGAAACGCTGATCGGCCGCAATGTGGTGTTCATCGCCAATCTCGCGCCGCGCAAGATGCGCTTCGGCGTGAGCGAGGGCATGATCCTCTCCGCCGGTTTCGACGGCGGCGCGCTGGCGTTGCTGGATGCCGACAGCGGTGCCGAGCCTGGAATGCCGGTGCGCTGATTCGCGGAGATGCCGATGCGCAACAATCTTCATCACCACCTGCGGCCGGTCGCGTGGCTCGCCGCATTGATCGCGGTGCTCGCCACCGGCTGTGCCGGTACGTCGACGGGCGATACGACTTCGAAGGAACCGCAGCCGGCCCCGCGCCCGATCGGCGGCGACCGCGACGCGCATGGCTGCCTCGCGCCCGCAGGCTACCTGTGG
>JBAQRU010000114.1:0-3834 GCA_049296025.1 Lysobacteraceae bacterium | reverse complement strand
AACGCGACAACGATCTCACCGACACCCACCCGACGCTGCCGCAGCGCGTGTCGGCGGTCGGTGGCCCGCCGGTGTTGCGGCTGCAGGACGTGCCTGCGGCGACGCTGCTGGGCGAAGCGCTGGCGCGGATCGAACGCACGCTGGACGAGGTCTGGCGCGAGCAAACGCGCAAACCGTGGGCGGCCGCCTACGCCGGGGCGAAAGCGGATCGCGAGCGTCTGGACGCCCTGGAACGTCGCGGCGAATGGGACGCGGCCGAAACCCTGAAGCATGCGCAACTGGTGGACACCCTGCGCCCGGACTTCGACGCCGCGCTGTTGTACGACCGCGCGATCGAACGCATGCCGGACAGCGCCAGCGCGCACGTCCGCGCCGGGGTGCTGCGGATCGAGGCCGACGATGCCGCAGGTGTCGAACATCTGCGCCGGGCGATGACCCTGGATGCCGGCGCGATCCGGCCGGTGTTCGAAAAGCTCCGCGATTACGAACGCGACGGCACGATCGCGCCGCGCGTGGCCGATGCGCTTTCAGCGCTGCGCGAGGAATTCGCCGTGCGCGCGAAGTCGCTGGAAGCCCGCGACGGCGTGGCCGAGGATGACGATCTGATCGTGCACGATCTCGACGCCGCCACCCTCGCCGGTCTGCGCGAAGCGCTGGCTCGGATCGAACAGGTCGGCCAGGCGTGGCTGGCGCGCAAACGCTTCGATCTGGCCGAAGAGCCCGCGCACTACGCGCTGCTGGTGACCTGGCGCGGCTCGGTGGCCAGCGAGGGCCCGGGACTGAAGCGGGTCGTCGCCGCGCTGCGTCTGCCGGGCAGCGTCAGCGTGTTCACCGAAAACGGGCACAAGGCCGAAGCGCGGCGCCTGCGTGGGCTGTGTACGGAGCCGGTGTATCGGCGGGGAAACTGAACGAAGCTGCGAAGCCGAGCGGCGGGCCGGGACCCGCTCCCGTGTCAAACCCATCCACGGGGCAGGCCCTACAATGCGCGTCCCCACGGCACCACCGGAAGCACGCCCATGACCGCCTGGTCCATCGACCTTGCCCGCAAGACCTATTCGATCCCGCACTGGGCCGAAGGGTATTTCGATGTCGATGCGCAGGGCCGCATCGTGGTCCATCCCGGCGGTGCGCAGGGTCCGGGCGCGGCGCTGCCGGCGATCGTGGATGCGGCGCAGGCCAGTGGTGCGAAGCTGCCGCTGCTGGTGCGCTTCCCGCAGATCCTCGGCGACCGCCTCGGCAAGCTGCAGGCGGCGTTCGCGCAGGCGCAGCAGGAGTGGGATTACGCCGGCGGCTACACCGCCGTGTATCCGATCAAGGTCAACCAGCACGCGGCCGTCGCCGGCACGCTGGCGTCGCACGCGGGCGAAGGCTTCGGTCTGGAAGCTGGCAGCAAGCCGGAGTTGATGGCGGTGCTCGCGCTGTCGCGGCCAGGCGGGCTGATCGTCTGCAACGGTTACAAGGATCGCGAATACATCCGCCTCGCGCTGATCGGCCGCAAGCTCGGCATGCAGACGTTCATCGTGGTGGAAAAACCGTCCGAGCTGCCGTTGGTGATGGAAGAAGCGAAAGCGCTGGGCGTGAAGCCGGGCCTCGGCGTGCGCATGCGCCTGGCGTCGCTGGGCGCAGGCAAATGGCAGAACAGCGGCGGCGACAAGGCCAAGTTCGGGCTGTCGCCGCGCCAAGTGCTGGATCTGTGGAAGACCCTGCGCGATACGGGCATGGGCGATTGCCTCGGGCTGCTGCATTTCCATATGGGTTCGCAGATCAGCAACGTGCGCGATATCGCCAACGGCATGCGCGAGGCCACGCGTTATTTCGTCGAGCTGTCGAAACTCGGTGCGACCGTGACCCACGTCGATGTCGGCGGCGGGTTGGGCGTGGATTACGAAGGCACGCGCTCGCGCAGCTATTGTTCGATCAACTACGGCATCCACCAGTACGCGTCGAGCATCGTGCAGCCGCTGGCCGAAGCCTGCGAACAGTACAAGATCGCGCCGCCGCGCATCGTCACCGAATGCGGCCGCGCGATGACCGCGCATCACGCGATGCTGGTCACCAACGTCTCCGAAGTGGAACGTTCGCCGGAAGGACGGGTGCCGCCCGCGCACGACGACGAAGCCGCGGCCATCCGCCATCTGCGCGAGATCTATGCCGAGATCGATACGCGCCCGGCGGTGGAGTTGTTCCACGAGGCGCAGCATCACCACAGCGAAGGCCTGTCGCTGTACGCCTTGGGCCAGATCGATCTGGTCGCCCGTGCGCGCCTGGACGATCTGTTCTATGCGATCGCGCATGCGGTGCGCGCGCGTCTGACCTACGACGAAAAGAGCCACCGCGATCTGCTCGACGAACTCAACGAGCGTCTGGTCGACAAATATTTCGTCAATTTCAGCCTGTTCGAATCGATGCCCGACGTGTGGGCGATCGACCAGGTGTTCCCGATCGTGCCGATCGAGCGTCTCGACGAGCAGCCCGACCGTCGCGGCGTGATCGCCGATCTCACCTGCGATTCCGACGGCAAGATCGACACCTACGTCGAGAACGAGGATCTGCACACCTCGCTGCCGCTGCACGGGCTGCGCCCGGGCGAACGCTACCGGATCGGATTCTTCATGCTCGGCGCGTACCAGGAAATCCTCGGCGATATCCACAATCTGTTCGGCGACACCGACGCGATCGAAGTGCGCGTCGACGACGACGGTTTCAAGGTCACCCAGCAGCGCAGGGGCGATACCACCGACGTGATGCTGGATTACGTCGGCTACAAGCTCGACGACCTGCGCCGCATCTATCGCGCCAAGGTCGGCGCGGTGGACCTGAGCAAGGGCGAAGCGGCGCGTTTGAACGAAGCGCTGGAAAACGGACTGACCGCGTACACCTACCTGAGCGACGAGCCGCTCTCGTAACGCATGTCACATCGCGTCCGGGGCGCTCCCGGGCGCGCGGACACGCACTAGACTCCCGCTTCGCGACGCGCCTCGTCATTCCGATTGCAGGACCGGCATCGCGCCTTGTTCGGAGTTTTCGATGCGGATGCCCGGTCTTGATCTGCTGCGCGCCATCGCGGTGGTATGGACGATGCTCTTCCACTCGTTTCTTGTCGGTGGGCTTGGCCAAGACTGGTCGTGGCTGTCGCGCTACGGCTGGATGGGTGTCGATCTGTTCTTCGTGCTCAGCGGGTTTCTGATCGGGTCGCAGGTGCTGAAACCGCTGGCGAACGGTGGACGCTTTTCCTTCCGGGATTTCTACGCGCGCCGCGCGTTCCGGATTCTGCCGGCGTTCTTCGCCGTGCTCGCGCTGTACCTGCTCTGGCCCGGTTTCCGCGAGGCGCCGGGCATGGAGCCGTGGTGGAAGTTCGCCGGCTTCTTCATGAATCTGTCGATCGACTACACGAACCGCGCTGCGTTCTCGCACGCGTGGTCGCTGTGCGTCGAGGAACATTTCTATCTGCTGTTTCCGCTGTTGGCGTTGGCGCTGCTGCGGCGACCATCGGCGAACGTCTTTGTCGCGGTCTGCGTGTTCATCGTCGCGCTCGGCATCGCGCTGCGCACCGGCACGTGGCTGCATTTCGATACGCTGGGCTCCGACCGCAACTGGTTCGTCGAAAACATCTATTACCCGACCTGGAACCGCCTCGACGGTCTGCTTGCCGGCGTGATCCTCGCAGTGTGGAAGACCTATCGCCCGGACAGCTGGACGCGTGCGGCGACGCGCGCGAATGTCGTGCTGGTGGCGGGTTTGGCGACGATGGCGCTGAGTTTCTGGCTGTTCCGCGAACGCGCCGGCCTGCTCGGCAACAGCGTCGGCTGGCCGGTGCTGTCGCTGGGGCTGGCG
>JBAQRU010000113.1:0-5869 GCA_049296025.1 Lysobacteraceae bacterium | reverse complement strand
GCAGCGCCAGCAGCCAGAACGGCAGCCAGCCGAAGGTGTCGCTCACGCCACGTGCCGCCGGCAGCGACAGCAGCGCGACCAAGGCAAGCGCGGCCGCACCGAGCAGACTTTGTTCGATAACAGAAACGGACGACGGATGAGACTGGGACATGGCGGCACTCCGGTTGGGCTGGAGGCCAGTGTTGCGGGGGGTGGTCGCAGGAGCTGCGACGGTCGATAGAAAGGATCGATGATCGCGACGGCAACGTCGATTGACGGTACTGCTTGCGGAGTGAGAGGCTGCGAATGGCAGCCCATTTGGAGGCAGTCCACCGCACAAAGGAAACGTCGAACCATGTCCGCACAGAATCCCTATGCTCCGCCGAAAGCCGTCGTTGGCGATGTCATCGATGGCGAGATTGCGCCTGCGCTGTGGAATCCGACGGCGGCTGGCAGCTGGAGCATTCTCTTCAGCCCGATCTTCGGGGCGTACCTGCATATGCTGAACTGGAGAGCGCTCGGTCAGCCCGAGAAAGCGGCTGCGTCGAAACAGTGGGTCGTCGTGAGTATCGTTTTCATCGTCGCGATTACCATCACATCGCTCTTCATGCCGGAATCCAAAGGCTTCGAAGTGTTGACGCGACTTGGCGGCCTGGTGCTGCTGATCGCCTGGTATTACACGCTCGGCAAATCGCAGCAGACCTACGTCGCTGCGCGGTTCGGCAAGAATTACCCGCGCCGAGGCTGGGCCGTGCCCCTCCTCAGTGCGGTGGGCATCTTCATCGGCCTGATGGTCGTCGTATTCGTTGTTGCCATGGTCGCCGCTATCGTCACAGGCACGGTCTGACACGTTGGCGTGGGTCGAGCGGAGCGACATCTGGCATCATCCTGCCATCCCCGGGAGACGACACGATGGTTTACGCACTGCTGCTGGCCGCGCAGCTGACGACGGCCGACACTTCGTTCGCGGATGCCAAGGCGCGCGCCGACGAATACGAGTCGGTGCTGAGCCACAAGGACAGCGCAGCGCTGATCGAGGCGCAGGGCAAGGCGCTGAGCGCTGCCATGACCGAATGCGGCCCGGCGAAAAATTCGTTTCCGCCATTCGTCATCGTCGCCCGCGTCAGCAAAAACGACGTCACCGAACGCACTTGGCGCAACGACGATTCGCCCTTTTCGATCTGTCTCGACCTGCATCTGGCGAGGGCTTTTCTTCCGGTAGCGGCAGGAAAACCGTTCCATGCGTCCTACGAGCTCGATCCGGCTCCCTGACAAGCCGAGGACCTTGAGGGAGGGTAGGATGGGTTGAGCGCAGCGATACCCATCGCTTTTGATCGCGAACGACAGGCATTGCTTGATCCCCGGGATCGATGGGTATCGCTGCGCTCAACCCATCCTACGAAAAGCTATTTTTCGTAATTGCTGACCGCAAGCTGCAGCATCGACTTCATCTGCTCGCGCAGCGATGCGGGCTCGACGATCTCGGCATCGGGGCCGTAGTGCAGGATGTCCATCAACAGTTCGCGCGGGGCGCTGTAGGGAACTTTGCGTTCGAAGCGACCGTCGGGCAGGAAGCGGTCCTGCTGCTGCGAGTGCCAGTGTTCGTCGGCGACCCAGCGCGCGATCTTGGGATTGAAGACGATGGTGGCCATGCCTTTCGGCGCACCGGAAAAAATTCCGTAGCTGCCGGCGAGGTGGTCGTTGAGTTCGGCGTCCGGCACGTCCTGCGCGGGCGCGTCCTGCATGCGCGCGGTGGCGATGCGGTCGACGGAGAAACTGCGCAGCGCTTCGCGGTCGTGGTCCAGCGCATCGAGATACCAGTTGCCGCGATAGTGCGTAACGCGCTGCGGCGAGACGATGCGACGGGTTTTTTCGTCGGTGGAGCGCGCGCGGTAGTCGAAGTGCAGCTGTTTTCGCTCCAGCACGGCGGAACAGACGATGCGGAACACCTGTTCGTCCATCTTGCGGGTGCGGTGCGGGATGACGCGGACGCGTTCGACCGGCCAGCGCTTGCCGGGCGCGTGTTCTTCCAGCAGCTTTTCGATGCGCTGCTGCAGCGGCGCCAGCGCCGAGGACAGCACGCCGCCGCCGGTGCGGCTGAGCAGCTGCTGCGCGGCCAGCAGCGCGTGCAACTCTTCTGAATTGAGCCACAGCCCGGGCAGCTCGAAGCGTTCGCCTTCGCTGGGGTTGTAGCGGAAACCGGCCTCGCCGTCGCCCATGATCGGCGCCATCAGCGCGTCGCGCAGAAAGGCCAGATCGCGGTAGGCAGTGGCGCGCGAGCACTCCAGCTCGTCCTGCAGGCGCTTCACCGTCACCGGGTAGCGGGCGCTCTTCAGGATGCGGTGGAGGGAGAGAATGCGTTCGTAACGGTCCATGTGCTCGATTATGGCGGATGCGTGCGGGGGATGCCGAGGCGGGGCGCGTCTGCATCCCCGGGATGCTTCCGGGGGCAGTCATCCATCGTATCGTGTGGGGGTCGCAGCGGCTGCGACCGTACCATTGGCGCGCACCGTTGCACGCCCCAACCCCCTCTTGTTTCAACCGGGTACCCACCCGCACCTCACGGAGCCGACCATGGGCGACAGCGTCATCCAGCAGTATTACGGGGAAACCCTGACCAGCCAGCGCGACCTGAAGACCGGCGCCTGCTGCAGCCCCGGGGCGATGCCCGCCTACCTGCAGGACTGGCTGCGCGAGATCCCGCGCGAAGTCACCGACCGCTTCTACGGCTGCGGCTCGCCGATCCCGGCGGCGGCGGCCGGCGCGACCGTGGTCGATCTTGGCTGCGGCACCGGCCGCGACGCCTTTCTCGCCTCGCGGCTGGTCGGACCGACGGGCCGGGTGATCGGTATCGACATGACCCCGCAGCAACTGGCGGTCGCCGGGCGCAGCATCGCCGAGCACCGCAGGACCACCGGTCTGGACAACATCGAGTTCCGGTCGGGCGCGATCGAGGATCTGGCCGCCGCAGGAATCGGCGACGCCAGTGTCGATGTGGTGATCTCCAACTGCGTGTTGAATCTGGCCGGCGACAAGGCGCGGGTGCTGGCCGAAGTGTTCCGCGCGCTCAAGCCGGGCGGCGAGCTGTACTTCTCCGACGTGTTCGCCGACCGCCGCATCCCCGATGCGCTGCTGCAGGACCCGGTGCTGCGCGGCGAATGCCTGTCCGGCGCGCTGTATCTGGAGGATTTCAGGCGCCTGCTGCTGGCGCTGGGCTGCGCGGATTTCCGGATCGTCGCGCGCAGCCCGGTGCCGCTGCTCGACCCCGGCATCGAGGCGGTGATCGGCCATGTGCGCTTCGAGAGCATCACCGTGCGTGCGTTCAAGCTCGATCTGGAAGACCGCTGCGAGGACTACGGCCAGGTCGCGACCTATCGCGGCACCATCCCGCATCATCCGCATGCGTTCGCGTTGGACGATCACCATCGTTTCGAGCGCGGCCGGCCGATGCTGGTCTGCGGCAACACCGCCGACATGCTGGCGCGCACGCGTTATGCCGAACACTTCACGGTGACCGCGCGCGGCGCGCATTTCGGCCTGTTCGACTGCTCCCCCGAGCCGGGCACTGCCACCTCTGCGGCGTGCTGCTGACCATGCATGTGGATCCGAAAAAAGCCGGCCTGCTGCTGCTCATGGTCAGCGGTTCTCTGGCGCTGTATTTCGGTGCGCTGGACGAGTACCTGCAGTTGCAGAAATTGCAGTCCTTGCTCGGCGATGCCCGCACCTACACCGCCGCCCACCCGCTGACCGCGATCCTGGGCTTCGCGGCGATCTATATCTGCACGACCGCGCTGTCGATTCCCGGCGCGGTGATCCTGAGCCTGTTCGCGGGCGCCCTGTTCGGCATCGTCACCGGCAGCGTGGTGGTGCTGTCCTCGGCCACCATCGGCGCGACGCTGGCGATGCTGAGCGCGCGCTACGTGTTCAGCGACATGGTGCACGAGAAATTCGGCGAGCGGATGAAGACGATCGATGCCGGCATGGAGCGCGAGGGCGGCTTCTATCTGTTCGCGCTGCGGCTGCTGCCGATCTTCCCGTTCTTCGTCATCAATCTGGCGATGGGGCTCACCAGCATCAGCGTCTGGCGCTACGCCTGGGTGAGCATGCTCGGCATGCTGCCTGGCACGGTCGCGTTCGTGTACGCGGGCCGGGAGCTGGGCAATCTGCATTCGGGGAGCGACATCCTGAATCTTCCGATGACCGACGCCTTCACCGTGCTGGGACTGGTGCCGCTGGTCGCGCGAAAAATCGTCGATACGGTACGCGCCCGTCGCGCCTATCGCGGCTGGAGGAAGCCGAAACGCTTCGACCGCAACCTGATCGTGATCGGCGCGGGCGCTGCCGGTCTGGTGACCAGCCATATCGCCGCGACCGTGCGCGCGAAGGTCACGCTGATCGAGAAAGCGGAAATGGGCGGCGACTGCCTCAATCGCGGCTGCGTGCCGTCGAAGGCGCTGCTGCGCGCGGCGCATGCCGCTGCGGAAGTCGATCGGGCTCCGGCGTTCGGCATTCCCGCGCAGCGCGGCATGCCGGATTTCGGCAAGGTGATGGCGCGTGTCCGTGCAGCGATCGCGGCGATCGAACCGAACGATTCGGTCGAACGCTACACCAGCCTGGGCGTCGAAGTGCTGCAGGGCGAAGCGCGGATCGTTTCGCCATGGGAAGTCGAAGTGAACGGCCAGCGGCTGAGCGCGCGCCACCTGGTGATCGCGACCGGCGCGCGGCCGTTCGTGCCGCCGATTCCCGGCCTCGACCGGGTGCCGTACTGCACGTCGGATACCTTCTGGAACCTGGAAACGCTGCCGCGGCGGGTCGTGGTGCTCGGCGGCGGGCCGGTCGGCTGCGAGCTTGCGCAATGTCTGGCGCGATTCGACTGCGATGTGAGCATCGTCGAGATGGCGCCGCAGCTGTTGGCGCGCGAAGACGCCGATGCCGCTGCCGTGGTGCAGACCGCATTGGAGCGCGACGGCGTTCGCGTACTGCTGGGGCGCGAAGCGGTCGAAGCGCGCGCGGGCGAACCGCATCTGCTGGCGATCACGCACGAAGGCAAGCGCTCCGAACTGCCGTTCGACCTGCTGCTGGTGGCGGTGGGCCGCACCGCGAATGTCGACGGCTTCGGCCTGGAAACGCTGGGCATTCCGCTGCGCGCGAACCGCACCATCGAGACCGATGATCATCTGCGCACCCGGTTCCCGAACATCCTCGCGGTGGGCGATGTCGCCGGTCCGTTCCAGTTGACCCATGCCGGCGCGCATCAGGCCTGGTACGCGACGCTGAATGCGCTGTTCGGCCGCTTCAAATCGTTCCGCGCCGATTACCGGGTGGTGCCTGCGGCGACCTACACCGATCCGGAACTCGCACGGGTGGGCATCAACGAACGCGAAGCGAAAGCGCGGAAGATCGCGGTCGAAGTCATCGTCCATCCGTTCTCGGCGCTGGACCGGGCCATCGCCGAGGGCGCGACCGAGGGCTTCGTCAAAGTGCTGGTGGCGCCGGGCAAGGACACGATCCTCGGCGCGACCGTGGTCGGCGCCCGCGCAGGCGACCTGATCGCGATCTTCGCCCTGGCCATGAAACAGAAGATCGGTCTGGACAAGATCCTCGGCACTGTGTTCGCCTATCCCACCTTCGCCGAAGCGGTCAAATTCGCGGCGGGTACCCGTCGCATGCGTCGCACGCCGGCATGGGCGCTGGTCTGGCTGCAGCGATATCACACCCTGGAACGCCGCGATTGGAAACGCAAATGATCAGTCCCGATTTCGATTCCGCATCACGCCGCATGCTCGCGGCATGCGTATTCGCCGCCATGCTCATGGTGACCACGTCCGACACATCGGCCGCGAAGCGACGCCCTGCTGGTCATGCGCCCGCGCCGGCCGCACAGCAACCC
>JBAQRU010000112.1:0-1722 GCA_049296025.1 Lysobacteraceae bacterium | reverse complement strand
GCTTCGGCCAGCGCGCGGCGTTCGGCTTCCAGCATCTGCCGGGTGCCTTCGAGTTCGCCCATCCGCGACATCGCGTCTTCGAGCCGCGAACGCGCCTCGCGCGCCTGCTGCGCGCTGTTGTCGAGGGTTTCGATCAGTTGGGAGACATCGGCATCGATTTTTTCGATCCGGGTGCGCGCCGAATCGAGGCGTCCCTGCTGGCTCTGCAACTGGCCGGCGAGTTCGGAGACGCTGCGGTGGGCCAGATACAGCGTGCGCTGCGCCTCTTCGCGCTGCTGCTCGGCGGCGAGCATCTGGTCGCGCAGACTGGCGATGCTGCGATCGAGTCCGGCTTCGCGCTGCTGCAGGGTGTCGATGTCGGCGCGCAGCGAATGGATTTCGCGTTCGCGCAACAGCGCGCCCTGCTTGGCCGCGCCGGAACGCACGACGCGCACCCAACCGGCGCCGACGCGTTCGCCCTGGCGGGTGATGACCGATTCGCCGTCACCGAGCCCCGCGAGCAACTGGCGCGCATCACTAAGCGTTTCGGCGACATGCAGTTTCGACAGCATGCGGCGGATCGCGAGCGGGCCCTGCACTTTCGCCGCCAGCGAGGTCGGCGCGAAGCTCGCGTCGCCGTTGCTGTCGGAGACCAGCGCGATGCGGCCTTCGCCGAGTTCGCCAAGCGCATCCACTAAAGTTTCCGGCGATTCGACCAGCACGCCTTCGATCAGCTGGCCGAGCGCGCCTTCGACCGCGTTTTCCCAGCCGGATTCGACTTTCAACACTTCGCCGACGCGGGCGGCCGAGTCCAGTCCACGCTGTTTCAGCCACGCCACCGCTGCGCCCTGCTCCTGACCCAGCGCCGCGTGCTGCAGCGCTTCGAGCGAAGACAGCCGGCCGCGCGACGTCTGCGTCTGTTTGCGGACGTCGGCCAGTTCGGCCTGCGCGTTGCGGACCTGATCCTGCAGACCGACGACGGCCTGCTTGCGGGTTTCGAGATCTTCGTTGAGGCCGTCGAGCCCGTATTTTTGGGTGTCGTGGCGATCCTGCAGAGCGGCGAAGGCCTCGGCCAGCGCGGTCACGTCGAGCGCGCCGCGTTCGCCGATCAACTGTTCGCGACGACGCTCGGCGTCCAGCGACTGGCGATCCAAGTAATCGACCTTGGTGCGTTCGACATCGCCAGCCCTAGCAGCCTCGCTCTGCGCGCGGCTGTGCGCGTCCCAGCGCTGCTGCCAGTCGGCGAGCCTGGATTCGGCGTCTTGCAGCGCCTGCTGGCGGTCGGCATCGGCGTCCTTGAGGGTGTCCAGACGCGGCTCGGCGTCGGCGATGTCCGCGCGCAGCGTGTCGAGACGGCTCTGGTCGGTTTCGATATGCAGGCCGATCTCCGACAGCGCCTGCTGGGCCTCGTCGCGGGCGCGCTGCAGGCGCTGGCCGAGGTCGCGTTGATGGGCGATCTGCTGTTCGATGCGGGCGAGCGTTCCGCCGACTTCGTAGCCCTCGGCCTGCGCCTTGTTCAGCGCTTCGGAGGCGGCTTCGCGGCGGGCGCGGCCCAGTTCGATCTCGCGTTCGGCCTCGCGCTGCTCGGCGATGATCTGCTGCAGCCGGGTCTCTTCCTGCGACAGGCCTTCGCGCAGCGCCTGCAGCTGGCGGTCGAGCAGCCGGAATTCCAGCGCTTTCCACTCCGCGTCCTTGATCCGGCGTTCGGCCTGGATGGTCTGGTACTGCTCGGCCTGCTTGGCC
>JBAQRU010000111.1:0-8639 GCA_049296025.1 Lysobacteraceae bacterium | reverse complement strand
GTCACACCCTGCAGCACAGGGCGCAGGGCATGCGTGAGCGCACCGGTACCGGCGCCGATCTCCAGCACGCGGGCGCAGCCGCCCGCCGCCTGCGCCGCACCCGCGACCATCGCACCCGCGCGCAGCAACGGCGGGAAATGCCGGTAGAAGACTTCCAGTTCGTCGACCGAGCCGCCGCTGAACAGCACCTCGACCGGCTGTCGCCGACCGGCCCATACCTCCGGCAGTGCGGTCATGCAACGTTGCAGCATCGATACCGCGCCGTGCGCGAACGGCCAGCGTTCGACGATGCGGATCGCGCGCGCGGCAGGATCATCGCTGGACACCGCCGCGCCGAGACGGAAACGCCCGTCCTCGAGCAGCAGGCGATCGCCGCGCAGGCCAATCCGCAGCAGACGCTTCAGGTGCGCGTGTCGATCCGCGCGCAGCGACAAACGCTGCGCGATGGCGGCGACATCGCGGCTTTCGGTCGACGAAAGCGCGCCGGAGTCACGCATGGATTGCGCCACCAGTTCGGCGCAGAGTTCGTCCAGTTCCGGCTGCAAATGTTCATCGACCGCATCGGGCGCGTTGCGGCGCGCGGCGTCGGCCAGACGCGAGAGTCTGGCGTCCACGGTTTCCACCGGTTCGACTGCTCGCGCAGGCTGGGCTGCACTCGATGCGCCCAACGCGATCGCCTTGGGAAGGAAACCCTCGGCGACGTTGGCGACCACGGTCTGGGTGCTGTCGCTGTTCCAGATCGCCGCGCCCACCGCCAGCGCCTGCGCGGTGCCCATCGGGAACACGCCTTCGCGCGCCAAGGCGGCGATGGTGCGCTCGTGCGCGACCACGCCGTCTTCGCCCCACAGTCCCCAGTTGATCGTGCAGGCCTGCTGGCCACGCTGGCGCAGCCACGCCGCGAAACCATCCTGGAAACCATTCGCCGCAGCATGATTGGCCTGACCGGCATGGCCGGTCACCGCGACCAGCGACGAGAACATCACGAAACGCTGCGGCTGCAGCATGGCGGTATGTTCGTACAGCAGCGCGGAGCCGGCGAGCTTGGCGCGCAGCACCTCGTTCCATGCGGTCGGCCCGAGATCGGCCAATCGCGCATCGCGCAGCACGCCAGCGAGATTGAACACCGTCTCCACGCGCGGGCAGAGCCGCGCCAGCTCATCGCCGGCGATGGCCATCGCTTCCGGGTCCGCGATGTCGGCCAGCAGCACATGCACATCGGCGCCGCGCGCACGCAGCGCTTCAACGCGATCGCGCGCATCGTCGCGCAGCTTGCGCCCGATCAGAACGATCCGCTGCGCGCCATGCGCGGCCAGCCAGTCGGCCAGCGCCAGACCCAGACCGCCCAGACCGCCCGCGACGACACAGGCGCCGGTCACCGCAGCAGGCGCTGCGGGCAACGACCTGGATGCGATCACCGGCTGCAGGCGACGCGTTTCGCGCCATGCGGCGAAGGCGACATCGCGCGTGGTGGCGGCGAGTTCGGCGATCAGGGCATCGATCGCGGACGCGGAACCTTCATGCAGACCAAGATCGACAGCGCCCGCCATTCCCGACGGCATTTCCAGCGCAGCGGTGCGCGCGAAACTCCACAGCGCGCTCGCGGCGGGCGAACGGAATTCTTCGGCGTCGCCAGCGGCGGTGCCGTGCACGGTCGCCCACAGCAAGCGCCGCACCGACAACAGCTGCGCAAGCACGCCCTGCGCCAGCGACAGCGCACCGGCCAGCAGTGTCTCGGCCTGCGCGGCGGTCTCACCGGCACCGCCATCGCCGAGTACGCGGCAACCACGCAGATCCAGCAGATCCACCGCGCCGTGACGCGCGGCCAGCGTGTGCAGCATCGTCGCGATCCCGTCGGCGCTGGCGAGATCGGCCATGCAGCGCCCGGGCGCGGATTCGAGGAATCGCACCCCGGGCGTCACCCGCGTGAATCCACGGCCAGCGGCCGTCAAACGCTGGCACAGCGCTTCACCGATCGCGCTGTTCGCGCCGAGAACCAGGAGGTGCGGTGCCGGATGCGAAGCGGATGGCGCCGGCAGTGGCGCGTCCGTCCAGACGATCGCGTGCGCCCATTCGGCGGCGGGCCGGCCGATGCCCGTTTCGGATGAAGCGTCGCCCACAGGCATCGGCAACCGGTAGGTCCGGCGCGCGAAGGGATAGGTCGGCAAACTCACGATCCGTGCCCCGACGGCCGCGAAGTACGGCGCCCAGTCGACATCGGCGCCCGCTTCCCAGCGCGCGACCGCATCGCGCAGCCCGGCGTCCGCATCGGCATCGGCGTCGGAGACCGCCGACGCGCGCTCCGTATCCAGACGCTCGATCGCATCGTTGGTGTCGATCGCCAGCACGCATCGCCGCACCGGCATCGCTTCGCGGCCCAGGCACAAGGTATAGGCCACGTCCGCGAGATCGAGTTCGGGGTGGAGCTGCAGATGCAGATGCAGGCGTTGGCGCATCGCATCGAGCGCGCGTTCGTCGCGCGCCGACAGGCACAAGGGCCATGCGGCGACGGCGCGTTCCCGGGCTTTTTGCCGGATCGGCGCGCCGCGCAAAATCGTATGCGCATTGGTGCCGCCGAAACCGAACGAACTGATGCCGACATGGCGGGAATGGGAGCCGGTCTGGGCTCCGGCCCGGGAACCAGATTCAGATCGAGCTCCGGACACCCAGGGCTCGGCCACGAGCACGGGCCGCAGGGGTGCATCGGCGCGCGTCAATTGTTCGTGCGGCAGCGCGATGTTCAAGGTCGCCGGCTGCACGCCATGGCGCAGTGCGAGCACCTGCTTGACGACACCGGCGATGCCGGCCGCGGCCAACAGATGACCGACATTGCTTTTCACCGAACCAATGCCGCAGCGCGCATCGTCGGCGCGCGGGCCGAGTACCGTCGACAGCGCACGCAATTCCACCGGATCGCCGATCGGCGTGCCGGTGCCATGCGCCTCGATGTGATCGAGGTCGCCTGGCTCGATGCCCGCGCGCGCCAGCGCCTGCCGCAACACCGCTTCCTGGCCTTCGGGCGTGGGCGCCATGACGCCGATCGAACGGCCGTCGCTGTTGATGGCGGTGGCGGCGATCACCGCGTCGATGCGGTCGCCATCGGCCAGCGCGCGGTCGAGTCGTTTCAACACGACCAGACCGACGCCCTCTCCGGGCACCATGCCATCGGCGCTGCGATCGAACGCGCGGCACGCGCCGCCGGCCGACAACGCGCCGGCCTGTTGCAACAACTGCAGCATCGTCGTCGACGGCAGCACGTTCACGCCACCGGCCAGGGCCAGATCGCACTGTCCGGTCGCCACGTCGGCACAGGCGTAATGCAATGCGACCAGCGACGACGAGCAGGCGGTATCCAGCGCCAGCGCCGGGCCCTTGAGATCCAGCGCCTGCGAGACGCGCGCCGGGATCATGTTCAGCAGATTGGCCGGCAGAAGCTGCCCATGGCGCAACAGCGCGGCATCGGCATCGCGGCCGCGCCACGCGATCAATTGTTCGAGATGCGCGTTGTAGCTGGCGCCGACATACACGCCCACATGGCGTCCGGCCGGCATGCGCGCGCCCATGCATCCGGCGTCTTCCAACGCAGCATGCGCGGTTTCCAGCAACAGGCGCTGCTGCGGGTCCATCAACGTCGCTTCATCGTCGCCAATGCTGAAGAACGCGGCAGCGAAATCCATCGCATCGTCGAGTTCGCCGATCGACCAGCGCTGCTCGGCCTGCGGCCAGCGCCGCGTCGACATCGGCGCCACCGCACTGGCGCCATCCAGCAGATTGCGCCAGAAATCCTCGACGTTGGAGGCGCCGGGAAAACGCGCGGCCATGCCGATGATCGCGACTGGTATCTGTCGTTCACGCGCTGCAGCAGGCAGCGGCGACGCTTCCGGTTCCTTGCAGTCGCCGAGTGCGGCGACGAAGCGCGTCATCTCGCGCACCGTGCGGCATTCCAGCAGCGCTTTGGTGCCGAGCCTGCGGTTCAATGCGGATTCCGCCAGCGCCAGCATCTGCACCGCTTTCACCGAGGTGCCGCCGAGCGAAATGAAACTGGCGTCGGGCGCCACATCCGCTTCGGGCAGACCCAACGCCTGCGCCCAGGCGCGGGCGATCGCGGTCATGGTGGCGTCGTTCGAATCGACGACGCCCATCGCGGCGGGACGGTTCTCCGCGAAACGCTGCGCGAGATCGGCGAATTCGCCCAGCAGCCACTGCCGCGCGAGCTGATGACGCTGGATCTTGCCGCTGCTGGTGTGCGGAATGCGCCGCACCGGAACCACCGCGCGCACCGGATAGCCGAGATAGTCCTCGGCCGCCGCGCGCAATTCGTGCAGATATTTCCAATCCGGGTTGTGCGGGCGCGCGACGGCGAACAGCACCACCGACTCGCTGCCGTCGACCGGATCGATCGCGCCACAAGCGGTCAAACGGCTTGTTTTCAGGCCGAAAATTCGGCTGAGATGCTGTTCGAGATCCGCAGCCATCACGTTGCGGCCGTTGATCAGGATCACGTCCTTCAGGCGACCGGTGATGGTCAACCTGCCTTCGCGCAGGAAGCCAAGATCTCCGGTGCGCAACCAGCCTTCGGCGTCGAACAGTCTTTCCGACTGGGCCGCGTCGTGATAACCGGCGGTGACGCTGGCGCCACGGATGCAGATCTCACCGAGTCTGTTTTCCGGCAGCACGCTTCCGTCTTCGCCGATGATGCGCACCTGGGCGGTGGAGAGCGGAAAACCGACGTCCGGGTATTCGATCGTCTCCACGCCGGGCTGCGCTTCGCGCACGACACCATCGCGCAGCAACGCCTGCCGATCCAGGCGATGCACACGCCAGGGCTCTCCCATCGGCGGGAACGCAACGGCGACGGTGGCTTCGGCCAGACCGTAGACCGGCATCACCGCATTGCGCGACAACCCAGCGGACGCGAGCTTGTCCGCGAAACCCGACAACGTCAGCAGCCAGACCGGCTCGGCGCCATTCATCCACATGTGGACGCACGAAAGATCCATTCCCTCGGGCGCGCGATCGCCGAGTTTTTCCAGCACCTGCCGCATGCTGAAATTCGGCCCGCCAACGATCGCGGACCGGTGTTCATGGATCTTGCGCAGCCACAGCAACGGATCGGCGATGAAGTCGGCCGCTTCGATCTTCACCTGCGGCGCCATCAGCAGCGTCGGCGTCAGGTGGAAAACGATCAACCCCATGTCGTGGTAGTACGGCATCCAGTTGATGAAACCGTGGGATGCGCGGAACCCGTTGGCCTGCGCCATGTCGCGCACATTGGCGAGCATGTTGGCGTGGGTGAGGCGAACGCCTTTCGGCACGCCCGTGGACCCCGACGAAAATTGCAGGTAAGCCAGATCTTCAGGCGATGCGGCGTGCTCGATCGGGGTGCCGCCTTCGGGCAAGCGGTCGACGACGAAAATGCGATGTCCGCCTTCCAGCGCAGGCAATCCGTCCTCGTAATCCTGCGCCTGGTCCGGATCGATCAGGATCGCGGCCCCCGGGAACAGGGACGACACCGCGCGCATGCGGCGCGCGGGCTCCGATTCGCGCAACCAGCTCACCGTCTTGGGCAACAGCACCGGAACGATGCCGCCCAGGACACAGGCCCAGAACGTCTCGATCTGCTGCTGTCCGTATTCCAGCTGCGTCAGCAATCGATCGCCCGGCCGCAAGCCGGATGCCTGGAGGCTGGCCAGCAGCGCTTGCGAGCGCTCCAGCAGCATGGCATACGTCAATCTGGTCTCGCTTCCATCCGCGCGGACAAAAACAAGGTCGACGCCCGCGGACTCGCGTGCCGCGCGATGCAGTACTTCTGACAAAGTCGAAGACATCTGTTCGGTAACCTTGTGCAATCCTTGGCGCAGTCGGACACACAGCGCACGAGCCAGCGCTCCGATCGGCGACGGAAAAGAGCCCGGCGCAGCAATAGCGCCGAGATACTGTTACTCGGGTTTCGGTGTTGTGTTTAGTGAAGCTGTTTCGAGCGTTAGTTCGCGTTTTCCATCGCACGACGCAGGCTCAAAGGCCTCATGTCGGTCCAGACTTCGTCGATGTGCGCAAGACACTCTTCCTTGCTTCCGGTCTTGCCGGAATTGCGCCACCCCAGAGGCAGTTCTCTGTCAGCGGGCCAAATCGAGTATTGCTCTTCGTGGTTCACTACCACGGCGTGAATCCGATTGTCACTGTTTTCCATCGGCATCTCCTGATCGCTGATGTATGTCCATTATTCCTATTGGAGAATCCTATCGTGGCGACACAACACAATCAAGTCGAAATTCAACAAAACCCACGAATAGATGGCGAAAATCCTGCTCGGTGAGAATGCGGATCAACAACACGCAGCGCCCGCTTCCGAACGGTTTCGATTGAAACTACATGAGTGCTTTGTGATGCGCTGTGTATTTCAGCCAGTACGCTATCACTCGAATATGACGGTTGATGCGCAGGGTTTCATTCTCGATGGGTTGTTGTTTTTTCTGTCGAATCACGAATCAGCCGACAGCAAACTTTTGGCGCTTTCGTCCTGGTCATTTTATTTTTTTAATATGCATATAGCCAAAAGTTGCGAAGCCGCTGCTGCGCTCTTGTCGGGTTGTTGAAAAGTGCACTTCATACGCAATGCCTGTCAGTTAAGCCTCTTCGCGTTTGCAGGATTTCTCCTCCCCTTGCGCGAAGCGCAGGGGGGAGGTTGGAAGCGGGTGCTCTTGGCGGCAAAAAAGCCCCCCCCCCCTCCCCAACCCGTCCAGCCAGTCTGCAGGACAGACTGGCGTTCGTCGGCATGCGAGCCGGTGGCTCGCGGCATGCCTCCTCACCCCCTCAACCTGCGGTTGTAAGGAAGGGAGAAAAATCGCTCGTCGCGAGTCATGCCCATCAGGCTTGACTGACTGGCATTAATTTCATATGCGTTTTTCGAGTCGAGAGTCCAGCGCACGTCTGTATTCTCTTGCCGTCAAGCAATCGCTTGCGCATTCGCTTCTTCGCTGCAGCCATTCATGGCTGCGCTGGCAAGCAGCATTTCAGCGGACTGCAAACGCCTGTTCGCAATCACCGCAGCCTTCGAGCCGGGTCACAGCGACCGCTACAACCGCGCCCGGATCAGATCCAGCAGCGCGTCCGCCAGCGCGGTCTTCGGCGCCGGTCCCAGCGCATGCGCAGTGTCCGCATCGATCACGGTCAGCGCGTTGTCGTCGCTCTCGAACCCGCAGCCGGCGCGGCCGACCTGGTTCGCCGCGATCATGTCCAGCTTCTTGCGCTGCAGTTTGTCGCGGGCGTAGTGCTCGACATCGTTGGTTTCGGCGGCGAACCCCACCACCACCCGCGGACGCTGCGCATGCGCGGCGACTTCGGCCAGCACATCGGGCGTGCGGACCAGTTCGACGGTCAGGTTCTCGCCGCCGGCCTGTTCGGTCTTCTTGATCTTGCGGTCGGCCACGACCAGCGGCGTGTAATCCGCCACGGCTGCCGCGCCGATGTAGATGTCCGCCGGCAATGCGCCGAGTACCGCGTCGCGCATCTGCGCGGCCGAGCGCACATCGATGCGCTTCACGCCCAAGGGCGTGCAGAGACTCACCGGACCCGCGACCAGCACAACCTCGGCACCGCGACGCGCAGCCGCGGCGGCGATCGCGAAACCCATCTTGCCGCTGCTGCGGTTGCCGATGAAGCGCACGGGATCGAGGTCTTCGAACGTGGGCCCGGCGCTGATCAGCAGCCGGCAGCCGGCGAGATCGGCATGGCGCGCGGCATCGGTCGCGAATGCCTCCATCAGCGCTCTGACGATCTCCGGCGGCTCGCGCAGCCGGCCGGGGCCGAACTCACCGCAGGCCTGGGCGCCATCGTCGGGTCCGATCACCTGCACGCCGCGAGACCGCAGCATGGCGAGATTTGCCTGGGTGGCCGGGTGCAACCACATCCGGTGGTTCATCGCCGGCACCACCGAAATCGGCGCGGTCGTGGCGAGGCACAAGGTGCTGACCAGATCGTCGGCCAGCCCATGCGCGAGCCGTGCAAGGGTGTCGGCGGTCGCGGGAGCGACCACGACCCGGTCGGCCCAGCGCGCGAGTTCGATATGGCCCATCGCCGCTTCGGCCGCTTCGTCCCACAAAGACACCCGCACCGGCAGGCCGGACACCGCCTGAAGACTGGCCGCGCCGATGAAGCGCTGGGCGTTCCCGGTCATCGCCACCTGCACCTCGGCGCCGGCCTCGCGCAGGCGGCGCACCAGTTCCACCGCCTTGTACGCGGCGATTCCGCCGCACACGCAGAGCAGGATGCGTCGGCCGGTGAGCGTCTGCGCCATGCGGAGATTTCCTACGTTCGAACAAGCTGACAGCTTACCCGATGACGCGACCACGGCCGACGGCGCCGCGCCACCGTCGGAACGATGCTGTCGATCACCCGACAACAATCCTTCCCGACATGCAAATCCGCGATTGGCCCGACAACGAACGTCCCCGGGAAAAACTGCTCAAACACGGGCCTGCGGTGCTCTCCGACGCCGAACTGCTGGCGATCTTCCTGTGCTCCGGCGTGCAGGGCGTGGACGTGGTGACCAGCGCCCGCCGGCTGCTCACCGCCCACGGACCGCTGCGCAGCCTGCTGGAACACACGCCGAAACAGTTGCTGAAATTGCCCGGCATCGGGCC
>JBAQRU010000110.1:0-9922 GCA_049296025.1 Lysobacteraceae bacterium | reverse complement strand
GCCCAAGCCCGAGACCGCCACCGTTCCGATCACGCAGAGTACCGAGCGAAGCCGGAACCGGCATCCACCCGTCGCGATCGATCACGATCACGGCGCAGTGGCTGTACGCGAGCCCTTACAATCGCGGCATGTCGACTCCCCATTCACTAGGCCGCCGCCTGCAAGGTCTGTTCATCGCAGGCCTGCTCACGCTCCTGCCGATCTGGCTCACCTGGGTCGTCGTCAAATTCGTCTTCGTGATGCTGTCGGATTTGAGTCGACCGCTGATCGATCCGATTCTGCAGACCCTCGCAGTGACCACTCCCGATGCCTTGAGCTGGCTGGCGCAGGCCTGGGTGAAAACGGCCATCGGCCTGGTCGCCACACTGGGTGTGATCCTGTTCGCGGGCTGGCTGACCCGGCGCATGCTCGGCCAACGCATGCTCGGCTGGTTCGAAACACTGATCAAGCGCATTCCGCTGGCAAACACCATCTACGGCAGTTCGCGCAAATTGCTGGACATCCTGCAGACCAAACCCGACGGCACCCAGCGCGTGGTCCTGATCGATTTTCCGCATACCGAGATGAAGACCCTTGGTTTCGTCACCCGGGTCATGCGCGAACAGGGCACTGGACGCGAGCTCGCAGCGGTCTACGTGCCGACCACACCGAACCCGACCTCCGGCTATCTTGAAATCGTGCCGGTCGAAAAAATGACTCCGACCGACTGGACCGTCGATCAGGCGATGAGCTTCATCATCAGCGGCGGCGCGGTGGCGCCCGATACGATTCCGTTCACGGCGCCGGGCGCCGTCGCGGCTGCCGACCCAAAACACCACACGCAAGCGGAAAAGGAAACCTCATGAGTGTGCATCTGCTCGAAGACCGCGCGACGCGGCTGTTCATCGGCCTGGCGGCGTTCTTCTGCGTCACCGCCTTGCTGGGCGAATTCATCGGCGTGAAGATTTTCGCGCTGGAAGACACGCTGGGGATCGCGCCGCTGGCGTGGAACCTGTTCGGACAGACCGGTTCGATGAGCTTCACCGCGGGCACCCTGCTGTGGCCGATCATCTTCGTGTTCACCGATGTGATCAACGAGTTCTACGGCAAGCGCGGCGTGCGGATGATTTCGTGGGTCGCGGTGGCGCTGATCCTGTACGGCTTCATTTTCGCTTTCGCGGCGATCCACCTCGCGCCTGCGCCCTGGTGGGTCGATGCCGCCAAGGACCAGGGCGTGCCGGATTACCAGGCCGCGTACGCAGCCGTCTTCGGCCAGGGCCTGTGGACCATCGCCGGCTCGGTGATCGCGTTCCTGCTCGGCCAGTTGATCGATGTCTCGGTGTTCCACCGGATCCGGCGCATGACCGGCGAGAAATACGTCTGGCTGCGCGCCACCGGGTCCACTGCGATCTCGCAACTGGTCGACAGTTTCGTCGTGCTCTACATTGCCTTCGTGCTCGGCCCGCAGCAGTGGCCGACCTCGCTGTTCATGGCGGTCAGCACCGTCAACTACGCCTACAAGATGCTGGCCGCGATCGCGCTGATTCCGCTGCTGTACCTGATGCGGCGCTCGATCATCGCCTATCTCGGCATAGAACGCGCGACACAGTTGCGACACGAAGCCGCGGACTGACGGTCGCGCGATCCGGGTGAACGGGTCGGCACGCGTGCGATCGATCGACAGTGCGATTGCCTGCAATGACCTTTGGCCGATGTGGTCACCGACGTTTGGAGCGAGGCTGGGCTTCGCAACCGCACCTTGCCCGACCGCAACTTGCCCGATGGAGCCCACCATGATCGCCCGAGCCACCCGCCGCCGTACCCCCGCCCTGCTTGTGCTCGCCGTCGCGCTCGCCGGAGGCAGCTGTGTCAGCTTCACGGCCTTCGCGGCGCCGCAGGCGGATGCCGCGACGACCGAATCGAAAGCGCAGACCCTCAATCGCCTGTATGGCGAATATTGGGAAGAACTCCTGCGCCTGAATCCGATCCAGGCCACTTTTCAAGGCGACCCGCGCTACAACGACCAGTTGCCGAACTTCCTGACCGAGGAATCGCGCCGCGAGAACCACGCGTTCACCGAACGCTGGCTTCGGAAGATCGAGACCATCGGCAACAAAGGCCTCAGCGGCCAGGACCTGCTGAGCTACGAGATCTTCGTGAAGAACGCGAAGGATTCGCTGGAGAGCGAAAAATTCCCCGGCTATCTGATGCCGATCGATCAATTCACCAATCTCGGCGGCCTCGCGGCACAGCTCGGCTCCGGTACCAATGCGCAGCCGTTCAAGACCGTGAAGGATTACGACGACTGGCGCGCGCGCGGCTCCAAGCTGGCGCCGATCTTCGACCAGGCCATCGCCAACATGCGCGAAGGCATGCGTACCGACGTGGTCCAGCCCAAGGCGCTGATGGCGAAAGTGCTTCCGCAGTTCGACGCGCTGATCGCGGACAAGGCCGAAGACACGCTGTTCTGGGGGCCGATCAAGAATCTGCCGGCCACCTTCTCCGACGCCGACAAAGCCCGCATCACAGCGGAGTACAGGACGATGATCGAAAAAGAGATCATGCCGTCCTACCGCCGCATGCGCGAGTTCATCGCCAAGGACTATCTCCCGGCCTGTCGCGACACCGCCGGCATGGGCGACTTGCCCAATGGCCAGGCGTGGTACGCATTCAACGCCTACCAGAGCACGTCCACACGATTGCAGCCGGCGGAAATCCACCGGATCGGCCTGGGCGAAGTGACGCGCCTGCACGGCGAAATCCGTAAAGTCATGCAGCAGGTGGGCTTCAAAGGCTCGATGCAGGACTTCTTCAAATACGTCAACACCGACAAGAAGTTCGAATTCGCGTCGGAAGACGCGCTGCTGGCGCACTACCGCAGCATCGAAGCGACGCTGGAGCCGGGCTTGAACCGCATGTTCAATCTCAAACCGCAGGCGGGCTTCGAAATTCGCCCGATCGAAGCATTCCGCGCCAAATCGGCCGCCGGCGGCCAGTACCAGTCGCCCAGCGAAGACGGCTCGCGTCCAGGCATTTTCTACGTCAACACCTACGAGCTGCCCAGCCGCAAGACCTGGGACAGCGAGGACCTGTTCCTGCACGAAGCCAAGCCCGGCCACCACTTTCAGCTCGCGATCCAGCAGGAACTGAAAGGGCTGCCGAACTTCAGGCGTTTCGGCGGCGAGACCGCCTACATCGAAGGCTGGGGGCTGTATTCGGAAACCATCGGCAAGGAGCTTGGCGTCCTCAGCGACCCGTACATGTATTTCGGGATGCTGCAGAACGAGCTGTGGCGCTCGATCCGCCTCGTCGTCGACACCGGCTTCCACAGCAAGGGCTGGACCCGCGAGCAGGTGATCCAATACATGCTCGAAAACTCCGCGACCAGCGAGACCGACGCGGTCGCCGAAGCCGAGCGCTACATGGCCATTCCCGGCCAGGCGCTGGCCTACAAGACCGGCCAGCTCAAGATCACCGAACTGCGCGCCCGCGCCGAAAAAGCGTTGGGCGCTCGTTTCGACATCAAAGCCTTCCACGACGAAGTGCTGAAGGACGGCTCGGTGCCGCTGGATGTGCTGGATGCGAAGATCGAGCGTTGGATCGCCGGGCGAATGAAGCCATAAACCCAGCGATCGTATCGATAGCGGAACGCCCGCGCCCGCGTAATGCCAGTCGGTGAAGCCTGACTGGCATTACGCCTCAATACGACTTGCTGGCCCGCATCGCCCGCACGCGTTCCGGCGGCCCGAAAGCATCGCTGCGGGCGTCCTGCCAGTAATCGCGGAAGACCGAATGGTCGGCAGTGCCAATGAGCAGCGCGCCGGGTTCCAGAAAACGATACAACGCACAGAGCGATCGAACCTCGGTCGGCGACACCCGGCGCAGAATGTGTTCGGGACCAAGCTCGGAAGGATGCTCCAACCCCGCCGCGCACAGCAGCTCGCGCAGCGCCTTCAGCGTGTTGTCGTGAAACCGATGCACGCGGGTCGCCTTGTCGGGCACATCGAGTTTCTGCCAGCGCGACGGATCCTGCGTGGCAATGCCGGTCGGGCAGCGGCTGGTATGACAGCTCTGCGCCTGGATGCAGCCCAGCGCGAACATGAAACCGCGCGCCGCGTTGCACCAGTCGGCGCCCATCGACAGGGTGCGCGCGATGTCGAAGGCACTGGCGATGCGCCCCGCGGCGCCGATGCTGACCCGGTCGCGCAGATTCAATCCGACCAGCGTGTTGTGCACCAGCATCAAACCTTCGTGCATCGGCACGCCGACGTGATCGATGAACTCCGCCGGCGCCGCGCCGGTGCCGCCTTCGCCGCCGTCGACGACGATGAAATCCGGCAGGACCCCCGTCTCGAGCATCGCCTTGGCGATCGCGAACCACTCCCACGGGTGGCCGATCGCGAGCTTGAATCCGGTCGGTTTTCCGCCCGACAGCTCCCGCAGTTTCGCGATGAATTCAAGCAGTTCGATCGGGGTGGAAAACGCCGGGTGCCGCGCTGGGGACACGCAGTCCTCACCACGCCTCACGCCGCGGGTCGCAGCGATCTCCGCGCTGACCTTCGCCGCCGGCAGCACACCGCCATGTCCGGGCTTCGCGCCCTGCGATAGCTTCAGCTCGATCATCTTCACCTGCGGATCGCCCGCGTTCTGCGCGAAGCGCTCGGCGTTGAAGCTGCCGTCGTCGTTGCGGCAACCGAAATAGCCGCTGCCGATCTCCCAGACCAGATCGCCGCCATGTTCGCGGTGATAGGACGAGATCGAGCCTTCGCCGGTATCGTGATAGAAGCCGCCGCGCCTGGCGCCGTCGTTGAGCGCGCGGATCGCGTTCGCCGACAGCGCGCCGAAACTCATCGCCGAGATATTGAACACGCTGGCATCGTAGGGCTGCGCGGACTGTGCGCCGATGCGGATGCGGAAATCGGAAGATGCGATGTGTGTCGGCATCACCGAATGGTTGATCCACTCGTATTCGTCGCCGTAGACGTTCTGCTGCGTGCCGAACGGCCGGGTGTCGTTCACCGACTTCGCGCGCTGGTAGATCAACGCGCGCTGCTGCCGCGAGTACGGCACTTCGGCGGTGTCGGATTCGATGAAATATTGCCGCATCTCCGGGCCGATCGATTCCAGCCCGTAGCGGAAATGCGCGAGGATCGGATAGTTGCGACGCAAAGTGCTGCGCGTCTGCAGCAGATCCCAGGCGCCCAGCGCCACGAACGCGCCGAAGACGACGACACCCGCGATCCAGATGCCACCGAAACGCACCGCAAGGATCACCGATGCTGCAGCCAGAGCCAGACTGAGAAGAAAAGCGACGTAGCGCGACATGGAACCCCCGGCAGCATGCGCGCGGTTCGCGCGAGTCGATGCCCGCGACTGCGCGCATCGATGGTGCCCGGGGCGGGACTCGAACCCGCACGACTTGCATCGGGGGATTTTAAGTCCCCTGCGTCTACCATTTCGCCACCCGGGCGCGCGCATAGGGTGCCTGAGCGGAACCTTGTTGGAAACCATACCTGCGTAAACACGCGGCACGGACAACAAAAAACCCGCAAAAAGCGGGTTCTTTGGAAAATGGAGGCCTGGGTCGGAATCGAACCGGCGTACGCGGCTTTGCAGGCCGCTGCATGACCACTCTGCCACCAGGCCAGTGACTTCCTTGCTTAAAAACAAACCCCGGCGAGCCGGGGTCTACTTGAATCTGGAGCGGGAAACGAGACTCGAACTCGCGACCCCGACCTTGGCAAGGTCGTGCTCTACCAACTGAGCTATTCCCGCGGTGGAATCGGAATTTTAGCGTCTGCTGCGGAACTGTCAACACTCTTTCCTTCATCGGCCATCAAAGCGGGCCACGCAGCGATCAGATACTGGGCGCCGGACCACAGCGTCAACAGCGCCGCAGCGGCCAACATCCAGTCGCCGGTGTGGAAAATCACATCCCCCGGCCATGGCGCGGGCTTGACGCCCGGAACCACCGAATACAGCAGGCACAGCAGCGCGAACATCTGCGCCATGGTCTTGATCTTGCCGATCAGCGCGACTTTCACGGTCGCGCGCTGGCCGATCTCCGCCATCCATTCGCGCAGCGCCGAGACCGCGATCTCGCGTCCCACGATCACCGCCGCCCAGAACGCCATCCACGGCGTCGGATGACCCTGGACGATCAGGAACAGCGCCACCGCCACCATCAGTTTATCGGCCACCGGGTCGAGAAATGCGCCGAACGCGGAATGCAGCTCGTAGCGGCGCGCGATCCAGCCATCAAGCCAGTCGGTCGCCGCCGCCAGCGCGAAGACCGCAGCGGAAGCGAAGTTGCTCCACTTGTAGGGCAGATAGAACACCAGCACCAGCACCGGGATCAACACGATCCGCGCGAGCGTCAGCATGGTCGGTACCGTCAACTTCATGGAGATCCTTGTGGTTCGATGCCGTGGAGGGTGCCGTAGATGCGCTCGGCCAGCGCGGCGTTGATGCCCTCGACCCGGGCGATCTCCTCGATCCCCGCAGCTTTCAGGCCGCCCAACCCTCCGAAATGCCGCAACAGATTAGCGCGTCGGCGCGGCCCGATGCCCGGAATATCTTCAAGACGGCTCACATTTCTGGCTTTCTGCCGCCGGCCACGGTGACCGGTGATCGCGAACCTGTGCGCTTCATCGCGGACCTGCTGGATCAATTGCAACCCCAGCGAACCCGCGCCCGGGTGCAGTTCGCGCCCATCGGGCAACAGCAGGGTCTCATCGCCAGCGCGGCGGGCTTCGCCCTTGGCCACGCCCACCACATGGACATCGACGAGCCCGAAATCGGCCAGCACCGTGTTGGCCTGGGCCACCTGGCCGGCGCCACCGTCGATCAGCAGCAGATCCGGCAGCACCGCTCGGGCCGGACTCGCTTCATTGCCCGGTGCCGGGGAATCGGACCCAGCCAGCGCCTCGATAGCTTCGGCCGCCTTTCGGAACCGGCGTTCCAGGGCCTGGCGCATCGCGGCGTAGTCGTCGCCCGGCTCGATCCCGTCGATGTTGTAGCGGCGATACTGGCCGCGCACCGGGCCATCGGCGTCGAACACCACGCACGACGCCACCGTCGCCTCGCCCATGGTGTGGCTGATGTCGAAGCATTCGATCCGCTGCGGTACTTCGTCCAGCCCCAGCAGCTCGCGCAGCGCCTCGGCGCGCGCGCGCTGCGCAGCGTTGCTGCCGACCTCCGCCGCCAGGCTCTGTTCGGCGTTGCGGCGCACCAGTTCGAGATAACCGGCGCGTTCGCCGCGCACGCTGGTCTTGATCTGCACCTTGCGCCCGGCCGTCGCGCCCAATGCCTCTTCGATCAGCTCGCGCTCGGGAATCTCGCGATCCAGCACGATCTCGCGCGGCGGCGTCTGCTCGGCGTAGTACTGCGAGACGAACGCACCGAGGACTTCTTCGGCACTGTTTTCGCCATTGGTCTTTGGAAAGAAGCTGCGGGTGCCCAGATTGCGGCCGTCGCGGAACATCAGCAGCAGCACGCAGGCCTGCGCGCCGCGCATCGCGCAGGCGAGCACATCGAGGTCTGCGGCGTTGCCATCGACGTATTGTCGCGACTGCAGCTTGCGGATCGATGCGACCAGATCGCGCAGCCGCGCCGCTTCCTCGAAATCAAGGCGCTCGCTGGCCGATTCCATCGCCGTGGTCAGTTCGGTGGTCAAGTCGTCGCTGCGGCCGTCGAGCAGCATCGTCGCCTGGCGCACGGCCTCGGCGTAGTCGCGGGCCTGCACCAGACCCACGCAGGGCGCACTGCAGCGGCCGATCTGATACTGCAGGCACGGCCGCGAACGGTTGCGGAACACGCTGTCTTCGCAGCTGCGCAGGCGGAAGATCTTCTGCATCAGATTCAGCGTGTCGCGCACCGCCAGCACGCTGGGATACGGCCCGAAGTAGCGGCCCGGCAGCGAGCGTGCGCCACGGTGGAACGCGATCCGCGGCCACGATTCGCGGGTCAGCACCACGAAGGGATAGCTCTTGTCGTCGCGCAACAGCACGTTGTAGCGCGGGTGCAGCGACTTGATCAGCTGGTTTTCCAGCAGCAGCGCTTCGGTCGCGGTGCGGGTGACGGTGACGTCCATGCGCGCGATCTGCGCGACCATCGATGCGGTGCGGGTCGGCAGCGCCTTGGTGAAGTAACTGGCGACGCGTTTTTTCAGCGCTGCGGCCTTGCCGACGTACAGCAGGCTGCCGTCGGCGGCGTACATCCGGTAGACGCCGGGCGCGGTGGTCAGATCACGGGCGTAGGCGCGGCCGTCGAACGCATCGTCGGCCGTCGGGTCGTCACCGACGGTCATTCGCCAATGGGGATCTGACGGAGGCTGCCATCGGCGGGATCGAAGCGCAGCACCGCGTGCGCGTCGGTGTCGGCGATCCAGATGATGCCGTTCACCACCGCCAGACCCGAGGGCGCGTGCAGCCGCTGCGGCAGGTTGACCGTGCTCAGTTCGCCGCCGCCCAGGCGCAGGGTGCGCAGCTGGTCGTTGCCGCTGTCGGCGATCCACAGCACCGGCGAGGAACCGTCGAGTGCCACCGCCTGCGGCTGCTGCAGCAGCGCATCGCTGCGCGAGCCGCCGATATCGCCGAAGCGCCATGTGCCCTGCCCGACCAGCGTCGTCACTTGTCGCGTACGCAGATGCACGCTGCGGACCGCCGAGCCGGCCTCGTCGCAGACATAGAGGATCTGCTGGACGATGGCCAGCGCGCTGGGACCGGCGAACGCAGCAGCCGGACCGATACCATCGATCAGCTCCATCGCGCCGGAACCCGCCAACAGCATCAACGAACGTTCGCCCAGATCGTAGGCCCAGAGCTTGTTGTCGCCAGCGGTGGCGATACAGACCACGTTCGCGGGCGAGACCGCGACCCCGCGCGGCTGGTCCAGCGCCACCGAACGCGGATCGTGTACCAAGCCCTCGTTCGGCTGGCCCGGGCGGCCTGCGCCGCAGAGCGTGTCGACATCGCCGGTGCTGAGCTTGATCCGGCGCACTGCGTGATTACCCGTATCGGCGATGTACAGCGCATCGCGCTGCAGGCACAGCCCCTGCGGGTTCTGGAACGCGGCCAACTCCATCGGGCCATCGATGAAACCGGGACCGCCGCTGCCGAACTGGCGATGGATCCGGCCTGCGGGCGTGCATTCGAGCACCCGGTGATGCCCGGAATCGACCACATAGAGATACTGCTGGTTGGCGGCGATTCCCATCGGGAACCGCAGCGGCAGATCGGGTTCGCGATTGCGCCGCAGTTCGATCGGTTCGAGGTTGAGCGACTGCGGCACTTCTTCGGCGCGGAGCTTGGCGATCTGCGCATCGAGGTCGCGCACCGGCGTATCGCCGACGATGCGATCGCGCACGCGGCCCTCACCGTCGATCAGCACCACGGTCGGCCACGCGTCGATGCCGTAGTGCTGCCACAGCACCCAATCGGCGTCGTGGGCGATCGGAAAATCGAGCGGCACGCGGTGCAGGCGCTTGAGCACCCGCTTCGCATCGCGCTCGTGATCGAAACGCGGCACATGGATGGCGACCACATGCAGATGCTCGCCATAGCGTTTGCGCAGGGTCGCGAGGTCGCTCAACCGCTGCTGGCACCAGGCGGAACCCGCGTTCACGAAAGCGAGCGCGGTGACCCGTCCGCGCAATTGACCCATGCGCAACGGCTTGGCGAGATTCAGCCATTCGAGACTGGCCGGAAATTCGGGGGCAGGCGACTTGTCCATCATCCGAGCAGCATCCCTAGTCTGTGCACGAGCGTCAACCTGCCATCATGGGGAGGGTCGTCCGGCGGAAAGTCTTTCGACGATGCCAGCCGCCGCCGCATCGACCATCGCCCATACCCGGCGGAAATCTTCACTGCCGCCAGTGTACGGATCGGGGATCTCGGCGCCATCGCCCATACCTGCCCATTCCAGCAGCAGCGCGGCCTGCGCG
>JBAQRU010000109.1:0-5109 GCA_049296025.1 Lysobacteraceae bacterium | reverse complement strand
ATGTAGAAGACCCGTCGATTCGCCGCAAGCCGATCATGACCGACGCCGACATGGCGATGAAGTTCGATCCCGAATACCGCAAGATCGCCGAACGCTTTCATCAGGATCCGGCCTATTTCTCCGAAGTGTTCGCCCGCGCCTGGTTCAAGCTCACGCACCGCGACATGGGGCCGAAGGCGCGCTACATCGGCCCGGAAGTTCCCACGGAAGACCTGATCTGGCAGGACCCGGTGCCGACGGGGCACAAGGACTACGACGTCGCCGCGCTCAAGGCACGGATCGCCGCCAGCGGCCTGTCCGTCGGCGAGATGGTCGCTACCGCCTGGGACAGCGCGCGCACCTTCCGTGGCTCGGACATGCGCGGCGGTGCCAACGGCGCGCGCATTCGCCTGGCGCCGCAGAATGACTGGGAAGGTAACGAGCCCGCGCGTCTGGCCAAGGTGCTCGGCGTGCTGGAGCCGATTGCGAAGAACGCTGGCGCGAGCCTCGCGGATGCGATCGTCCTGGCCGGCAACGTCGGTATCGAGCAGGCGTCCCGGGCGGCAGGTTTCAACATCAGCGTACCGTTCGCGCCGGGCCGAGGCGATGCGACCGACGCGCAGACCGATGTCGATTCATTTGGCGTGCTGGAACCACTCGCCGACGGCTATCGCAACTGGATGAAGAAGGACTACGCCGTCAGCGCCGAGGAGTTGCTGCTTGATCGCACGCAACTGATGGGCCTCACCGCGCACGAGATGACCGCACTGGTCGGGGGTATGCGCGTGCTCGGCACCAACCACGGAGGCACCAACCACGGCGTACTCACCGATCGCGTCGGTGCGCTCACCAACGATTTCTTCGTCAACCTCACCGACATGGCCAATACGTGGAAGCCATGCGGCGGCAACCTCTACGAAATTCGCGACCGCAATACCGGCAAGGTCAAGTGGACCGCGACGCGGGTGGATCTGGTGTTCGGCTCCAACTCCATCCTGCGCGCCTACGCCGAGGTCTATGCGCAGGACGATGGCGCGGAAAAGTTCGTGCAGGACTTCGTGACGGCATGGGCGAAGGTGATGAACGCAGATCGCTTCGATTTGGCGTAAGGGCCAGCAGCGAAGCACATCGCTGGGTTTGTGCGGTGCCCGCGGAGCCAGACTCCGCGGAGCACCGCTGTTTTCGCGATGGCTGAACGGCATCCTGCGGCACTGGGCCTGAGCAACGCGATCTGTTTGCGGCCATTGCCGTCGTTGCCGAACCTTCCGCTACAAGTCCAGGCGGTTGAGTACCCGGTTGTACGGCTCTCTTGCGGCGCGCCGTCGACCTCCTGGCACTGGACGTGGGGAGCAACGCTCGTGTTCGCGCGGAGCCGTCTGTAGACTGCACGGGCGATCCAACCCACTGCGTCCGCCACCGTGAACACGACTCCCTCACCGACCTACGATCTCACGGCGCGCGTGGGCTGCGCGCTCAGCTACGAGGTCACGGGCACGGCCTCGCTCCTCCTGAATCTGCAGCCGCTCCCGGAGCGCAACCACGCCGTCGTCTTCCAGGCACTGACACTCGGCGACAACCTGCCTGCACACGAGTTCACAGACAGCCACGGCAACCGCGTCTGGCAGGTGAAACTCGCCCCCGGCCTCAACTCCATCCGGCACGACGCGATCGTCGCCCTCACGTCGCAGCCCGACAATGCCGGACTGCCTGCCGCCACGCCGGCCCCGCCCGATGAACTCGCGCCCGCGATCCTGCGCTACACGCTACCGAGCCGCTACTGCGACTCCGACAAGCTCACCAACTTTGCGTGGGAAAAGTTTGGCCACATCGAGCACGGTCTCCCGCGCGTCGACGCGATCAGCCGGTGGATCCACGACAACATCGAGTATCGCTACATGTCCGGCCGGCCCGACCTCTCGGCGGGGGACGTGTTGCAGCGCGGCTACGGTGTGTGCCGTGACTTCGCGCACCTCGCGATCGCGCTGAACCGCACCTTCAATCTTCCGGCTCGTTACGTGACTGGCCACTTGCCCGACATCGGCTTCCCCGATCCGGAGAACCACATGGACTTCCACGCCTACGCCGAGGTTTACATCGGCGGGTACTGGTTCACGACCGACGCGCGCTTTCACGTGCCGCGCATTGGGCGGATCAAGCTCTCGTGCGGTCAGGATGCCGTCGACGGCGCATTCTCGACGATCTTCGGTGGGGCGACGCTCACTTATTTCCAGGTGTGGGCCTACCAGGTTCCCCGCGGCACGGTCGGCGTGGGCGATCCGCTCGATTTCTCGAAGCGGCTCGACAACCAGACCAGGGTCGTCACCGAAGAACCGTATTCGGTGTGAGCGGGGGATGAGCCTGTATCGGAAGAGGGTGCCCACCGAAGACACGGAACGCGCGGAAGATTCGCCACGAAACGCCCTCCGTCGCTCTTCAAGCTATGGAGCAAGGACAGGGGTCACGAGGACATGGCGGGCAGGGGTCAGACAGGGAGGGCAGAGAGAGGCAAGAGGAACTAACAGGGGTCAACTAACAGGGGTCTGGAATTTAGACTCGAATTAGATGCGGATAGGACGAGCCATGTCGGAAGGCTGCCAGAGGCCTGTATAAGTTCTAGACCCCATGTTCCCAAGAAAAATGCCGTGCGGCGGAATGATTCGACGGCGTTTGCGGCGTTTCCTTGGGCCATCAATGGGGAAAGGCGGGCGATATGCCAGTCTGCAGCAAGCTGGCGAGCGCCTCTGCCGCCACTGGGCGGCCGAACAAGTAGCCTTGGCCCTCGTCGCAATGCTGGGTTTGAAGAAAAGCCGCCTGCTCGGCTGTTTCCACACCCTCCGCAATGACGCGGAGCCTGAGGCTTTTAGCCATGCTGATCACTGCACCGACAACGGCGGCATCGTCTGGGTTGTGGGTCATCCGGCTTACGAACGACTGGTCGATCTTCAGGGTGTCGATCGGAAACCGCCGCAGATAACTCAGGCTTGAATAGCCGGTGCCGAAGTCATCAACCGCGAGCTTGATGCCCAGGTCTGCGAGTGCGTGCAGCACGGAACCCGTGGCCTCGGCATCGCGCATGAGGACGCTTTCGGTCAGTTCGAGTTCCAGAAAGCGCGGTTCCAGACGCGACGCCTCGAGGGTCGCGCGTAAATTATCGAGAAAATCATCGGCGCGGAACTCGGCTGCGGAGGTGTTGATGGCGACGGTGATCGGCGGCAAGCCCGCATCCTGCCAGGCCCGGGCCTGGCGGCAGGCCTCGCGCAGCACCCAGCGTCCGATCGGCAGAATCAGGCCGCAGTCTTCGGCGATCGGCACGAACTGCACGGGCGACAGCAGTCCGCGTTGCGGATGCCGCCAGCGGATGAGTGCCTCGACGCCGACAATTGCGCCGTTGTGCAGATTGATTTTCGGCTGGTAGTGCAACACGAATTCCTGCAATTCCAGCGCGCGGCGCAGCCCACCCTCGATGAATTGCCGCTCGACGGCCCGGACATTCATGCCCTGCTCGAAGAATTGGTAATTGTTGCGTCCGTTTTCCTTGGCATGGTACATCGCGCTGTCCGCACATTTGATCAGGGTTTCCGCATCCTGACCATCGTCAGGGTAGATGCTGATACCGATACTCGCGCCGATGTGGATAGTGTTTTCGTCGATGCGGTGCGGCTGCGCCAGCGCCACAAGTATTTTTTGCGCGGTGAACGCCGCGTCTTCTGCGTGCTCGATATAGGGCAGCAACAGCACGAATTCATCCCCGCCCTGGCGGCTGATGGTGTCCAAGTGACGCACGCACCCCATCAGGCGTTCTGCCACCGACTGCAGCAACTGGTCGCCCACCGCGTGCCCCAGGGAATCGTTGATATGCTTGAATTGATCCAGATCCATGAACATCACCGCAAGCTGCCTATCTTGACGGCGGGCCAGCTCGATGGCCTGGCCAAGCCGGTCTTGCAGTAGCGTTCGATTGGGCAAATCGGTGAGAACATCGTGGTGGACCAGATGCTCCAACTGAACTTTAGCGGACTGGACCTGTTCGGTCAGTTTGTGCGCTTCAATGCCGGCGGTGACGAGGTGTGCGCTGGCTTGCTGCAACATCAGGATGTGATCGTCGGACGCTACCTGCGCCTCTGCCACGCGAATTTCCTGCTCGCGCGAGGTGGCTGCCCCTTCGCGTTCCTGGGCTTCCCCTTCCCGCACCTGCGCCGCACCCTCGCGAAGATGGGCAGCGTCTTCGCGCAAGTCGACGGCATCTTCCCGTGCAGCGGCCGCTTTCTCGCGGCTCAGGATAGCCGCTGCATCGTCAACGACGGCGCTTTCTCTGCGCGCGATATCTTTTTCGAGGACCTCTGCCATCCTGTCTTCGAGTTGACCCGGTTGACCCGGGTCATCGGTATCAGAAGCGCCGTTATCGTCCTCTCTGTTCATTGCTGCTCTCCATCGCCTGGTCGTTCTGGCTAAGTGTTGATCTCAGGTCGGCCTGTCATGATTTCATCGTACCCGGATAGGGTTTGCCAGGAACGATTAAACCTTCGCGTTTGAAACGATATCGTTTTGGCTCGCGGGAGCGATAGTTTCAACTCAAATCCATATCGACGCAAAGCATAGGAAGTATAGCCCCCCCCTTATATTCTGAGAAACTACCCTGACCACCCCGAACCAACCCGGCTATTTCGCGGCCGGTGGTAGTCAATCTCAGCTGGTGCGGTGGCTCAACCTGAGACATGGAGTGGATTTCGGTCCTGTGATCCGCACAATCTGAACCGGCGGCCGAGCGCGACCCTTGCCTGGTGTCACCAGCAACTTCCTTGTTATTCACGAACGGATTTTCCTTCTTCAAATAAGCGCGTTTGCGGCTGGCCGCGGCGCTCGGGTAACCGAAACCCATCCTGGTATTCACTCTTTTCCTTCAGGTGATCGCGTATCTTCCGGATCACCACCGGGTCTTCGATGTAGGCGATCACTTTGACAGCGCCGCCGCATTCGCGGCAGATATCGATATCGATATTGAACACGCGCTTCAGGCGCTGTACCCAGCTCATGCCTGCGTCCGGTACAGGCCGATCAGCGCTAGTGTCGAGACCACTTACGCACAGGACCTGCCGGGGCTGGCGGCCTGTCTGGCCACCCTGGCCGAGC
>JBAQRU010000108.1:0-3020 GCA_049296025.1 Lysobacteraceae bacterium | reverse complement strand
AGTCATGTTCGATCAGCGCGAATGCGGCCGGTGCGCCGATCCGCTGGTACGGCACGCCATCCACCGCTTCGAAACTCGTGCGCAGGCTCTCGTGACGCGCCACCAGCTGGTCCAGCGCGCCCTGCAGTGCCGCGCGGTTCAACGCACCGGTCAGCTCCACGCCCAATGCGATGTGGTAAGCGTCGCTTGATGCGTCCATTTGCGACAGGAACCACAGCCGCTGCTGCGCGAAGGACACCGGTATTTCCCGGCCGTCGCGCGGTATCGCCTGGATCGATTGACCCCGGCGACGCAGCGCACGGAACTGCTCCGGTGTCATCTGGCTCAGGGCTTCTTTGGTCACCATCGATGGAACTCCTTCCGTCACCATTTCGCTTTCGTTCTTTTTCAGCCGCGCTGCCAGTTCAGCGACTGTCGGGGACTGGAACAGCGCGTTCAACGGGATCTCGAGCGACAGCTGCTTGCGCGCCACGCTGGTCAGTCGAACCGCAAGCAGCGAATGTCCACCAAGTTCGAAAAAATTGTCGTGACGCCCCACCCGCTCCGCACCCAACAACTGGGCCCAGATTGCCGCCAGACCCGATTCGACCGCACCTTCCGGCGCCGCATACGTCGATCCACCCCCGGCGGACCGCTCCGGCGCGGGCAGCGCTCTGCGGTCCAGCTTGCCGTTCGCCGTGAACGGCCACGCCATCATTTCGACATACGCAGCCGGCACCATGTAATCCGGCAGCGCCGCGCGCAGTGCGGAACGCAGCGCTTCGGCATTCGTACCGCCCGGGCGGTCGCACTCGTAGTACGCCACGAGCCGCATCTGCTCCGCCGCATCCTGGCGCGCCAGGACCACGGCTTCGCGGATGCCCGGCTGCGCGGCCAGCTTCGCTTCGATCTCGCCCAGTTCGATCCGGTAACCCCGCACCTTCACCTGGAAATCGTTGCGCCCCAGATATTCCAGGTTGCCGTCCAGCAGCCGCCGCGCGAGGTCGCCCGTCCTGTACAGCCGTTCGCCGGAGACGAAGGGGTTCGCGACGAAGCGCTCTGCGGTCAGCTCCGGTCGGTTGAGATAACCGCGGGCGACGCTGGCGCCACCGATGTACAACTCGCCGATCACCCCGACTGGGCAGGGTTGACGCTGCCCGTCGAGCACGTACACCGCCACGTTGGGAATCGCCTTGCCGATCGGCAGCGTGTCGCAGGCCCGCAACGGCAGCGTGGACACCGGGTAACGCGTGCTGTCGACGGCCGCTTCGGTCAAACCGTAGGCATTGGCGATCCTGACGCCGTCGCCGCACAGGCGGCGCAGCCGCTCGGCGCTCTCCCGGGTCCAGAGATCGGAACCGCACAGCAGCGTTTCCATGAAACCCAGGTCGCCGCCGGCTTCTTCGAGATGCGCGATCAGGGTGTTGAGCACGCCGGGAACGAAATCGGCGAACGTCACCCGCTGCGCGCGCATGAAACGGTACAGCGCCGCGCTGTCCGACCAGTGCGCCTGCGAACACATCGCCAGCGTGCCGCCGAACGTCAGCGCGCGCAGCCAGTCGGCGGTGAACACATCGAAGGCGATATTGGCCATCTGCAGATGCACCAATCCCGGGCGCAGCGCATCGATCTCCGCCCAGGCCGCGCGGATCGCGGCAATGTGCCGATGTTCGATCATCACGCCCTTGGGCTTGCCGGTCGAACCCGATGTGTAGATCACATAGGCCAGATGCGCGGGCGTCAATCCGGTCTGTTCCGGCATCGGGTCGTGCGCTGGCTGCGCATCCCACAACGTCGCATCGACATCGGCATCGATCAGCAAAGGGCCGGGATGGATGGCCGCCATCGCCGCACGTGCAGCGGCATCGACCAGAACGACCCGTGGCTGCGCGTCACCGAGGACATCGCGCAGACGTTCCTGCGGAGACGCCGGGTCGAGCGGCAGATAGCCGCCGCCGGCCTTCAGCACGGCCAGCATCGCTTCCAGCACGCGCGGCGAACGCGACATGCAGACCGCCACCAGCGTCTCCGGACCCACGCCCTGGGCGCGCAGCCAATGCGCCAATCTGTTGGCGCGTGCGTTGAGCTCTCCGTAGGTCAGCGACACGCCTTCGCACGTCACCGCCAACGCGTACGGCGTCGCCGCCGCGCAGCGTTCGAAACCGGTCTGGATCGGCACCTCGCGATCCAGCGATGCGGTCACCACCATCGGTTGCGTCAACGCGCGGTATTCGTCCGCTTCCATCAGCGGCAAGCGGCTCACCGGCTGGTCGGCATCCGCGACCATTCCGAGCAGCACCTGCCGCAGATGATTCGTATACCGCTGGATCGTCGCAGCATCGAACAGCGTGGTCGAATATTCGATCGCGCCTTCGATGCCCTGCGCGGTTTCGGCCAGGCTCAAGGTCAGATCGAACGTCGAGACCGCATGCGGCATGTCCAGGTATCGCGTCTGCAGCCCCTCGAACCGCAACGCGCCCGATTCGTTGTTCTGCCACGCGAACATCGCCTGGAAGATCGGCGCATAGCCCAGGCTGCGCGCCGGATTCACCACCTCCACCACCTGCTCGAACGGCAGCTCCTGGTGCTCCTGTGCCGACAGCACACGCTGCTTCACCTGTTCGATCAGCGATGACACCGTCGGATCGTTCTCCAGATCCACCCGCACCGCCAGCGTGTTCACGAAGAATCCGATCAGGCCCTCCACCTCTCTGCGGGTACGGTTCGCCACCGGCGTCCCCACCACCACCTCCGTCTGCCCCGACAGCCGCGATAGCACCACCGACCACGCCGCCATCAGCGTCATGTACAGCGTCCCGCCGTGCTTCAGGCTCAAGGCCTTCAGCTGCGAGGCCAGCGCCGCGTCCAACCGCACTTCCAGCAGCGCGCCACGGTAATCCTGCTCCGCTGGACGCTTGCGGTCCGTCGGCAATTCCAGCAGCGACGGCGCGCCCTGCAGCGTCTCCCGCCAGTACGCGCTCACCCGCGCAAGCCGATCACCCGACAGGCGCTCGCGCTGCCACGCCGCATAGTCCGCGTAC
>JBAQRU010000107.1:0-3906 GCA_049296025.1 Lysobacteraceae bacterium | reverse complement strand
CGAATGATCGCTTCCTTAGGGCCCGTTCAAAATCTCACCACAAACATCGCTTTTGCTCGTTATTCCCGCTTTCGCGGGAATAACGAGCGAAATTTTCAACGCGCAAAGATTTTGAACAGGCTCTAAGGAGGCGATCATTCGATGACCCGCCAACCGCCGGGGCCGTCGAATATGGTCACCCTGGTGTCGATGCTTTCGGTCTGCGTTTTGACCGGCGGGAAACTCGCGTTGTAGGTGATATCGCACACGTAGACGCGATCGCTGCCGGCGCAGGCGCGCTTGCTCACCGAATGCAGACGGATATCGAAGCGGATATCGCGGAAGCCACCGGCGGAACCGAGGTTGATCTTCACGCCGCCGCGATCGTTGTAGTGATCGAGATGCTCGCGCAGTGCGCCTTCGAGGTCGCTTTGGTCGGGCTCGCTGTTGCTGGCGCCGCAGGCGGTGATCGCGAGCAGCGCTGCGAACAGGCATGCCCGTAAAAGGTCGTTCGTGAACCCCATCGCATCCCCCAGCGTGGACTGGTTCTGTGTGGACCGATCCAGCTCGGGAGAATAGCCCAGTCGACGGGGCTTGTCGCCGTGGCCCGGATACGCTGCTGTGCTACCGCAGCGTATCCGGGCACGGGATGTCACGCCTGCATCAAGGCTGGTAGGTGATCTTCAACGTCGCCGTCGCACCCTTGTCGATCCAGATGTAGTTCGTCGAGGTCTGGTTGCTGGCGAAGCGCAGCCGCAGTTGGGTGCGGCCGGTCTTGTTGATCGCGGCGAGACCGCTTGCGGCGAAGAGATTGCTGGTCTGGTTGCCGCCGGTGAACGACAGCAATTGGGCGACGGCACTGGACGTGGTGGCCGCGGCCCAGTCGCCGGTTTCGATGGTGCAGGCGCCGAGGCAACCGGTGTGCGCGTCGATCACGAGACTGTTGCCGGCCGGGTTGCTCCACGGGTCGCCGGAAGCGCTGCGGTAGGCGACGGTGAGCGTCGCCGAAGTCACGGTGGCGCCGTCGGGCAGCGACGAGGTGTCGAACGAGAGCAGTGTGCGATTGAACTTGCTGTCGGTGCCCCGACCGATGGCCAGACCGAGGCTGGATTCCAGCGTGCCGACGGCGGGTGTGGTACCGCCGCTGCCGGCTTTGACATAACCGTCGTTGGCGTCTTCGTTGGAGAAGGTGACGGTGACCGGCGTCGTGCCGCCGCCACCGCCCGTGCCGCCGGTGACGGTCACGTTCACCGCCGCCGAGCTTCCGGAGTTGCCCGCAAGATCGATCGCCCGCGCCTGCAGCGCATGCGCACCGTTGCTGGCGGTGGTGCTGTTCCAGCTGTAGGCGTAAGGCGCGGTGGCATCGCTGCCGAGCAGCGCGCCATCGAGCAGGAACTCGACGTGATCCAGGCCGATGTCGTCGCTGGCGTTCGCGGCGATCGTGACCGCGCCGCTGACCGTGGCGCCGTTGGCGGGCGCGGTGATCGTCGCGGTCGGCGCGACGCCGTCGAGATTGTCCAGGCCGAAGAAACGCGCGATGTAATAGCTCGAACACAGGTTCACATCGAGGATGTACGCGCCCGCAGTGCCGCATTGGGTCGCGCCAGCACCCGGGTCCACCGGCGTGCCGTGGCCCATGCCGGCGATGGCGTAGGTTTCGACCCGCGTTTGCCCCAATGCGGTTTTGTAGACCTTGTGCGGAAAGCCGCCGACGGTGTCGCTGACTTCCGGCGTCTGGTCGATGCCGTGCACGTTGGTCCACTGCTCCATGCTTTCGGTCAGATTCATGGGGCGCACGACGTAATCGCCGTCGCCGTGCCAGATCGAGACGATCGGCCACGGTCCCGTCCAAGTGGAGGATGCACGCACCTTGTCGCCCCACTGCGCGGGCGTGAGATTGCTGCCCGGATTCATGCAGCTGAAGGCGGCGCTCTGGCTGGTCGCGCAACGATGCGGCAAGCCGGCGATGATGGCGCCGCCAGCGAACACGTCGGGATACGCGGCGAGCATGGTCGATGTCATTCCACCGCCGGCGGACAGTCCGGTGATGTAGACGCGCGATGCGGCGGTGCCGTGGTCGACGATCATCCGGTCGACCATCTGCTTGATCGACAGCGCTTCGCCCTGGCCACGGGTGGTATCGACCGTTTCGAACCAGTTGAAACAGCCGCTGGAATTGTTGGCGCTCTGTTGCTGCGGCAGCAGCAGCGCGAAGCGGAAGCGGTCCGCGAACAGCTGCCAGCCGGTTTCAGCGTCGTAGTTCGCGGCGGTCTGCGAGCAGCCGTGCAATGCGACCACCAGCGGCGCGTTCGTCGACAAGCCGCTGGGCACGTACTTGAACATGCGCAGATTGCCGGGATTGCTGCCGAAGCCGGTGACTTCCGTCTGTGCGAACGCGGGCGAAGAAGCGATCAGCGCGAACAGCAGCGCCAGCAGCGCGAACGGTCGACGTGCGGCGGAAACGAAGCGATCAGCGAATGCGATGGTGGACATCGACAGCACCTCCTGTGGCGGGTCGCCGCAGTGGGCCACAGTGGCTTGAACTGCGACATTGGCCGATGGGGCAAGCTGCGCTGCAACAAAAACGCAGGACGTGCGCGCTTTCGACCGCGACGCGCGGTTCAGTCGTCGTTGCTGCCGGTGTCGGTGCGTTCTTCCGGCGACAGCCACCACTGTCCGCTGTTCGATGGTGGTGCGCCGGGTGCGGAATCGCGGTTTTCAACCGCATCCAATCGCCTGCCGATGCCGTTGGCTCTCCAGCGTTCGATCAGTCGCGTCACCGAATGCCGGCTCTGCGCGGCGATGCCGAGGTTGCGTTCTGGCCACCAGTCGGCTCGCTTCTCGACATCATGCGCGCCTTCGCTGCGGCGGTGCGGCGCGCCGTAACTGCATCGCAGGCAGTAGTGCGCGATGCTTTCGGTCCAGTCTTCGATGAAAGCGATGCCCGGCATGCGCGCCTCCACCAGGGTGTCGAGATCTTCGCGCCGCGGGCAGCTCACGAACACGGCGAAGGTCTGGAATTCCGAGGTTTCCAGGCGTTCCAGCACGTTCAGGACCGGCACCATGCTTTGATGGAAACGGCGCTGGCCGGTGGCGGCGCCGTCGTGCAGCACGATATCGCCGTAGCGGTAACCGCTGTCGGGAAGCGGCACGTTGATCAAACGCGCGCGTACCGGGTCGATGCGCCGACCGAACAGGGTTTCGCCGCGATCCCATGCATTCAACCGGAAGCTGGCCACGCCGAAGTTCGCGTCGATCTCATCGTCGCCGTCGGGAATAGCGATCCCGCAGTCCAACCACTGGCGTCGCGCTTCGCCCCAGTCGCCGAGCGCGGTTGCGGCGATCGCGGCGTTCCATCGCGATGCTTCGTCCGCATCGCTACGCAGTGCGAGCGATCGCAGGTTGTGCTGCAGCGACATCGGCCAATCGCGAAGATATTTGCAGACCAGGCCCTGCATGTAGTGGTAGTCGGGTACGTCCGGTGCGGCTGCCAGCAAGGTCTCGAACCATGCGCGCGCTTCGATCAGGTCGCCGTCGTTGTAGGCAGCGTAGGCGCGCGCGGCAAGCGCGTCGCGATCGACAAAGGGCGGGTCTGCGCTCATGCCCGGAACTCTCGGAAGGCTGGCCTGCATCCTGCCATCGGCGGCGCTCGACGCATAGCGGCGTGGCCTTCGCCGAACGTCAGCGACCCGCGGACCACAGCGCCGTCGCGAGAAGGAGGCCATGCGCTTGCGCTGCGACCAGCGTGACGACGATCGCGGGCCGCAGTTTCTGCGGCGTGGAAGCGAATCTGGCGATCATCGCGGCACCCGTCAGCGACAAGGCCAGCGTGGGCGGCGCCACGGCGGCGACCATCGGCAGCACGCCGCGAACGATCGCGATCGCGACCCAGCCGTGCGCGATCAGCGCGAGCGCGGCGTACAGCAG
>JBAQRU010000106.1:0-7035 GCA_049296025.1 Lysobacteraceae bacterium | reverse complement strand
AGCTTCCACCGTTGAATCGACCGCACTACCGGTCGAAGTGTCGGTGATTATACCGACCTACAATCGACGCGAACTGGTGCGGCGCGCGATCGACTCGGTGCTGGCGCAGACCCATCCGGTCGACGAGATCATCGTCATCGACGATGGCTCCACGGACGGCACCGACGAGATGCTGCGCGTACGCTACGGCGAACGCATCCGCTACCACTGGCAGGCCAATGCCGGTGTCTCCGCAGCCCGCAATGCCGGCATGGCAATCGCCCGTGGCCGCTATTTCGCGCTGCTCGACAGCGACGACGTATGGCGCACCGAGAAAACCGCCCGTCAGGTCGCATGGCTCGATGCGCATGCTGATTTCGGCATGGTCCTGTGCGATGTCGTCCGCGTCGATGCCGACCACAAACCCTACAATGTTTTCCACCGTCGCGAAGTATTGCCCGAGGACGGCTGGGTGCTGCACCGCTTGCTGCTCAATCCATCGCTGGTGCCGGCATCGATCATGTTCCGCCGCGAAGTCTTCGACACCTGCGGCGGTTTCGATCCGTCGCTGCGCACCGCCGAGGATCTCGATTTCCATCTGCGCGTCGCGCGTCGATGGCAGATCGGCGTGATCGAGGCCGAGCTGGTCGAAGCGATGCGCGGGCACCAGGATGGATTGTCCGGGGAAGCGACCACCTACGACGACTACGTGAAAGTCGTCGAGCGCGCGATCGCCGATGCCAGAGGCCTGGTCGACGAATCGACCCTCGATGAAGCCATGGCGCTCACGTATCTGCGCAACGCGCGCGGCATGCTGATGCGGCGGCGCTGGCGCGATGCGCGAAGACTATGGTTCGCCGGATGGCGACTGGCACCGAATGCCTCGACGCGCAGAAGCGCGCTGGCGATGCTGCCATTTGCCGCAAAACGGCTGCTCAACGTGATGCTAGGCCGCAGCTGAAAGAACCGTAGCGCCTGGAGCGTTGGCGGATATCCGCGTCAGCGCGCGCCGCGCCCGAACAGCACCACTTCCACCGTCTGCAGCATGATCATCACATCGAAGATCAGGCCGTGGTTCTTGACGTAGAACAGATCGAACTTGAGTTTTTCGTTCGCATCGCGCACCGAAGCGCCATACGGATAGCGCAACTGCGCCCAGCCGGTCAGCCCCGGTTTCACCGAATGGCGCACGTCGTAGTAGCGGATCTCGCTCGTGAGCATTTCCACGAACTGCGGACGCTCGGGCCGCGGGCCGACGAAGCTCATCTCTCCGGTGAGGACCAGGAACAACTGGGGCAATTCGTCCAGACGCGTCTTGCGGATGAACTTGCCGATGCGCGTACTGCGGTCGTCGTCCTTGGTCGCCCAGCGCGCCACGCCGTCGCTTTCGGCATCCACGCGCATGCTGCGGAATTTCACCATCTCGAAATGACGGCCATGTTCGCCGACGCGGATCTGCCGGTAGATCACCGGGCCTTTCGATTCGAGCCTCACCGCCAACGCGACCAGCAGCATCGCCGGCCATGCGACCGACAGCAGCGCCACGGCAGCGAGCAGATCGAAGAAGCGCTTGGTCAGGCGGCGCGGCGTGGAGTAGTCGAAACCACCGGAGAACACCAGCCACGACGGGTCGACGATGTTGAGCTGGACCATGCCCGCTTCGCGTTCGAAGAAGGTCGACAGATCGGTGACCTTCACCCCCTTCTGCACGCTGTTCAGCATCTGCTCCATCGGCATGCCACCGCGACGCTCGTCCGGCGCGATCACGATCTCATCGACATTGAGCCGGCTGGCCAACGAGCACAGCGTTTCGTCGGTACGAATCAGCATCGCTTCGTCGACCACGACCGGCTGGTTCGCGGCGGGCACGAAGCCGAGGAGATTGAAGGATTGGCGGTCGCTTTTCCGGCGCAATCGCGTATTGATCAGATTGGCGTTGTTGCCGGCACCATAGACCAGCACGCGCTGCTTGAGTATTTCGGCGGCCGACAGGTGCGTCACCAGGTAGCGGACCCCAAGCACTGCGCCCATGCCGACGAGCAGCGAGATCGCGAGCACGCCACGGCCGATGTAAGCGACCGGAAACACGTAGTACACCACCAGCAGCGCGACACCGCCCAACACGAAGGACATCGCGATGCGCAGCAGCAGATCGACCCGACTGTGGCGGACATAGGCCTGATACAGACCGAAGGCGATCATCGCGCCGGTGACGCAGAGTGCAACCAGCATCGCGCGGGCGACAAGGCCGCCGATGAAATGCTCGAGGCCCACGGGGTCCGCATGGAAGCGCAACCGGGCCGCGACCACGACAGACAACATCAGAACACACAACTCGACTACCCACAGACCACGAATCGCCAACGTATTGCGACTGGAACGAACGGTCCTCACGAACTCCCCCTGAACACTGCCATGTCGAGTCGCGACCGGTCCGACAAGCCAAAACAGCCCGCATCCGCAATGCCTGCTGCATTTCGGATGTTCCAGGCTGTTCTGCACATGCCCCCTGTGCCGATCATGACCCTATTGCCGGGTTCGGCAGCGCGAATGCACTGTGCTGCGACTTGGATCCAGTCCCCGGTACATTATCCACCAACGTCAGATATCCACAAAGCCGGACACCCGCGCACGACTCTGGCGGCGTTTTATTGCAAATCATCAACGCAACGTGACGATTCCGCATGACAAGCCTGCGGCTCGACCATTGTGAATGATTTTTGCCTCGACGCGACGGCCGGTCGCCGCCGATTGGATCCCGACCTGCCCGCTCGATCCTGCCCTGCCCCATCCAACGCAGCACCCGCCTGTTGCAGTACGGTTTCGACATTCCCATTCCGCCGGCGCCTCGACACCTCACTGGATCGTCCCCGTTGCAACCATCCCGAGAGGAACATCAACCGCCATGGCCGGCCGACAGAAGCGGCCGGCGCTCGACCGGCCGCTTCTGTCACCCGATCAGGATGACCATCAGGGATCGCTGGCGGAACGCGATCAGCGCAACCACATCCTGACGCCGCGCGCCGGCAGGCTGAAGGTGTAGTTGCCGCTGTTGATGTTGACGACGTTGCCGGAGCCCAGCGTGTCGGTGTAGTTGCTGTACCACCACAGCACGCTGTTGTTCATGTTGACCGACGCATTGACCGTGCTGCCGCACTTGTTGATGCCGACGATACCCAGACTGCCACGACGGAAAATGATGTGGCAGCTGCCGCTCGACAGCACCTGCATGTCGCTGCCCTGCACCGCATTGTGGAAACGGATCATGCCCTTGATATCGTTGCGGTTGTAGGCATTCACCCAACGGTTGTCGCCGCTTTCGTTGTTGTCCGAATAGACCATCGGCTTGCCGCCGTTGCGTCCGAAGATGTAAGCATAGGCCAGCGTTTCATCGGTCGGATCCATCAGCGCGTAGCGGAATCCGCTGTTGTTCGGAATATCGTGGGTCACCGTGAAGGTCAGCGCACGCGAACCCGCCAAGGCCTGGCCATAGGCGCCCGGATCGGCCAGGCTGGACAGGCTGCCGCTGAAAGAGAACGCGTTGCGGATCGATGTCTGCAGCGGGAAATCGTAGGCGGCGTGATTGGTGTTCTGCAGATACGGTTGCAGGAAGCGATCGTATTCGAGATTCCCGGCGCCACCGCCGGTGATGATCTCGCCGAACACGTATACGCCGCTCTTGATGTCTGCGGTGAGTACGTTGTTGAGGTGCGACAACGGCATGTGCTTGGCGGCATCGATGCGGAAGCCCTTCACGCCGATCGCCTTGAGTTGACGCAGATATTCCTGCTGCTGGGAAATCACGTAAGTGGCGTTCTTGAGGTCGGGCAGACCGACATCCCCGCCACCGCCGCACAGACGCCAGTTCTGCACCTGCCAGACATCGTTGTAATCGGAGATGCAGCGCGTTTCGCCGAAATCGCTGCCGCTGAGGAAGTTGAAACCGAGATTGCCGAACAGGCGTATGCCGTTGTAGTACGTGGTGTTGCCGCTGTAGAGGTTGAGAACGCTGGTGCCCGGATAGTTCAGATCCGAACGCTGCGCCGATTCGTTGGCCATATGGTTCATCAGCACGTCCGCGTACACGTCGACACCGCGTGTTCTCAGCGCATTGACCATGCTCTTGAACGCATTGGCATCGCCCAGCGGATGATGGATCACCCGATAGTCCTGCGGCTGATAGCGCGCCCACCATTGGCTGCCCGCCGACTTGTAGGCCGGCACGACCAGCACCGCCTTGTAGCCGGCGGACTGGATGGCGGCGGCGCGCGCCTCGACATCGGCATATCGCCAGTTGAAGGCATGCAGGACCGCATCGGCATGGGCATTGCCTGCCATGGCACCTGCGAGCAACAGCGCGGAACACAAGCGCAAAGCGCCGGTGCGGAACGGAACGAACAGCTTCGATACGGACGGCATCTGGATTCTCCTGAAATAGACGATGGAATCCCGCTTTCTCGCGGGCACAACATTCCCTGCCCGGTACTCGTGCGGGCATGCACGAGCGGGTCACGACTGCGAACGATCGACCGGACACTGCTCCGGACACATCATCGTGGCATTGAGCGCACGACTGGCAAGGATGCTAGGGCCACATCGCAATGCAGCAAGGACACGTGCATACGTATTCAATTGCGAGCGATGACGACATCCGTCACGGAGAAGAAAAATGCAGTCGAATGCCCGCTGATCCGCGAGGTCGAGACGCATTCGACCGATGCGCTTGACGATGCTTCCAGAGCGATATGCATCAGCGCGATACGCCCCGATGGACTCCAGCATCAGCGATCACGATCTCAGCAATCCGTGGAATGCACGGCGCGTCCGCGCGGCGCGCCCTTGCGGCGGGCGTCGGAGCAATAGCGCGCCCGCGGCCAGTCGCGCGCCCATTTCTTTCGCCACGAAAATTCCCGTCCGCAGACCGGGCATGTCTTCTTCGGGAGATCGCGCTTCGCGATCACCGCAGGCCGGGGATGCGGTTATAGCGCCAACGGCGTGCGCAGGCGGGGTCAGGCCTTGCGCAGGAAGCAGGTCTTCAGCACGAGACCCTTGATCTTGTCCGAATTGCCTTCGATGTGCTCGGCATCGCCATCCACCAGGCGGATGTGCTTGATCACCGTGCCCTGCTTCAGGGGAATCGAAGACCCTTTCACTTTCAGGTCCTTGATCACCACCACCGTGTCGCCGTCGGCGAGCAGGTTGCCGTTGCTGTCGCGAACGACTTTGGCGTCATCCGCAGACGCCGAATCGCCCGATGCCGGCCATTCGTAGCCGCAATCGGCGCAGACGAAGTTGGCGCCATCCTGGTAGGTGTTGGACAGGGTGCACTGCGGGCAGGACAGCGGAGCGGTCATCGGGAAGCCTTGGGCGGAGGTCGCAGCGTCGTCTGCGGCGCGGCATTATCGCCGCAAATCCGTCTCACTGCACCTCTCGCACGGATCAGTCCAACGCCGGCCACGCGCTCGCATCGAGCGTCTCGCGATAGCCATGCCAGGCCGCATACGCCAGCCACGGCATCAGAATGCCCAGCCCCAGCAACGCGGTGGCGAAACCGATCGCGGTCAGCACCACGATGATCGCGGCCCACAGCAGAAGCACCATCTTGTTGCGCAGCACCGCATTCACGCTGGAGACCGCGGCGGTGATCATGTCGACATCGCGGTCGGCGATCATCGGCAGCGAGAACGCCGCGACCGCGAACGTGAGCGCGGCGAAGATCGAACCGACCGTGGAGCCGATCGCGAGGAATTCCCACAGCGTGTGCGCGTTGCTTTCGTCGATCGGAAAGAACGCGCCGACCATCATGCCCGCGCGCGACCACAGCAGCACGATCACGCCCTGGGCCAGCGCGAAGACGCCCGCCTGCCCGACCACCCGACGCGCCAGCACGAAGGAATCGCCGAGCGTCGGCGTGCGTCCGAGCGCCAGCGCGCGACTGACGCAATACAAGCCGACGCAGATCAACGGTGCGACGAACACGAACCCAGACAGCAATGTCGCCAGCAGGGCGAAGCGCCCGAGATTCCAGGCCAATAGCGAGATACCGGCGCTGACCAGCACGATCACCACGCCGAAGATCATCGACAGCCCGGGTGCCGCGCGAAAATCGCGCCATCCCGCGCGCAGCCAGCGCAGTGGTGCACCGGCATCCAGGATGGCGCAGGGCACGACGAAGGGGCGTGATGCGTCTTCCGGCGCTCCGTCCCCATCTGCTCCGGTGTCATTTGCCCCGGCGTCATTTTTCCCGGTGTCATCGTTCATAGCGCTCTCCCCGAATTCAGACCCGTCTCAAGTCCACGATACAACCAGATACCGCCCTGCGACAGCGCACCCGGTTCGCCGCCAGGGCGGCTCGCGTACCATGCCGCTCCATGCCTGCCCTGCCCGACCTCCGATGGAAGACCCTGTGGCGGATGACCCGCCCGGGCTTCCTGACCGCAAGCGCGATCGGGGTCGCGATCGGCCTGGGCACCGCGCGCGCCTCCGGCGTGGCGCTGTCGCCCGGGCTTGCGGCGATCACGCTGATCCTCGCCCTGGTGGCGCACGCAGCCGCCAACGTCCTCAACGATTTCGCCGATGCCCTCAGCGGCGCCGACGACGGCAACGACACCGGCATCGCACCGTTCACCGGCGGCTCCCGGCTGATCCAGACCGGCGCGACCACGGTCGCGCAGACCTGGCGCCTGGCGTCGGTGTTGCTGCTGGTGTCGGCGGCTGGCGGCGCGACGCTCGCCGCATCGCTGCATGCGAACGGACTGTGGTGGATCGGTGCTGCGGGGCTGGCGCTGGTGTGGGCGTATTCAATGCCGCCGCTGCGGTTGATGAGTCGCGGGTTGGGCGAGTTGAGTGTGGCGATGGCGTGGTGGCTGGTGGTGATCGGCGCGGATTACGTGCAGCGCGGAAGCTTTTCGACATTGCCGGCCATCGCCGGTGCCGACTACGCACTGCTGATCGCCAACCTGCTGCTGGTGAACGGCCTTCCGGATGCCGCCTCCGATGCACGCGTCGACAAACGGACGCTGGCGGTGATCCTGGGGCCACGTCGGGCGGCGCTGC
>JBAQRU010000105.1:0-5790 GCA_049296025.1 Lysobacteraceae bacterium | reverse complement strand
GCGCCGGCGCGCTCAGCCTCACCGCCAGCGGCGGTCAGGGCGGCAACCAGTTGATCACCGGGGTCGAATCCGAGGGTCCTGGTGGCGGTGGTGGTGGCGGGTTCATCGCTTCCCCGGCGGGCACCGGGACCATCGTGGGAGGCGTCAACGGCACCACGGCATCCAGCTCGGTGGCCGAGTTCGTTCCCAACGGCGCGACCCGGGGCAACACCGGCAACGCCACGACCTCGCCATCGCTGGCGGACGTGCCGATCTGCAACGTGCCGAATCTCGCGGATCTCAGCATCACCAAGACCAATACCCCGCTGTCCGGCCCGAACGATCAGGCCGCCGATACGGTGGTCTCGGGTGCGCAGAGCGCCTACAGCGTCATCGTCACCAACAGTGGTCCCGGCCCGGCGATCAATGCGGTGATCCTGGATGCCCCGACCGGCGGCCTGACCTGCCCACCGGCGAACGTGGTCACCTGCGCCAGTGCCGCGGCCGGTGCTTGCCCGGCTGGCCCGTTGACCGTCGCCGATCTCACCGCCGGCGTCACCCTCGGCACGCTGCCGGCCACTGCGGGCAGCAATACCGTGACCTTCAGTTTCAGCTGCGCTGTACAGTAGCCGCCGTACTTGCCGCCAGTCTCAGGAATCCACGGTACTACACGTCAATTCTTCTCTCCGTGTTTCCGCGGCATGGTTGCGCAAGGCTGCTTAATGGCCAGGCCATCGATGTCGATGGCCCGGGTTTCCGTGGCGGCGCCGGTCGCGGCCGTTCCGTCGACGGCGCCGTCGAGCGTTTCCGTTGGGACGACGCCACCCGGCACGCCGTGAAGGGCGAGGGCATCGCCGGTACGCCGCGATTCGTCAGCCTCAAGCGCAATCCCGACACCGGAGCGACTGCCGGCATCGTCTGAATCGCACTGCGCGATATTTGTTGTCTGCGGAAAGCACGCAATTCGATAGTCACGCTCCTCTATTCGCGAGCAGTCGCGCGTATGTCCGATGTCGTGCCGCTGCGAAAAATGGCGCTTTTCCGCTTGAAAAATCCAGCCTGTCACTAGTGACAGTGCAGGCGCGACGACGCACGCGCTTATCTTGCATGTCGGGGCCACTGGTTCACCGGCCTTTTTCAGCGCGCGATAATTCACCAATACGCGCTGTCATCCACGGATGACTGCGCGTGTTTGCGTAACGTGCCGATGAGGATTGGCGGCCAGGGAAGCGAGACGCAAGACGGGATTGTCATGAAAGCGAGTCGGAAGTGGGTTCAAATCGTGCGCGCGTCGACGCTGCGCAGCGGGTATGGCGCAGCAAAGTCGCTGCGGGCGACTTGCGTTGCCGCAGTCGTCGCGTGCGCGTGCATCGCGACCGCGCACGCCGCGCAGGTGCAGCACCTCAACACCCAGACCGCGACTGCAACGGGCGCTGGCGCCGCCGGCACGCCCACCATCGCCAGCTTCAGTATCCCCAGCGGTAAGAACCGCGTGCTGTTCATCTGGCCGACGTTCGAGCGCGACCATTGCTCGGACGCTGATGTCGCTGGTGGCCTGTGCGTCAATGGCAACATTATCTCCACCGGACTTGGCGACAACTTTCCCGAGCCGCGTATTGGCACGCCGCCAGCCACGACCAGCAACAATCAGCTCACCGCCCGTGTCGTTGGCCCCGGTGGCACCATCAACAAGCAGAATGCGCTGACGATCGGCGGCACCCCCAGCGGCGACACGCGCTTCATTGTCAGCAGCACGCTTCCCAGCGATCCCGATCCGGTCAATCCACCCGATGTGCCGACAGGTTCTGCGTTTTTTTCCCTCAGCAGCTTCCACATCGTGCTGTTCGAGGATGAGATCAACACATTGCTGGGCGGAGCGGCTTCCGGCACGGTCAGCATCACTCTGCCCGATGCCAACCTTCCGTCCAACGCAGGTGACGATGCGCTGCTGATCGCTTCGGTCTATCAGAACGTCGAGCAGACGCCGACTGGCTTTGTACGCAATGGGACCGGGTTTGGACAGGCGGTGGGTGGCATCGACCCTGCCGGCAACTACACGATGACCGTAGCGGCTTACGACGCGGGCCAGGCGCCGAACGAAGCCGACGACGGCAAGCTGGTCATGGGGGCCAATGGGACGACCGATGGCTTCAATACACCGGCCGGGCACGTCGTACTGGCTGCCTTGGCAACTACCAATGCCGGCGGCAACTACGACACGCCCAATGGTGGCGTCACCAACGAACCGAACGGCATGTCCGGCGGGGCCTGGTTCCGCAACGGCGGCGCCACGCCCGCCGACCTGTACGCGCTGACTTCGGCGGGCACCGCAACGCCTGCGGTGTACGGCGGTACCACGACCTCCTTCCTGCTTGAATCCGACAACGCCGATGTCGGCGATGCACCGATCAGCTACGGCAATCCCACGCACACGCTCTCGGGCATTCGTCTCGGCGCCAGCGTCGACGCCGACGCCAGCCTGCTCAACAACGCCACCGCCACCGGCGACGACCTCGACAACACCGACGATGAAGATGGCGTGACGCTCACGCCGCTGTTGCCGACCGGCGAAACCACCATCGTGCCGACCAGCATCCAGAACGGAAGCGGTTTCCTCAACGTCTGGTTCGACTGGAACGCCGACGGCGATTTCAACGATGCTGGCGAGCAGATGATCGCCAACCAGGCGGTCGCGGTGGGTGTGACCAATCTCAATATCGCGGTGCCGATCACTGCGGTCATCGGCCCGACCTTCGCGCGTTTCCGGGTCTGTACCAACAACGCCGCGCTCGACAATTGCGCCACGCCCGCCGGAACGGTGCAGAGCGGCGAAGTCGAGGATTACCAGTTCACCGTGTCGCGCAAACTGCTGCTGCGCAAGACCACGCTCGGCGGCGTCGGTGGTGCCTTCGGCTACACCTTGACCAATACGGTACAGACCACCGGCACGGTCACCACTACGGTCGTGAACACGCCGACCCAGGTCGATGGCGATACCGCCAGCACCGCGACGCTGGCCTACACCATCGTTTCGCCGACCACGGCGGTCACGGTCAACGAAGACACCTTGCCCGCCGGCTGGCAGCTGACCGGCGCGACCTGCGTCAACGCGGCCGGTAGCACCGTCGGCAGCCTGACCGGTTCCACCTACACGCTCACGGGTGCGGAAATCGGCGCCAGCGTCAGCTTCACCTGCACCTTCACCAACACGAAACTGCCGATCCTGCGTCTGCAGAAAGCCCTGCCGACCGGCCGCTTCGTGGCGACCGACCAGTTCGCGCTCACCATCGCCGGTACGGGCGGCCCAGCAACGGTCACCACCACGGGCGTCGGCGCCACCGCCAACGGTATCGTGACGCTGAGCCCCGGCGCGTTGGGTGCGGTCTACACGCTCAGCGAGGCGGGCGCGGCCGGTGCGCTGCTGACGAACTACACGACCACCTACGCTTGCACCAATGCCCTCGCTGGCGGGCAGACGCCCGGCGGCAGCGGAACCAGCTTCAGCATCACCGCGGTCGCGGGCGACGATCTGACCTGCACGCTCACCAACACCCGGAACAGCCTGGCCGACCTGCGCCTGACCAAAACCAACACGCCCGGCGTCAACGGCGAGGTCGATCAGGCGGCGGACACGGTGGTGTCCGGCACCACCATCAATTACACCCTCATCGTCAGCAATCTCGGCCCGGATGCCGCCGACGGTTCGGTGTTGGCCGACCCTGCGCCGACCGGGCTGACCTGCACCACCGCGAGCTGCACCGCAACCGGCGGCGCAGTGTGCCCGGTGCCGACCGGCGCGGCCTTGGTCACAGCGCTGCAGGGTGCAGGCACGGCCATCCCGACGCTGCCCAATGGCGGCTCGGTGACGGTGACTCTGACATGTACGGTGCAATAACCGCGACGGTTACTGTCGATGCAAGGGATTAATCTGCAGTAATGCCGACCTTCGCATCCCGCGTCATCGCTGCCGCCGCCGTCCTGATCGGCATGTGCGTGGCCGGTAATGCCGTCGTCGCGTACGCGTGCATCGCGACCGCGCACGCCGCGCAGGTGCAACCCCTCAATACCCTGACCGCGACGCCTGCCATCGCCAGCTTCAACATCCCCAGCGGCAAGCACCGGGTGCTGTTCATCTGGCCGACGTTCGAGCGCAACCACTGCTCGCCGGCCAATGGCATCGGCGGCACGCCCAGCGGCGACACACGATTCATGAACATCAGCACTTCGCCCAGCGGGTCGCTGGCGGGCACTTCGTTCTTCAGCGTCATATGAATCGAGAAGGAATCCAACAGATGCCCATCGCCACATGTCGTCCGATTTCCAGTTCGGGCACGCTTGTTCCTGTCGCTCTGGTTCCGATTGCTTCGCCGAATGGCGCGGCATCGCGTCTGCCCGGCCTGCGTGGGCGCGCCGCGGACTGGCTGCGGCTGGCGGCATTGGCATGCGCCGCCCTGGTCCCGCAGCACGCGCAGGCGCAGGCGACCTTCGCATCAGGCTCAAACGACGCGACGTTGCTGTCGAATCTCCAGGGCAGCGGCATCACGCTGACCAATGCAACGATGGAGGCCGGCGACCGCGTGAGCCAGATCGGCATCTTTTCCAACGGTATCGCCGGTGCGGGGCTACAGGTCGACCACGGCGTGATCCTGGCGACCGGCTCGGTCGCGGAAAGCTTCAGCACCAATGACGCCCCGACATCGACCATCGATGCGCCCGGCCCTGTCAACTACAGCGATCCGCAGTTGGTGGCGATCAATGCGAACGCGACGTTCGATGCCGTGGTCTATTCCTTCGATGCCACGCTCCAGCCTGGCTTCACCGCGCTGCAGACGACGTTTCAGTTCGGTTCCGATGAATATCCAGACTATGTCGGCTCGGTGTACAACGATGTTTTCGGCTTCTTCATCTCCGGTCCTGGCATCGTCGGCTGGCAGAACGTGGCGCTGGCGCCGGGTTCGACCGAACCGATCGCCATCAATACGATCAACGCGGGTTTCCTGGGCTGCGCGCAGGATGGAACGCCCGTCAACCTGACCCGGGCCGCTCAATACATCAACAACGGCCACAGCCTTACCGGCGCCGCATGCACCACCAATCCCGGGCCTTTCCCGGTGATCACGGAATACAACGGCCTGACCCGGCGGTTGGCCGTGATCCTGCCCGCGCTGCAGGCGGGCGGCACGTATCGCTTCAAGGTCGCAATCGCTGATACCGGTGACGCCTCGCTCGATTCGGCGGTATTCATCGATCAGATTTCGGGCATCACCACGCCTTCGATCACCCTCAACAAGATCACTCAGGGAGACGCGGGCGGGCCGTTTGGCTTCACGCTCACGAACACGGTGCAAACCACTGGTACGGTGACCACCGCTACCGCAGGCACGCCGACCACGGTGGACGGCGATACAGGCGTCGCTGGCGTGCAGTCTTTCGTGATCGCAGCCATGGGCGTGCCGGTCACCATCAACGAGAACAGCCTGCCGGCGGGGTGGTCGCTGGCGAATGCGACGTGCGTGAACCAAGCCGCCGCCACGGTCGGCAGCCGAAGCGGTTCGACATATACGATCACCGCCGCCGAAGTCGATGCGAACAGCTCCTTCACCTGCACGTTCACCAACAGCAACCTGCCGATCCTGCGTCTGCAGAAAGCCCTGCCGACCGGCCGCTTCGTGGCGACCGACCAGTTCGCGCTCACCATCGCCGGTACGGGTGGCCCCGCAACGGTCACCACCACGGGCGCCGACACCACCGCCACCGGCATCGCGACGCTGAGCCCCGGCGCGCTGGGTGCGGTCTACACGCTCAGCGAGG
>JBAQRU010000104.1:0-2097 GCA_049296025.1 Lysobacteraceae bacterium | reverse complement strand
AGTTGGCCGTGCGCCATGCCGAAAGCGAGCAGCGCGCGGCGGCACTGACCGCCGAAGTGATCGACCTTCGCGCCCGCCAGTCGGCGCTCGCCGAGGACAACGCGCGTCTCGGTGAGCGTCTCGCGGCCGAGCAGCGCCAGGGTGCCGAAAAGCTCGTGCTGCTCGAACAGGCGCGCGAGCAGCTTGGCGATACCTTCAAGGCATTGTCCGCCGATGCGCTCAAGGCCAGCAGCGAAGCGTTTCTGCGCCTGGCCCAGGAAAACCTCGGTCGCTTTCAGCAAGGCGCCACGGCGGAACTCGCCGCACGGGAGCAGGCCATCGAAAAACTCACCCAACCGATTCGCGAGCGCCTCGAAAAATTCGACGGCAAACTTGACGACATCGAGAAAGCGCGCATCGGCGCCTATCAGGCGCTCGACACGCAACTGAAAGCCCTGGTGGATACCCATCTGCCGCAGCTTCACCGCGAGACCGCCGACCTCGTCAAAGCCCTGCGGCAACCCCAGGCGCGCGGCCGTTGGGGCGAAGTGCAACTGCGCCGCGTGGTCGAACTCGCGGGCATGCTCGAACACTGCGATTTCGAGGAGCAGGTCTCGCAGACTACCGACGCGGGTCGTCAGCGCCCCGACATGATCGTCAAATTGCCCGGCGGCCGTCAGGTAGTGGTGGACGCCAAGGTGCCGCTGGATGCCTACCTGCTCGCCATCGAAGCCCAGGACGAAGCCGGCCGGGCGAAGGCGCTGAGCGGCCACGCCCGCCAGCTCAAGGACCACATCGGCCAGCTAGCCAAAAAGAGCTACTTCGACCAGTTCGATCCCACGCCGGAATTCGTTGTCCTGTTCGTGCCGGGCGAGGCGTTTTTCTCCGCCGCGCTGATGCAGGATCCCCTGCTGATCGAATACGCCGCCGAAAACCGCGTGATTCCGGCCAGTCCGACCACGCTCATCGCGCTGCTGAAGGCGGTGTCCTATGGGTGGCGCCAGGAGGCCATGGCCGAGAGTGCGCGCGAAGTCGCCGCGCTCGGCAAGGAGCTTTACGATCGCATCGCCAAGCTTGCCAAACACTGGACGCGGGTCGGCGAGCGCCTCGACGGCGCGGTGGACGCCTACAACCAGTCCGTCGGTACGCTGGAAGCCCGCGTGCTGCCGGCGGCGCGGCGCTTTCGCGACCTCAAGACCGTGGGCGGTGATCGCGATATCGAAACCGTAGCGCCGCTCACCCAGGAAACCCGCAGTCTCACGGCGCCGGAACTGCGGGGCGAAGTGGATGATGCGCGAGCGGACGATGTGCGCGCAGTGCTCCCGGGGTCGGTGGAAGACTGAGCCGGGCTCGGCGGATTTCTGTTCAGCGCCGCTTGAGGTGCGCGAGCCGATCGCGTTCGACGCGCAGGCGCGCGTTGTAGTCATTCGTCGCTGCGCGTATTTCGGCCGCCAGCAACCGCCGATTCGCCGCGCTGGCCCGAGTGTTGCCGACTTCGGCCTGGCGGGCGCGGAGCGCCGCAAGGCGGTCGTCGCGGTCGCGTAGCAGAGCCCTGATCCGCTGTTCCTGTTGCGCGATGCCGCGCTCGCGCTCCCGCGCGCGGTTGGCCGTCACGGTCGCCGAAAAATCTCCCCCGATACCCATATCCATGCCGGCGGGCGGAGCCATTTTCATTTCGACGGCTTCGGCATCGGTACCGCAGGGCTGTGCGCTGAATTCCGCGTGGCCCTGGCTGTCGCTGCACCGATAGATCGTCTCGGCACCGGCCGGCACGGTGAAGCCTGCGTTGGCGAGGGTCAGGCCGATCCACGCAGTACGCAGTGCGGCACCTGGGGTTGTCGGGAAGCACTTGCGGGGACGGCGGCGGCTGACGCTGACATCGGGTTTGTGTCGAGCCCTGCAGAAAAATCGACCGCCGGTGAGTCCTTTCATGGTCTGCTCCTCATCCTGAAGACGACACTATTGAAGCAGAGTTGATCGGAATGACGCCAGTGCGACAGTGGCAGCGCTGGTACGCGGAGGGTGTGCAGCGACGGGTCAGTTCCCGCCGCCATTGCTCCCGCGGTTTGCAGCCGTGGATACCCTGGCCTGGTCTCCCGGCGGTCAGTTCCTTTTGGG
>JBAQRU010000103.1:0-12139 GCA_049296025.1 Lysobacteraceae bacterium | reverse complement strand
CAGCACCTCAGTCGATTGGCCAAGCAGACGGGCCAATTCATCTTCGATGTCGCTGTCCAGCGACATGGCTTCGCTTTGCGACGCGGCATTCACCGTCTCGACGACCGGTGGCGCTGGTGGTGCTGGCGGCGCGGCATCGAAATTGCCGTAAGCGCTGAGATCGAGATCGGTGAGTTCGATGTCGCGGGACGCATGCGTCTCGTCGTGCGTGTATTCGATCGGTTCGTCGACCACGCTGATCGGCCTGGATTCAGGCAAGCGATCGCGCAGGGCGACAAAACGCGCCGCGAGCTCATCGCAATGCGGCACGCGGCCGCCTGCGATCGACAACGCCGCGATGGTGTCGCGGACGCGGTGGGTCAATTCAGCGATCGCGGCCACGCCTTCTTCGTCGGCCGCGCCCGCAGACGCGAGCAGACGACGCACGTAACCTTCGGCCGGCGTCAGCGCGTCGGTGATCGACGGCACTTCGGTCATCGCGAACGCGCCGTTCATGGTGTGGATCGCACGCACCAGCGGCTCATCGGCGACCGCTTGCGTGCTCCGCGCGCGCGCCAGCCAGCCATCGATCGTATTGAGATGGCCACCGACTTCCGCTTGCAGGATTTCGAACAGAACCGCGTCGACGCTGACCGGAATGCCTTCGTCTTCGGCTTCGATGAGCGCACCGGCCGTGAAATCGGCGGTCACGGCCTCGAAAGCGACGACCGGCGCAGTCTCGACGGCCTTGGCAGCGGCTGCCATCGGCATGACTTCCTCGCCACCGGCGATGCGGTCGGCGAAGGCTTCGATCGCGTGCAGATCGGTGGTGATGACGGCGCCGCCACGCAGCGCAGCCTGCAGTTGCGGCAAGGCCGCGGAGGCCTGTTCGACGATCGCGATCACCGGTGACGTCGCCGGACGATGTCCGTCGCGCACCTTGTTCAGCATGTTCTCGATCTTCCAGCTGAACTCGCCGAGCGTCTTGGCGCCGACCAGACGGCCGCTGCCTTTGAGCGTGTGGAAGACGCGACGTACCGGCTGCAGCCGCTCGATATTGCTGGGATCGGCTTTCCAGGCCGGCAACAGCTGGCCAAGGTTGGCGATTTCCTCTTCGAATTCCTCGAGGAAGATTTCGCGGATTTCATCGTCGATGTCGTCGCTGGTGGTGTCGAAGCCGGTCGACACCGATACCGCCTCGGGCGTCGGCACAGGCGGCGTTTGGCCGGCAAGCGATGCCGGCGGGGTTTGGCCCGGCGGCAGGAATACGGGAATGAAGGGCGCGGCCGGCGGTTCTGGTGCAACGACCGCAGGCTCTTCGACCGCAAGTGCCTCAACAACAGGCTCTTCGACAGGCTGCGCTTGAACAGGCTGCTCCAGAACAGGCAGTTCCTGAGCCGGCAGTTCCTGAGCCGGCAGCTCTTGAACAAGCGGTGCTTCAGCCTGCTCTTCTGCGGGCGTTGCGACGCTCAGCGGTTCAACGTGCACCGGTTCAACGTGTACAGGCTCGAAGTGCACCGGCTCGGCGTGCACCGGCTCGGCGACGGACAACTCGACCGGCTCCGGCGTGGCAACAGCGACTTCAGGCGTGGCATCGTCGGCTGGCGGTGTGAAACTAGGCGCCGCGACAGCGGACGCATTGAGAGCAGGCGCCTCGACCGCAGGCGCCACAACGCGCTCGGCCGGCAGCGGCCAGTAGCCCAGCGTTTCGAGACTGTTGCGGGTGATATCGAGGATATCGTCGCGCGTGGCGCGTCGGTCGCGCAGCGCTTCGAGGTAGTACTCGAGACTGGCGAGCGCGTCCGCGAAGGTGTCGAGCTGGCGACCGTTGGGAATACGGTGACGGCCGAGCAGTTCGACTTCGGTATACATCCGCACGCCGTCGAGATACTGCGCCGGCTGCGGCAATTCGAGGATATTCAGCGCGCCGGAGACGTCGCGCAGCAGTTTCGGTACCGGCGCCAGTTCGGCGTGGCTCCAACTGGTTTCGACGAATGCATCGAAGGCCTGGCGCGCGGACGCGAAGTTGGTGATCGCTTCGCGCACGAGCACATCGAGCACTTTGCGGGCTTCGGCGCCAGCGAGGTCTTCTTCGGTGTCGGCGCCGTCGCCGCTGGCCAGACGCGTGACCTGATCGTCGAGCGAAGCGTCGACGTACAGCAGCGCGCCGGCGATATCGAGCAGCGCGGTTTCGTCGGCCTTGCGCTTGCCGTCGACGATGTCCTGCATCGCATCGCGCTGTTGCTGCACGAGCGTGCGCGCGAGGCCGAGGCCGAGCATGCCGAGCGTGTCGGAAACGCGCTGCAGGGCTTCCGCCTGCGGCTGCAGTGCGGTTGGATCGTTTTGATTGGTGCGCAGATACAGGTCGAGCGCATCCTTCACGCGCAGCAGGTCTTCCTTGACCGCCGCAGCGACCGTGTCGAGCAGCGAACGATTGCGGCCGGCGACGCTGCCGCGCGCGTGGTCGAGTTCGGATTCGGTCGGGCGCAGCGCGTCGAGATCGAAGACTTCGCGCAGCTTCATCAGCGCCGGATGCACCGATTCGCTGTGCGCGACGTGATAGAGCAACTGGCGGGTCGGTTCGAGCGCGGCCTCGGGGCGCGGCGCGTCGAATCCACCCAGGTTGAACAGGCCGCGGGTTTCGCGATCGACGCTGGCGAACGCCTGGCGCAGACCAGCACTGGAGGTCATCGCGCCATCGCGCAGCGCGCCTGCGACCATCGAAGCCACCCAGAGCATGCGCCGCTGGGATTCGTCGGCGGCGCGGGCGAGCAGGGCTTCGGCGGCGAAATGCAGCCCTTCGGTATCGCCGGGCGCGCCCTGTTCGGGCCACGCGCGCAGCGCATCGCGCAGGCGCGCGAGATAGGGTGCGACTTCGTTGGCGCGGGCGCTGGCCGACTGCGCGGCGATGCGCGGCAGCGATGCCGGCAACGCGCGGTCGAGATCGGGCACGAACAGCACGCTTTCGCTCAGACCGGCCTCGCCGCGAGCGGCGCGCAGTTCGTTGAGCATCGGCAGCAGGACGATCGAAATTTCCTTGTGGCCGCTCTGCAGGCGTTCGAGGTAATCGGGCAGCAACACCACGCCGCGCATCAGCGCGGAACAGGCGACGTCGCGATCGAGACTGTGGCCGGCGATACCTTCGCCGTTCTGCAGCGCGATCGACAGCCGCTCCATTTCTTCGGCCACCATCGCCGGGGCGTAGAGCTCCACCATCCGCAGGGTGCCCTGCACCTGATGCAGCAGTTCGGTGCAGACCCGCATCCGGCTGGTGTCGGACGGATCGTCGGCGAAGCCTTCGACCTCGACGCGGACCAGGCGCAGGGTCTCGTCGAGCTCGGGTTTGACCCAGCCCAGCGCGCTGTATTCGATCGCCTCGTGGAGGGCTGTCATCGTGCGCCCCCACCGGCGCCTGCGCGTCCGGTTTCAAGATCGGAAAACATTCGGATCATCTCGCTAGTGCTCCGCAGCGATTCGTCGGATCAGGCCGGGAGCTTGAAGTCGGCGACCGAACGGCGCAGGTCGGCCGCCAGCTGCGCGAGGTTTCCGATCGACTCGGCGGTCTGGTTCGCACCCTCCGAAGTCTGCGCGGTGATCGACTGAATGGTGGTCATCGTCTGGGTGATATCCGTCGCCGCAGCGGACTGCTGCTGCGCGGCGCTGGAGATGCCCTGAATCAGGCTCGCGAGGGTGTTCGACACCGTTTCGATTTCGCCCAGCGCGGTACCCGCGTCCTCGGCCAGTCTTGCGCCGGCGACCACTTCGGAGGTCGTCTGTTCCATCGAGCTCACCGCTTCGTTGGTATCTGCCTGAATGGTCTGCACCAGCGCTTCGATTCGCTTGGTCGCGTTGGAGGTGCGTTCCGCGAGTCGCTGCACTTCGTCGGCCACCACCGCGAAGCCTCGGCCCGCCTCGCCGGCCGAGGCGGCCTGGATGGCGGCGTTCAGCGCGAGGATGTTGGTCTGTTCCGAAATGTCGTTGATGAGTTCGACGATCGAGCCGATTTCCTGCGAGCTTTCGCCGAGGCGCTTGATTCGCTTCGAGGTTTCCTGGATCTGGCCGCGGATCGAGTCCATGCCGACGATCGTCTGACGCACCACGCCAGCGCCCTTGGTGGACAATTCCACCGAGCGCTGCGCCACGTCCGCGGATTCGGCGGAGTTGCGCGAGACCTGGCCGATCGAGGTCGCGATTTCGTTGATGCGGCTGGTGGCGGTGTTGATCTGCTGCGCCTGATGCTCGGCGGCTTCGGCCAGATGCATCGCGGTCGCCTGGGTTTCCTGGGCGCTGGAAGCCACCTGCACCGAGGTGTCGTTGATGGTCTGCACCAGGCTGCGGAGCTGTTCGACCGCGAAGTTGATCGAGTCCGCGATCGCGCCGGTCATGTCCTCGGTCACGGTCGCCTTGACGGTGAGATCGCCTTCGGCGAGCGAACCCATTTCGTCCAGCAGGCGCATGATCGCCTCCTGGTTGCGGTTGTTGAGTTCCATCGAACTCTCGAACCGGTTTTTCTGCGCGCGGCTCAGACCGAGCGCCAAGAGGATGATCGAGGCCAATGCGGCCAGGCCGGAGATGATGCTGACCCAGATGTTGCCCAGAATGCTGGTGTCGCGCAGCGAGCCGAACGCGGTGAATGCGCGGAACAGATTTTCGCTGTCGCCGAGCAGGCGGTCGGCGCCGGCGGTCAACTCGGTGGCGGCCGACTGGGCGCGGAACAGGCTCTGCGACGACGCCAGGATCGCGTCGAGATCCTTCTTCATCTCGACCCATTGGCCATTGGCCTGATTCAGTGCGCCCAAGGCTGCGGCGTTGGTGAGTTTCTGCACGTTCATCGCCTGATCGCCGTTGCGCAGGCCGTTCAGCACCTGCGCGAACACGCCGGCATCGCGGTTGAGGGCGTCGCCGGCAAGCGCGGCGCCGGGACCGCCTGCGCGGATTTCGGCGACGCGTCGGGCCATCGATGCAGCCAGCACCACCTGACGCAGCGCGATATAGATCTGCGAGGACGGCGCGCCGCTGGCGGACATCGCACGCACGACTTCGTCGAGCTGGGCCTGAAGCTGCGGTACGCGGTCGGTGAAGCGCTTGGCGTTGTTGGACAGCGCGAGCACCGCGGCCTCGGAGGCGATCACCTGATCGGCGTTCTTGCCCATCGGCGTCCACGTCGAGGTGACGGTGCTGATCGGACCGGAGACGTCGGGCGCGTTGCCGAAGCGGTCGTTGAGGACTTTCACGTCGGCGACGATCTGTTCCTTGGTGACGGCGAAGGCTTTGAACGCCGCCGCGTCGCCGTTGATCGCCTCGCGGCCGAGGTTGGCCAGCTTCTGCGAATTCACCTGCAGATTCGACGCGGAGGTGTTGGCGCCGCCGAAGCGCGCGGTCTTCCACAGGGCATAGCCGGTGTTGGCCGCGAAGAGGACTAGCGATATCGCCATGACCCACAGCCACAGGGTCGTGCTCTGACTGCGGCCTTTGCCGGCGACGCTATCCATCACAGTGCTCATGTCTCGCCTCTATCTCGTTTGAACGGTTGCAGTGAAAGTGTGTGCCGTCAGACGGCGGCGTGTCGGAATTCGGGCGTGCGGACAAGACGGTCGAGACTGAAAACGCCCCAGACGTCGTCGGTAACCCGGTATGCGCGGTCGATGAAACCTGCGTAACGCCCGTCGGCTAGGCCTTCGGGGTCGACCTGCTGCTCGTCCATGAACGAGCGCTGGCCATAGAGTTCGTCGATGGTCACCGCCACGTCGCCACCGGGCTGACGCAGCACCATCACTTTCTGATGCCCCTCGTGCAGCACCGAACGGGCGCCTTCGAGGAACTGTTTGAGATCCACCACCGGCAGCAGATTGCTGCGCACGTTGGCGACGCCAAGCATCCAGCTGTGCGCGCCGGGCACCGGGGTGATCTGCGGCACGGTCAGGATTTCCGCCACCGCTTCGTAGTTGGACACCAGCTTGCGCTGGCCGATGCGGAAGCCGATGCCGCGCCACAGACCAGCGGCCTGCAATTGCTCCGGCAGACCGGCGACGTGGGCGAGGCTGCGCCGTTCGTATCCGGCGAGGGTCTCGAACGCATCGATGAAAGCGGCTTCGATGCGGGCCGCCTCGTCGGCGCCTGCATCGATGCTCATGTCGTCTGCGCTCATGCGCGCCCCCCGAGCAGTTGGTCGATCCGGGCGATCAGCGCATCTTCGCTCGGCGGTTTGACGATGTAGTCCTTGGCGCCCTGTCGCAGCCCCCAGGCGCGATCGGTATCCATGCCCTTGGTGCTGACGATCAACACCGGAATGGCCTTGGTCGACGGCTCGCGCGACAGCGCGCGGGTGGCCTGGAAACCATTCATGCCCGGCAGCACGACATCCATCAGCACCACATCCGGCAATTCGCGCTTGCAGACATCGATACCGTCCTCGGCGCTGGTGGACGCGATGACCTGATGGCCATGACGCTCCAGCAGGCGCGTGAGCACCGCGGTATCGGTCGGCGAATCTTCGATCAGCAGGATGCGAGCCATGGATGCCTGTCCCCCCGGTCAGGCGATGTTGACGTGCTTGCGGATGGCTTCGATCAGCTCTTCACGGGTGAAGGGCTTGGTCAGGTACTGTTCCGAACCCACGATCCGGCCACGCGCCTTGTCGAACAGGCCGTCCTTGGAGGACAGCATGATCACCGGCGTGTGCTTGAAGACCTGGTTGTTCTTGATCAACGCACAGGTCTGGTAGCCGTCGAGGCGCGGCATCATGATGTCGACGAAAATGATCTGCGGATGTTGGTCCGCGATCTTGGCCAAAGCCTCGAAGCCATCAGTTGCGGTGACCACCTCGGCCCCTTCTCGCTTGAGCAGGGTCTCGGCGGTGCGTCTGATGGTCTTCGAATCGTCGATCACCATCACCCGCAAGCCATGAAGGCCGCCGGCTGGATTCTCGTCTTGCGTCATCACCTCTCCCCATGCCTCCGGCGTTCGATGACCGTGTTGCTGGTTTGTCATCATTTTCAGACACCTATATCCCAGTCTGTCGCTGGACTGTCAAGTTTACGTTAGCAATTTCCCAGCCATGAACGACAACTCGGGCTTCAATGACGTCGCCTTGTTACCATTCAAGCTGACGAATGTTGCAGGTGGAAGCGTTATGTCGAAACACGCGCGCGACGTGCTTGTGGTCATGGACCCGATCGAGTCGATCAAAATTGCGAAAGACTCCACATTTGCGATGTTGCTCGAAGCCCAGCAGCGTCACTATCGGCTGTTTTACGTCACACCCGGCACATTGACGATGCGCGGCGGCGAGGCGGGCGCGGAGGTCTCGCCGCTGACCGTACGCGACGAACCCGCAGGCTGGTTCGAAACCGGACCTTTGTCACACCGTGCGCTGAGTGCGGCGGATCTGATCCTCATGCGCAAGGATCCGCCGGTCGATGCCGCCTTCCTGCACGACACCCAGATCCTGAGCTTCGCGCAGCGCGCCGGCGCCCTGATCGTCAACGACCCGCAGGGCCTGCGCGACCATAACGAAAAACTGGCGGCGCTGGAATTCCCGCAGTGTTGTCCGCCCACGCTGGTATCGCGGCAGTCGCCCGCCCTGAAGACGTTCGTGGCCGAGCACGGCGAGGTGGTGCTGAAGCCGCTCGACGGCATGGGCGGGCGCTCGATCTTCCGCTCCCACGCCGGCGACCCCAACCTGAACGTGATTCTGGAAACCCTGACCGGCGGCGGCGTGCATCTGGTGATGGTCCAGCGCTACCTGCCGGAGATCGTGCAGGGCGACAAACGCATCCTGCTGATCGACGGCGTGCCGGTGGACTACTGCCTGGCCCGAATTCCGCAAGGCGATGAATTCAGAGGGAATCTTGCCGCTGGCGGGCGCGGCGAAGGCCGTCCGTTGACCGACCGGGACCGCTGGATCGCCGCCCAGGTCGGCCCGGAGATGAAGCGCCGTGGCATGCGCTTCGTGGGGTTGGACGTGATCGGCGAGCATCTGACCGAGGTCAACGTCACCAGCCCGACCTGCATCCGCGAACTGGACAAGCAGTTCGGCCTGAATATCGCCGGGCTGCTGTTCGACGCGCTGGAGGCGACGGTTTAACCGATGTCTGCAGCGAATGCAGCCCTGCCCCCTCCGCCGGTCATCGGCGAAGACCAGCGCCTCGGGGCGACCCTGGTGCTGTCGCTGCTGTTCCACGGGCTGTTGATCCTGGGGGTGGGCTTCGCGCTGGAGCGGGCGGCGCCGGTGGTGCCGATGCTGGACGTGATCCTGACCCAGACCCAGAGTCCGCTGACCCGGAAGCAGGCGGATTTCCTCGCCCAAGCCAGCAACCAGGGCGGCGGCGAACACGACAAGGCCAGCCGCCCGCGCGACCCGCAGCCCGGCACGGTGCCGCAGACCGAAACCGGGGTGGCGCCACAGGCGGTGCGGGCGCAGTCGCCATCGCCGCAACCGCCGCCCGAGGCGCGGGTGGTGGCCAGTCCGAACAGCGACACCCGGCTGGCGGCCCCGAGTCGGGCCCAGCAGGCCACGGAAACGCCTCAGCGCATCGGGCCGCAGAAGATCGAACACGATATGGCGATGGCGCGGCTGGCGGCCGAGATCCACCTGCGCTCGGCCCGCTACGCCAAACGTCCGAGCCGCAAATTCATTTCGGCCAGCACCCAGGAATACGCCTGGGCCAACTATCTGCGGGCCTGGGTCGACCGCGCCGAGCGCGTCGGCAACCTCAATTACCCGGACGAAGCGCGGCGGCGGCGGCTGGCGGGCACCGTGGTCATCAATATCGGGATCCGCCGCAATGGCTCGGTGGAACGCGCCGACATCGTCCAGTCCAGCGGCATTCCGCTGCTCGACGACGCCGCGCTGCGCATCGCGAAACTGGCCGAGCCCTACCCGCCACTACCGAAGACGCCGGAAGACCCGGACATTCTCAACGTGGTCCGCACCTGGCAGTTCCTGCCGGGCGGCGGGTTGATCGACGAGTAGGTCGGGCCGGCCAGACACCTTGAGGCCTCCGTTAACAGTGATGGAAGCGACGGAATGCAAAGCGCATCGTGACCGTGCGATGGCGCGGTCGAAAACAACGACGCCTCCCGATGAACCGGAAGGCGTCGTATCGAAGCGGATAGGAACGGAGGCTGGAAACGGAGGCTGGAAACGACTGTTTCAGCGCAGGATCAGAACGTGAGGCTCCAGCTGTTGATGTAACCCACATCGCCGCCGGCATTGTCGTTCACGCGCAGATTCCATGTGCCGTTCAACACTTCGGTCGACAGGTTCACGCTGAAGGTCTGGACGATATTGTCGGCGCTGCCACCGGTGCGGTTGTGCAGCACATAGACGCTGCCGTCCGGCGCGATGAGATCGACTTTCAGATCGCCCTTGTAGGTATGGACGATGTTCACCGCGACCGGCGTGGTCGCCGAAGCGTTGCCGGTGCGCCCTGAAACGACGATCGGGCTGTTGACGGTGGCGTTGTCGGTGATCGGGTAATCGGTGAGATTGGTGTAGGTCTGCACGCCCGAACTTCCGACCGTCACCGTCTTGCTGACGGTGTTGCTGGCGCCGCCGTTGTCGGTCACGGTCAACGTCACCGTGTACGTACCCGATGCTGCGTAGGTGCGCGATGGATTGGCGAGCGTGGACGTGCTGCCGTCGCCGAAATTCCAGCTGCGGCTGGCGATGGTGCCGTTGCTGTCGGTCGAGGTGTCGGTGAAGCTGGCGGTCAGGCCGCTGACGCTGGAGGTGAAATTGGCCACCGGCGCGGGATTGCCGGCGCCGCCCGAGGTCTTGGCCGCTTCGCCGAGAAACGCCAGTCCGAGCCGCGCGAACTTCGCGCTGTTCACCGCAGAATTTCCCATGTTGGCGAGCGTGTCGCTGGCGGTGTGGATGTACGGGTTGTACGACGAGCCCGACGTGCCGCCGCTGCCGGCTTCGAAGAACATCGCCGAGGGATAGCCCGCGCTGGTCCACGATGCGTGATCGGAACAGCCGTAACCGCAGGTGTAAGTGCCGCGGGTCAGGCCGAGCGGCGCCAGATAGGTGTCGAACAGATTGGTCAGGAAGGTCTTCATGTCGACGTTGGAGTAGTCGGAGACCAGACGCATGTCGGCCGCCGTCCCCGTCCGGTAGTTGGTCATGTCCAGCTGAAGCACCGCGACCACGTTCGCGCCTGCCGCCAAGTGCGCCTGGGCGATCGCATTGGAACCGCGCAGACCGACCTCTTCCGCCGCGTAGCCCATGAACTTCACCGTGCGCTTGGGCTTCCAGCCGCTGGCCATCGCGATGCGCAGGGTTTCGGTCAGCGTTGCGATGCCCGAGGCGTCATCGTCCGCGCCGGGCGCGGCCTGGGTCGTGCTGCCGCCGCCACTGCCGTTGATCGAATCCAGATGCGCGCCGAGCACCACGATCTCGTTCGGCAGCTCGTTGCCCTGGATGGTCAGGATTACCGATGGCTGGGTCGAACAGGTGCTGCATGAAGACAGGACGCTGGTCACGTCGGTGCGGCTGCCGGCCAGGCCCTGCCAGGTCGTGCGGATCCACTCCGCCGAGGTCTTGCCGGTGGTGCTGGTGTAATAGCGGTTCTGGTAGGCAGACAGGGTGCCGATGGTGCTCTGGATATTGGTGCTGGCCACCTGCGACAGCCACGGATTGACCGTGGCCTGATTGTCGATGGTGTACGTTGCGAGCAACGCGCGGCTGCTGATCGCCTGCGCGGAGCGGTCGGAGCGGACGAAGGCATCGGCTTCCGCGCGCGTCGCGAACGCGAAGAATCCGCCGCAGCGGTTTTCGCGCTGGTGGATGCGCTCGGAGATCTCGCTGAGCATGTAGGCCTTGATCTCCGAAACGACGAGCGCAGTGCCTGCGGTATCGGCTTTCGCCACCGCATTGCTCACAAGATCGGGCATGCCGTCGTAACTCTTTCTGGACATCACGATATGCACCGGCGCGAATGGATCGTGCTCCAGACGCATGGATGCCAGCGCGGCGTCCGCATCGTGCCGCGCATGCTGGCGATCGCTGGATTGCGCGAACGCCGACGCAGTGAACAAGCTTGCGCCGACGAAGACCGCGAACAGACTGCTTCCTGATTTCATTGTCTCTCTCCCTTGAATGACCGCCTTCGATTCCGTGGCGGATCGTGTCGTTCGCCATTTTGCGCGGATCACCCGCAATGACGGCTGCATTTTTCCTTCTTGCCGCGACCTGGTTTTCCCTGCGAGACAGCGCTGTTGAGGCAGCCCTGCCGAGACGTCCATGCTGAGTCGACCACGCCGATACAATTCGCTTCGATCGTCTTGATGAAAATCGCGCACAGGGGCCGGTCGCCGGGACTGGTTGACCGGAAAACCGGCTGCGCATGTGTCCCCGCACGTACCGTATGCGATGAAGAACCGCAGATCAAGCGGCGTCGCAGCATCCTGATGGCCATACGCACGAGATGCGGGCAGCGTTCGCACACGTCTGCGTTTTTCGGCATCGCCACAACGCTTTCCCGCAGCGCTTGTGTCATCCGATGACATCGAAACCCTGCCGGCGCACGATTATTTCCTGATGCCGGTCGCAGCATGCCTGACGAAAAACCATCATGAACCGCGCAGATCGCAACGAAGGCATGGAAGCGAACCCGACAACGACTGCCGACACCCATGAAAAACCGACACCCATGAAAAAAGCCCCGGCTCGCGCCGGGGCTTTTCGATATCACGAAATGCAATGACGAAAACTCAGAACGTGATGCTCCAACTGTCGATACGACCGGTATCGGCATTGGAGTTGTCGTTGACGCGAAGCCTCCAGTTACCGTTCAACGTTTCCGTCGACAGGTTCACGATGTAGGTCTGGTTGATGTTGTCCGCGCTGTTGCCCGTGTAGTTGTGCAGGACATACGCGGTGCCGTCCGGCGCGATCAGGCTCACCTTCAGATCGCCGATGTAGGTGTGGACGATATTCACCGCCACCGGTGTATTGATCGGCGCATTGCCGCTACGTCCCTTGACCCGGATCGGGCTGTTGACCGTGGCGTTGTCGTTGATCGGGTAGTCGGTGTTGTTGATGTAGGTCTGCGTACCCACCGCGTTGACCGTTACCGTGGCGGACTTGGCGTTGGTGGCACCGCTGTTGTCGGTCACGGTCAGGGTGACGGTGTAGGTACCGGACACGCTGTAGGTC
>JBAQRU010000102.1:0-6638 GCA_049296025.1 Lysobacteraceae bacterium | reverse complement strand
CCGCCGGCGTGGGCCTGCACCAGCGCGGCCAGGCGCGCCAGTTGGGACAACGCATCGTCCAGTTGCAGCGAACCGCACGCCACTGCGGCCACGAATTCACCCGTCCCGCAACCGAGCAGCGCATCGGGTGCGAAGCCCGCTTCGCGCAGCACGCAGGTCAGGCCATGGCCGATGGCGAACAGCGCGGGTGCGGACAGCCGCAGATCGCCGAGCGTCGCGTCCTCGCGGTCGTCGCCGTACAGCGCGGCGACCAGGCTGCGGCCATCGTGGTGGCGTTGATGGATCGCGTCGCAGGCGTCGAAGGCCGCGCGGAAGACGGGATGCGTTTCGTACAGCTCGCGGCCCATCGCGGGATACTGCGCACCCTGATCGGGATACATGAACACCAGATACGGGCGCACTGGCGGCGACTCTGGCTCGGTCGGCCAGGTTTCGATCGGCACGGCCATCGGCGACTTGCGGATGCGCGCATGCAGCCCGGTCAGCACCTCACCCGGGCCGACCTCGACGAACTGCCCCAGTCCCTGCGCCAGCAGCCACGAGATCGACTCGTACCAGCGCACCGGATGCGTGATCTGGCGCGACATCAGATCCGCGTAGCCGGTGCGCGGGTAAGGGCGTGCGGTGCAATTGGCCACGACCGCCACCTGCAGCGGATGCAGCGTGAGCGTATCGAGGTATGCCGCGAACTCGCGCTCGGCCTCGCGCATGAAACTGGAATGGAACGCGGCGCTCACGTCCAGGCGCACGCAACGCCCGCCGGCATCGGTGAAGAGTGGCGCGCACGCGCCGATCTGGTCGTAGTCGCCCGAGATCACGATCTGGTTCGGGGCATTGATGTTGGCCAGTTCGATGCGGTCATATGCCGACCCCGCCAGCAGCGCCCGCACCTGCGCCTCTTCCAGCCCGATCACCGCCGCCATCGCCCCGCGCGGCGCCTCGCTCATCAGGGCGCCGCGCTTGGCGACGATCACCAGGCCGGTCTCGAAGTCGAAGGCCCCCGCTGCGAACAGGGCCACGAGCTCACCCAGACTGTGCCCGACGTACACGTCGGGCGCGGGCACGCCGTCCTCGCGCCGCGCCAGGCACTCCAGCGCGGAAACCGCGAACAGGGCGGGCTGCGTGAAACGGGTCTGTCCGAGCGTGCCGTCGGGATCCTCCAGGCACAGCCGGCGCAGCGAATAGCCCAGCACCGCATCCGCAGACGCGGTCTGCGCCGGAAAGCGGTTGAACAGCGCGGTGCCCATGCCCTTGCGCTGCGCGCCCTGCCCGGGGAACCCCCATGCCGTTTTCATGATCGGGACTCCGTTCCCTGTTTCGCCGTCATCGCGATCGCTCAGGCGACGCCGGCGCGGGCGCCGACCTTGGCATCGACGATCGCGATCACATCGCCCAGCGTGTACAGATCGCGCTTCTCCTCGTCCTTCACCTGGATGCCGAGCCGTTGTTCCAGCTCGTACCAGATTTCCAGCATTTCGCGCGAATCCACGCCGAGATCGCCGCCGAGATAGAAGCCGGCATCGACCAGGTCGTGGGTGAAACCGGTCTTCTTGATTTCGTTGATCGCTTCCAGCACGGAACCGAGGCTGTCGTAAGAGGTACTCATGTCATGTCCTTCTGACGGAATGGAATGGTCGCCGCATGGTCACAGGCAACCGAACTCGCGCGCGACATCGACGATCATGGAAGTCGCGGTATCGATCTCGTCGCGCGTGTGGGTCGACATCACCGAGACGCGGATGCGCTCCAGGCCGGGCGGCACCATCGGATATTCCATGATGTTGACGAACAGGCCGCGCGAATACAGGACGCGGTTCATCTGCCTCACCACGCCCTCTTTCTCCACGAACACCGGGATGATGCCGGACTCGCCGCGGATGATCCGCAGGCCAGCGCCTTCCAGCCGGTCCTGCATGTAGCGGACGTTGTCGTGCAGTTGGCCCACGCGCTCGGGCTCGTTCTCGAGCACGTCGAGCGCGGCGGAAATCGCGGCGATCGTCGGCTGCGCCATGCCCGAGGTGAACACGTAGGGGTAGGAGAACGTGCGCAGCAGGAAGATGTGCTCCCTGCTGCCCGAAACGAATGCGCCCTGGGCGCCCAGCGCCTTGCTGCACGTCGACATGCGCAGGTCGGCCTTGCCGAGCAGGTCGAAGTGCTCCAGCGTGCCCTTGCCGGTCTTGCCGACCGTGCCCAGGCCGTGGGCGTCGTCGAGGATGGTGATGATGTCGTTGTCGCGGCAGATCTCCAGGTAGCGCGGCAGATTGATCACGGAGCCGTCGATCGAGCGAACGCCCTCGACCGTGGAGAACACCTGGGTCCCGGGCTTCGCGCGCGTGCGGATCCGCTCGATCAGGCGCTCGAACGCACCCAGGTCGTCGGGGTCGAACGTGTAGAACGGAACGCCGGTCATCTTGATGGCATTGATGACGCTGGCGTGGCTGTTCTTGTCGTAGACGAGGACGTCGTTCCGGTTCATCAGGCCATAGACCCAGCACAGGTTGGCCATGTAGCCGCCGGGCAGCAGCACCGCATCCTCGTGGCCGGCCAGCGCGGCCAAGCGCTTCTCGAGATCGCGGTGCTGCTTGGTGTAGCCGGAGAAGGCGGGCGAACCGCCGCTGCCGATGCCGTACTGTTCGACCGCCTCGATGACCTTCTTCTTGACGTAGGGATCGTTCGACAAGCCGAGATAGCTGTTCGAGCCGAACACCAGCACGTCGTTGAATTTGTCGCCATTCAGTTCCCGATACTTCATGCGGCGGTCGACCGGGCCGAAGCCCTCCCGCCCCATCATGTAGCCGTTCTCCAACTCCTTGAGATACAGCGAATACTGGTGCGCAAGGCGCTCCTTGAACGGCTTGCGCTCCAGTTCGATCAGTGCTCTCGAGTCCATATGCCTCTTCCTTCTTCCAATGAATGTGGGCGTATCGTCATGCCCGCATGAAACCGTGGTCCCGGTACCAGCGCACGCTGTCGCGCAGCATGTCCTCCAGCGGCGCGCTGCTGTAGCCGAGTTCCCGCTCCGCCTTGCCGGAGTCGAAATAGTAGAAGCGCGAGAAGACCTTCATGCGATAGGTCTCGACCGGGGGTTTTCCAGGCACCAGCGGCGACAACTTTTCCTGCAACAGCGATTTCCAGTACAGCGTGCGGTAGGCGCCTCGCGGCAGCGAAAACGGTCTGTCCAGCACCTGCGCGAGGGCATCGAGGAACCCGCGATAGCTCGCATCCCGGCCGGCGAGGATGTAGCGCTCGCCGGATCGGCCGCGTTCGAGCGCCGCCGCATGCGCGCGGCCGACGGCGGCGGCGCAGCAGAACGAGCCTCCGCCGGGTGGCACGAACGGCACCTGGTCGTAATGCGCCGCGAGCACCATCCGCCCCCATTGCAGGTTGTAGTCGTAGGCCCCGATGACCTCGGCCGGATTGAGGATCACGCTGTGCAGGCCGCGCCGGTGCGCGTCGAGCACGGTCTTCTCGGCGCTGCGCTTGGTGATGGCATAGGGGCTCTTTGCGCGGTATCCGGACAGTGGCGTCTGCTCGTCCGCGCGCCGCACCCGATCGCCGGCGTCGCCGAGCGTGCCGATGGTGGACGTGGTGCTGGTATAGACCAGTCGCTCCACACCGTTGGCCAGCGCGGCATCGACCACGTTGCGGGTGCCGCGCACGTTGACCGCTTCCAGCGCAGGCAGATCCCGCGGATTGCAGCTGGTATTGCCGGCGGTATGGACGACCGCACGCGCGCCGCGCATCGCCGCTGCGATCGCGTCCGCGTCGTCCAGTTCGCCGTGCACGATCCGCACGCCCATCGGCTCCAGATAGGAGACGTTGGCGTTCGGCCGCACCATCGCGACCACCGAATGGCCGGCCTCCTTCAGCGCCGAGATCACATTCAGGCCGACGAAGCCATTGCCGCCAGTCACGAACACTTCCATGAGAAAACAACCTCCCTTCCTTCATTTGACCGCATTTTCGACGGCCTTCCAGAATCCTTCGTGACCATCGCGACGCGTCCGCATGCTCAGGGCAGCCGGATTCCGCTCCGGGTGTTCCGCAAGACCCTGCAGCAGCACGATCAACTGTTCGAGCACGATACTCGCTCGACTGTAGTCCTCCACCTCGGAGCGGAACAGCAGATGCAGTTCCACGCCGTCTTCGTACACCGAGACCACCAGTTCCATCCGCGGCGAAACCGGCCCGGACAGGATCTCCGACGCAAGGTGTTCGCGACCGGCGCCGATCACGCGATCCGCCGAGGCGGTGATCGAGTGCTCGAACGTCTCGAACACCACCACGCTGTCGAAGAGATCGTCCACGCCAACCCAGCGGCTGATCGCCTCCAGCGGAGCGCTGTGGAAGGCGTGCGTGCGAATCAGGTAGTCCTGGAGGCCCGAGAGCCAATCCTCGATCTTCAGTCGACCGACGCTGCGTATCCGTATCGGCAGCAGGCGCGGCTGTTCGACGAGGCCAGCGCCGCTCTGCGCCTGATCGCGCACCGAACGGAAGGCGCCGAGCACGCCGAACTGGCTGCTCGGTGCGCGCGTGTGGCGATTGATGAGGATCGCCCATGCCGCCGCGACCATGGTCTGCAGATCGATCTGGTGCCGACGCGTCGCGCCCTGCAGCAGCGCCACCAGGCCGGAGTCCAGCTGTTCGGACACCTGCCGCAGCGGCGCCGCTTCCGTCGCGGTTTCGTGGAGCAGGGCCGGCAGCAACTGCGAGATCGTCCCGGGCTCTTCCATCAGCTTCTCGCGCCAGTAGGCCTCGGGCGACGAGAGCATCGCCGCGGCATCCTCGCCCGCAGGCGCAGGCTGCAGCATGTACCAGCCGGTACCTTCGACCACGGCCTCGACAACGCTTTCGATCGACGTCGGCACGATCGGCGTCTGCACGCTCGTCGCGGGCCGCCGGTCGAGCAGACGCAGGTGGCTGCAATCGGTCTGTTGGAACGGCATGCCCGGGAAAGGAACCCTGCGTCGCGTGCCCGGCGCGTGCAGCGCGCGCCAGTCGACGGCGCAACCGCTGACCCACAATGCGGCCAGCCTGTCGAACTGGCCCGTGCGGATCAGGGCATCGACGAACGCCTGCCCTTCGTCGCCGGCCAACAGCCCCGGCAGCGATCCGCCATCGGCGCGGCCGACGAAGACGCCTTCGCCGACACGCCCGGAATGCAGGTAGCGTCGGGCACGCACGAGGAAATCCTCTCGCGATTCGGCGACCACGGCGAGACGATGCTCGAATTCGGCACGACCCACCTGGCTGCTGTAGGCCAGATCGGCGAAGGTCCCGATCGGCGCTTCGGCGCCCGCGGCATCCACCACCGCTTCGAGATACGCGCGCAGACCATCGGCCGAACGCGCCGACAGCACGAACACCCCGGCGGCATCCGCAGTCGGCGGCAGCGGCGGCGCCGACTCGACGACCATGAAGGCATTCGAGCCGCCCACGCCGAAGGAATTCACGCCCGCAACCAGCGTGCCGTGCCGGTTGCGCGGCCACTCGCGCGCCTCGACCGGGAACCAGAACGGCGATTGCGCGAGGTCGAAGCTCTTGTTGACTTCGCGCAGATTGACGCAGGGCGCCAGGCGCACGTGGCGCATGGCCAGCAGCACCTTGATCAGCGCACCGACGCCGGAGGCGGCTTCCATGTGGCCGAAATTGGCGCGGGTGCCGATGGCGCAGAAGCCGACGCGGTCCGTGCCGCGGCGCATCGCGTTGCTCAACGCCTTCAGTTCGATCGGATCGCCCAGCCCGGTGCCGGTGCCGTGGCTCTCGATGTAGCCGATGTCCTCGACGTCCAGGCCCGACGCCTCGATCGCCTGGACGGCCGTCTGTTCCAAGATGCGGATGTTCGGCAGGTACTGGCCCGCGCCGATCCCCGAATGCGAGATCGCCGACGCGCGCAGCACGCCATGGATGCAGTCGCCGTCGCGCAGCGCGGCGCTCAGGCGCTTGAGCATCACCACGCCCGCGCCCTCGCCCGGCACCATGCCGTTGGCGCCGTCGTCGAAGGTGCGCTCCACACCGTCGGGCGAGAGCATCTTCATGTCCCGCAGCATCTGGTAATTGACGGCATGCAGCTTGAGGTTGACGCCGCCGGCAAGTGCGACCTCGCACTCGCCCGACAGGATCGACTGTCGCGCCAGGTGCACGGCGGTCATCGACGAGGAGCAGGCCGTGGAGACGGTGAGGCTGGGGCCGCGAAAATCGAACAGGTGCGAGATGCGGTTGGCCAGCTCGCTCGCGACCGATCCCGGCGCGATGTAGTCGCCGGCCTGCGCGTGCAGCTCCGACATCACCCAGGTGAAGTCTTCGTTCATCGAGCCGATGAACACACCGACCGACTGCGAGCGCAGGCTGTCGGCGGTGTAGGCCGCGTCCTCGAGCGCGCGCCAGGCCGTGCGCAACAGCACGCGCAGCTGCGGGTCGGATTTCTCCGCCTCGCGCCCGGTCATGCGGAACAGCGGCGGATCGAACAACGTCACGTCGTCAATGAAACCGCCACGGGATGGAATGCGGGCGCGGCCGCCCCGTTCATCGCGGACGCCGATGCCGGCCGCAAGGACCGCAGCGAAGCCGCGATCGGCGGGAATCTCGCCGATGCAATCATGCCCCGCCTGGATCGCGTCCCAGAATGCGCCCAACGT
>JBAQRU010000101.1:0-13707 GCA_049296025.1 Lysobacteraceae bacterium | reverse complement strand
CAACCATCGCATCCGCGCGTCACGCTCGGCGAAACTCGGTTACTGGGTCGCCGATCATGCGCGCGCGCGCGGCGTTGCCGTCGAGGCCGCGAAGCAGGCCGCGCGATTCGGGTTCGACACGCTCGGCCTGCAGCGGCTCGTCATCCAGGTGCGGCCGGAGAATCGCGCCAGTCTGCGGGTGGCGATCAAACTCGGCGCGGTCTGCGAGGGCATCGCCCGCAACGGGATCATCGTCGACGGCGAACCGCATGAAGCAATCGTGCATTCGCTCATTCCGGCGGACTTCGACGCCCGCTGCGCACCCGACGCGCTGGCTGTTGGCCAAAGTTGATGCTTTAAACATCATTGGTGATGTCTGGTCATTGATACTTGATACCTCAAGAGTGGATACTGCCTCTGTCCTATCAGGAGTCCACTGATGATCACCGCGTCCCAGATGCGTTCGGCCCGGGCGTTGCTCGGCATCGACCAGCGCCAACTGGCGAAACTCTCGGGGGTGTCGCTGCCGACCATCCAACGCATGGAGGCCAGCGACGGCAATGTTCGCGGCGTGGTCGGTTCGCTGACCAAAATCGTGGATGCCATCGAGGGCGCCGGCGTCGAACTGATCGGCAACGAGCAGATCAGCCAGGCCAGGGGGCGCGGCGTTCGATTGAAGGAGACCGACCAGTGAATCGCAGCGAATGGCGCGCGTACTTCCGCGAATTCCGTCCCAAGACGTTCACCTCCCTGGGGCGCGGCTACCGCTTCGCCGACCTGCGCGCCGATGCCGTCGCCGGGCTGACGGTGGCGATCATCGCCCTGCCGCTGGCGATGGCGCTGGCGATCGCCAGTGGCACCACGCCCGAAAAAGGCCTGCACACCGCGATCATCGCCGGCTTCCTGATCTCCTTCCTCGGCGGTTCGAAAGTGCAGATCGGCGGGCCGACGGCCGCGTTCATTCCGGTCGTATTCGGGGTGATCGCGAAGTTCGGCTACGGCGGACTGATCCTGTGCACGCTGATGGCCGGGCTGATGCTGATCGCGGCGGGCCTGCTGCGGCTCGGCACGCTGATGAAATACATGCCGCAGCCGGTGGTCACCGGTTTCACCGCCGGCATCGCGGTGAGCATCTTCTCCAGCCAGATCAAGGACGCGCTGGGCCTGCAGATGGGCCAGGTACCGGCGGAATTCATCCCGCGCTGGGCCGCGTACGCGAAGCACATCGCCACCACCCAGCCCGCAGCCGTGGCGCTGACGCTGCTGGGACTGGTCGCGATTGTGGTGCTCCGGCGCTGGCGTCCGGCGTGGCCCGGCTTCCTGATCGCGCTGCTGCTGTGCACGCTGGTCTGCCTGGGCTTCGCGCTGCCGGCGGAAACCATCGGCAGCAAGTTCGGCGGCCTGCCGTCGGCGCTGCCGACCTTCGATTTCCCGCATATTCCGTTCGAACGCATGCGCGAACTGCTGCCCAGCGCGTTCACCATCGCGTTCCTGGCCGGGGTGGAGTCGCTGCTGTCGGCCGTGGTCGCCGACGGCATGACCGGCGGGCGCCATCGTTCGAACATGGAGCTGGTCGCGCAGGGCGTGGCCAACACCGCGTCGGCGCTGTTCGGCGGCCTGCCGGCCACCGGCGCCATCGCCCGCACCGCCACCAACATCCGCGCCGGTGGGCGCACGCCGCTCTCCGGCATCCTCCACGCGGCCTTCCTGCTGGTGTTCATGCTGCTGCTCGCCCCGCTGATGCGGTACGTCCCGCTGGCTGCGCTGGCCTCGATCCTGCTGATCGTGGCCTGGAACATCAGCGAGGTCGAAGCCTTCCGCCACACGCTGTCGGCGCCGAAGGGCGACCGCCTCGTGCTGCTGCTGACCTTTTTCCTGACCGTGTTCTTCGACCTGACCCTGGCGATCGAGGCCGGGGTGGTCGTCGCCGCCTTCGTTTTCATGTTCCGGATGGCCGAAGCGGTCGAAGTGCAGTCCGGCATGCAGATGAGCAGCGACGAGGATTCCGGCGCCGATCCCGACCAGCGCGCGCGGCTGCCTGCGGGCGTGGAAGCGTTCCAGATCAGCGGTCCGCTGTTTTTCGGCGCCGCCAACCGGCTGGACGACCTGCTCGACCAGTTCCGGGTGCCGCCCAAGGTCTTCATCCTGCGCATGCGTCTGGTGCCGGTGATCGACGCCAGCGGCATGCATGCGCTGGAGGCGCTGCTGGAGCGGTGCCAGCGGCGCGGCATCCTCCTGATCCTCTCCGGCCTGCAGCCGCAGCCCAGGCGCGTCTTCGGGCAGATGCACCTGCATCCGCGCGAAGGGGCGCTGCACATCGCTCCGAATTACGACGCCGCGCTGCTCCTCGCCGGGGAGCTCATCGCCGGCACCGCCGGACGCGATCTCACCTCGTGACCCTCCCGTGCACGACACCCCGGCCGACACGGCCGGGAAGCATTTCGACACTGTAGAGCCTGTCTGTAATGACAGGTGCCCGATGCCGTCGCACATGCGACTTTGACCCGCTCGCATCTTCGGTCAGAATCGGGTCATGACAATCTCCTCGCCCCCTGTCTCCGTACTCACCATCGCCGGCTCCGACTCCGGCGGCGGCGCCGGCATCCAGGCCGATCTGAAGACATTCGCAGCGCACCGCGTGCACGGCCTGTGCGCGATCGCCGCGCTCACCGCGCAGCACACCCGGGGCGTGACGGCGGTGGAAGTACCGCCGCCGGCATTCCTTCGCGCCCAGATCGATGCCTGTTTCGATGATTTCGACATCGCCGCCGTCAAGATCGGCATGCTCGCCAACGTCGACATGATCCATGCCGTGGCCAAGGCGCTCGACCAGCACTGTCCACCGCACATCGTGCTCGACCCGGTGATGGTCGCCTCCTCCGGCGCGCAGCTGCTCGCGACCACCGCGATCGAGGTGTTGCGCAAGCGTCTGGTCCCGATGGCGACGGTGATCACGCCGAATCTGCCGGAAGCGGAATTCCTGCTCGGCCGGCCGATTCCCGACATGGACGCCATGCGCGAGGCCTGCGATGCCCTGCTCGATCTCGGTGCCGGCGCGGTGCTGCTCAAAGGCGGTCACCTGGCGACTGGCGGCAACGAGGTGGTCGATCTGTTTTCGGCGCGGCGCGAGAGCGGCGGCCGGATGCATCGCGAGCTCCGCCACCCGCGACTCGATCTGGATGCGCACGGCACCGGCTGCACCCTGGCTTCGGCGATCACCGCACAGCTTGCGCTCGGCCTGCCCCTGATCGATGCCTGCAGCGCGGCATCGGACTATGTCCATCGGGCGCTGAAGCTGGGCACCCGCCCGGGACGCAGCCGGGTTCTGGTGCTCGATCACTTCGGCGCGGCCGAGCGCGTGTAGCCGTCAGCAGGACTGGAGCGTCCTTCAGGTCTGGCCGTAGCCGTCGGGGTTCATCGACTGCCAGCGCCAGGCGTCTCGACACATCGCGTCCACGTCCAACTGCGTGCGCCAGCCCAGCAGGCGTTCTGCGCGCGACGGGTCCGCATAGACCTCGGCCACATCGCCTGCGCGGCGGTCGACGATGCGATACGGAATCTCGCGACTGCTGGCGGTCTCGAAAGCGCGCAATAGTTCCAACACGCTGATCCCGCGACCCGCGCCGAGATTCAGCGGCAGATGGCCGCGCACGCCGTCGAGCTTTTCCAGCGCGTGCACATGCGCCTGCGCCAGATCCATCACATGGATGTAATCGCGCACGCCGGTACCGTCGATCGTCGGCCAGTCGCCGCCATAGATCTGCAGACATTCGCGTTTGCCCGCCGCGACCTGGCAGATGTACGGCATCAGATTGTTCGGCACGCCGCTCGGCGCCTCGCCGATCAGGCCAGACGGGTGCGCGCCCACCGGGTTGAAATAGCGCAGGCTGATCGCCTGGAAACCCGGATCGGCGGCACAGACATCGCCGATCAGCTGTTCCATCACCAGTTTGGTGCGGCCGTAGGGATTGGTCGACGACAGCGGTGCGTCCTCATCGATCGGCACCGACTGCGGTTCGCCGTAAACCGTGGCCGACGAGCTGAAGACCAGACGCCGTACATCGGCCGCACGCATCGCCTGCAGCAGCGTGATCGTGCCGGAGATGTTGTTGTCGAAATAATCCAGCGGTCGTTCGCAGGATTCGCCGACCGCCTTGAGCGCGGCGAAGTGGATCACGGCATCGAAGCGACGCCCGGCGAACAGTGCCGCCAGCGCAGCGGCGTCGCGCACATCCACGCGATGCGCGTCGGGCGCTTGCCCGGTCAAGCGCGCCAGTCTCTCCAGCACCGGCGGTGCGCTGTTGCTGAAGTTGTCGGCGATGACCACCCGATGCCCGCGCTCGGCCAATGCCACGCAGGTATGACTTCCGATGTAACCGGCACCGCCGCAGACCAGAACGTGCATAGATAAGTGATATCGACCGTGAAAAGTGATGTGCTGCGGAGGGAAATGTCGAAACAGCGTGCGAAACGGCAACGCACGTACCGTCATGGCCGCGCCCACCCGCTTTCCGCGTCAACTCCCCCGGATACCCGCAGCGATGCCCGAACGGGCCTGACAGCAGCAGGGACGCCGGGGGCAGCGCCGAAGACTAGCAGAGCATGCCGCGCGACGCCCCATCGGGCGCGCGCCGGTGGCGTCATCGGTATGGCTGGTAAACTTCACACCGCACATTCTCAATGGAATTCCGCACGATGCAGGCCGCACTTCCCGCCCAAGACGACATCCGTATCGCCATCCTCGGCCTGGGCTATGTCGGCTTGCCGCTGGCCGCCGCCTTCGGCAAGCGCTACCCGGTGCTCGGCTTCGATATCGATGCCAAGCGCGTCGCCGAACTCGGGCAAGGCCACGACCACACGCTCGAAGTGTCCGCGGACGAACTGCGCGATTCCGGCAAACTGCGCTTCAGCTGCGATGCGGCGGATCTGGTCGGCTGCAACGTCTTCATCGTCACCGTGCCCACGCCGATCGACGAATACAAGCGCCCCGACCTGCGTCCGCTCGAATCCGCCAGCCGCACCGTCGGCCGCGCGATCCGCCCGGGCGGCATCGCGATCTACGAATCCACCGTCTATCCCGGTGCGACCGAAGAAGTCTGCGTACCGATCGTCGAACGCGAATCGGGGCTGACGTTCAATCAGGATTTCTACGCCGGCTACAGCCCGGAACGCATCAACCCGGGCGACAAGCAGCATCGCCTCGAAACCATCATGAAGGTCACCTCCGGTTCGACGCCGGAAGCCGCCGATATGGTCGACGCGCTCTACGCCAGCATCATCCACGCCGGCACCCACAAGACCTCCAGCATCCGCGTCGCCGAATCGGCGAAAGTCATCGAGAACATCCAGCGCGACGTGAACATCGCGCTGATCAACGAGCTGGCGCTGATCTTCCACCGCCTCGGCATCGATACCCACGAGGTGCTGGCCGCATCGGGTACGAAGTGGAACTTCCTGCCCTTCAAGCCCGGCCTGGTCGGCGGCCACTGCATCGGCGTCGATCCGTACTACCTCACCCACAAAGCGCAGCAGATCGGCTATCACCCCGACGTGATCCTCGCCGGTCGTCGCATCAACGACGGCATGGGCCAGCACGTCGCGCAGTGCACCATCAAAGCGATGACCCAGCGCGGGCTGCCCATCGCCAACGCGAAGATCCTGGTGCTGGGACTGGCGTTCAAGGAAAACTGCCCCGACCTGCGCAACACCCGCGTGGTCGATATCCTCGCCGAGCTGCGCAACTACCACGCACAGGTCGATGTGCACGATCCGTGGGTCGACGCCGCGCTGGCGCACGAGGAATACGGCATCGCCATGACCGGACAGCCGCAGGCCGGCGCCTACGATGCGGTGATCCTCGCGGTGTCGCATCGCGAATTCGCCGAACTCGGCGTCGAAGGCATCCGCCGGTTCGGCAAACCCAACAGCGTCCTGTTCGACGTGAAAGCGGTGCTGCCGCGCGATGCGGTGGATGGGCGACTGTAACCGCAAAAAAGCCGCTTCAATGGCACCACAGCATCGAAATCAGGACTCGGAATCAAGAAACCGTCACCCCCGCGAAGGCGGGGGTCCAGCGTCTTGATCGATCGACCAAATCCATCGACAAATCATTGAAGACACTGGATTCCCGCATTCGCGGGAATGACAATCAGACCAGCAGCCTCGGCTCAACAGGCATACGACCATGCGCGTTCTCGTCACCGGCGCCGCCGGCTTCATCGGTTCCACCCTCAGCCACCGCCTGCTCGCACGCGGCGACGAAGTGTTGGGCTACGACAATCTCAACGATTACTACGACCCGGCGCTGAAGGACGCGCGCCTCGCCCTGCTCACGCCGAAGCCAGGCTTCTCGTTCGTCAAGGGCTCGCTGGAAGACCGCGCGACGCTGGAAGCCGCGTTCGACAGCTTCAAACCCGACCGCGTGGTCAATCTCGCCGCGCAGGCCGGCGTGCGCTACTCGCTGGAAAATCCGCACGCGTACATCGACAGCAATATCGTCGGGTTCCTCAACATCCTCGAAGCCTGCCGTCATCGCAAGATCGAGCATCTGGTCTACGCCTCGTCCAGTTCGGTCTACGGCTCGAACCGCAAACTGCCGTTCGCGGTGGAGGACAGCGTCGATCACCCGGTCAGCCTGTATGCGGCGAGCAAAAAAGCCAACGAACTGATGGCGCACACCTACAGCCATCTGTTCAATCTGCCGACCACCGGCCTGCGTTTCTTCACCGTCTACGGCCCGTGGGGCCGTCCGGACATGGCCTTGTTCCTGTTCACGCGCAAGATCCTGGCCGGCGAGCCCATCGACGTGTTCAACCACGGCAAGCACAGCCGCGACTTCACCTACATCGACGACATCGTCGACGGCGTGATCCGCAGCCTCGACCGCGTGCCCGGCCCCGATCCGCTGCACGACCCGCTCAACTCGAGTCCGGCCACCTCGTCCGCGCCCTACCGCGTGTACAACATCGGCAACAACAGCCCGGTCGAACTGCTGCGCTACATCGAAGTGCTGGAAGACTGCCTGGGACGCAAGGCGGAGAAGAACCTGCTGCCGCTGCAGCCCGGCGATGTGCCCGACACGTATGCCGATGTCAGCGCGCTGGCGCGGGATACCGGCTATGCGCCGACGACGTCGGTGGAGGTGGGGGTCAAGAAATTCGTGGAGTGGTATCGCTCGTTCTATCGCGTGTGACGGCAACGACGCCGTGACGCGCGCGGGCATTTCGACGATGTACGCACAACACACGGCGTTCTGTTCGCACGGTCGCTGCATGCCTTGTACTGCAGACAATCCGCATGCAAAGAAAGCGCTTCAACGCTCGGGCAGCGGAATGAATTCAGTTTCGCCGGGGATTTGACCGAACTGCCCATTGCGCCAGTCTTCCTTGGCCTGCTCGATCCTGTCCTTCGACGACGATACGAAGTTCCACCAGAGATGGCGCGGGCCGTCGAGAGGCTCGCCGCCGAGGAGCATGGCCTTGAGCGATGTCTTCGCGCGCAGGCGGTGGCGGATGCCGTCGTCGAGGACGATGAGGTGCATCACCGGAATATCCACGCCGTCGAGCTGCGCGTCGCCTTCGAGTACGTAGAGCGCGCGTTCGCGGTGGCGGGCTTCGAGCTCGGTCTCAGCGCCGGCATCGAGATCGATGGCGACGTACAGCGTGTCGGCGAACACGCGTACCGGGGATTCCTCGCCGTAGGCGCGGCCGGCGACGATACGCAGGCGCGCGCCGGGGCGTTCGATCTGCGGCAGCGTGGCGGCGGTGTGGTGATGGAAAGCCGGCGCGGCTTCTTCATCGGCTTTCGGCAGCGCCACCCAGGTCTGCATGCCGTGCAGCGGATGTTCGCCTTCGCGCAGCGCGACCGGCGTGCGTTCGGAATGGGCGATGCCGCGACCGGCGGTCATCCAGTTCACATCGCCAGGGCCGATCACCTGGGTCGTGCCGAGGGTATCGCGATGGTGGAGCGCGCCAGACCAGAGAAAAGTGACCGTGGCCAGCCCGATATGCGGATGCGGGCGTACGTCGATGCCCCGCCCCGGCGCGAACACCGCAGGCCCCATGTGGTCGACGAACACGAACGGGCCGACGCTGCGCGCCTGAATGGACGGCACGGCGCGGCGGACTTCAAAACCTCCCAGGTCGTGGACCCGGGGTGCGACGATGGCGGTCATGGTGTTCTCCAGCGGTGCGGGCAGCGCAGGGTCGCACGCGCACTGCGGGACAACGACTGCATGCCGGCAACGATGTGTATCGGGTGAGCGCCTATAATCCGGCCGAATCCCCACCGGCACGGCCATGACCTCTCCCGTCTCCGAATTGATCGACCTGCTGTCGCTGGAGCGGCTGGAAAACAATCTGTTCCGTGGGCAGAGCCGCGATATCGGCACCAAATACGTGTTCGGTGGCCAGGTGCTGGGACAGGCGCTGTCGGCGGCGCAGGCGACGCTGGATTCGGCCGATGCCGACAAGGGCCCACGCGCGGCGCATTCGCTGCATGCGTATTTCCTGCGCGCCGGCGATATCGAACACCCGATCGTCTACGACGTGGACCGCACCCGCGACGGCGGCAGTTTTTCGGTGCGCCGGGTGACGGCGATCCAGCACGGGAAGCCGATCTTCGTGTGCGCGGCGTCGTTCCAGATCGTCGAGCCCGGCCCCGAGCATCAGATCTCGATGCCGGAAGTACCCAGGCCGGATGACATCGAACCCACGCCGCCGATCTCGGCGGAAGCCCTGGCCAAGCTGCCGAGCAAGGTGCAGCGCTGGCTGAACCGGATGGGGCCGTTCGAGTTCCGCCCGATCTATCCGCGCGACGAACTCAATCCGCCGAAGCGCCCGCCGTTCCAGCAGGTGTGGTTCAAGCTCGGCGAAACGGTCGGCGACGCACCAGAGCTGCATCGCGCCCTGCTCGCCTACGCGTCCGATTTCCATCTGCTGGGCACGACCACATTCCCGCACGGCATCAGTTACTACCAGCCGAACGTGCAGATGGCGTCGCTCGATCACGCGCTGTGGTTCCACCGTTCGTTCCGCGCCGACGACTGGCTGCTGTATTCGATCGACAGCCCCAGTGCGCAGGGTGCGCGCGGGTTGGCGCGGGGGCAGATCTTCGACTGCGCCGGCCGACTCGTGGCCAGCACCACCCAGGAAGGCATGATCCGCGTGCTGGATGCCGCGCCAGTCGCCAAACCCTCGGGAGATTGATGTATGCGTCGGATCTTCACCAGCCCGCGTCTGGAAAACGTCGAGCGCGTCGCCGCGCTGCTGAAGGAACACGGCGTGGAAGCACGGATCACCAACGGCCGCTCGTACAAGGGCAACCGTCGCGGCGATTTCAGCTATCGCGACGACACCCGCACCGATCCGCAGCCGGCAGTGTGGATCGTGAGACCGGACGACCAGCCGAAGGCGCGCGCATTGATGCGTGATGCCGGACTGCTCGACTCCGGGCGTTCGCCGACCAGTTTCCTCGCGACCGAAGTGCTGCTGCACCCCGGCGATACCGGCAGCGGCAGCGCCTCGAAGCGGCGGATGCTGCTGATCAAGTCGGCGCTGCTGATCGGCATCATCATCGCGGCCGGCGCCGGCCTGTTCGCATGGCGCAAGCCCGCGCCTTCTGCGCAGACGCCAACTGCGCCTGCAGCGACGCTTCCCATCTCGACGACCGAGGGAGCGGTCGCCTCCGAAAGCCCCACGGTCGGCGCGACCACCGAAGCGATCTATCGGGCGGATGTGCCGAGCGCGCTGGCGGCGATGTTGATCACGGCGGAACTGCAGGCGCATGCCGCCGGCCTCTGTCTGGCCGTGGACGGCGCCGCGCCATCGAAAACGATCATCGATGCAGTGCCCGCAACGGACCGTGCGCGCATCCGCCCGCAGTCCACATGCGCGCCTGCGGCGGAAGACAAGAGCGTGGTATCGGTGGATGTGCGCGAGTACCTCACCGATGGTTCCGGCGCCGGCACAGTGAAGGTCGAGATCGCCGACTACGACAAGGATGGCAAACGTCGTGTCGAGACCAGAACGCTCGACGTCAGGCGCGACGGTCTGGAATGGGAAGTGAAACGTACTCGGCTGTAGTCGCGCGGCAGTCGAAGCCTGCCTTGCGAGAGGTTTCCTTGCGAGAGCTGGCCTTGCGATCGCGCCGCTGGCGAACACACGGGGTCACCGTGTGTTCGCAGGGCTTGTTGCTTCAGTTCTTCGGACGCTGGGCGCCGCGCTCGCCGCGGTGCGTCTTCTGGTAGGCCTGCATTTCTTCGCGACTCAGCATGCCGTCGCTGTTGGCATCGATCGTGCCGAAGTTCTGCAGCATGCGGTCCCTGCCGGCGAGTTCGGCACGGCTGAAACGGCCGTCCTTGTCGGTGTCGAGCGCTTGCATCCGCCCGCCGCGCGTGCCGTCGCGTCCGCCTTGTCCTGCGCCCTGGCCTCCGCGCATGCCGTGCTGCGGACGCTCCTCGGCGGTGATGCGACCATCTTTGTTGGCGTCGAGCTTGTCGAACTGTTCGGCGAATTTCGGTGCCTTGGCCGCTTCGCTGCGGTCGATGACCCCGTCGCCGTTGGCATCGATCCTGGCGTGGCGCGGGGCGGGTTTGCCGGCCGCAGGTTGAGTCGCCTGCGCGAAGGTCAGGGTGGCGGTCCCGGCGATGACGAGACCGAGCGCGAGCGTGGCAATGGATTTCATGGGATGTCCTCGGGGTTGGGCCGGGCCGGAGGCCCCGCATGACCTGTCAACGTGCGGGTGCGGCAGCGGTTGACCGGGCTGGTCACATTGCCCGCCGGGCACCGTCCTGATGTTGTCTTCGTTAATGTATCGACTAAACCTTTGCCCATGAGCACCGCCCTGACCATCGATGCCCTGATCCAGCTGGAGCTGCCCGCCGCCCGCAACGGCGATCAGGGCGCCTACGGTCGGATTGTCGCCGCCTGCCAGAACACCGTCACCGCCGTGGCGCTGGCGATCACCCGCGATGTCGCCACCAGCGAAGACATCGCCCAGGAGGCGTTCCTCAATGCCTGGCAGCATCTGGAGCGCCTGCACAGCCCGGACAGCTTCCTGCCGTGGCTGCGCCAGATCACCCGCAATCTCGCACGCGACCATCTGCGCGCGCACCGCAACCAGCCGCTGGACGGACCCAACGCCGAACTGGTGATGGCGATGGCCGCCGACCCCGGCCCGCAGCCGATGCAGCAGGTGCTGGAAGACGAGCGCGAAAGCGCCGCCTTCGAACTGATCTCATCGCTGCCCGACGACAGCCGCGAAGCGCTGCTGCTGTTCTATCGCGAAGGCCAGAGCTCGCAGCAGGTCGCCGCGCTGCTGGGCATCAGCGATGCCGCCGCACGCAAGCGTCTGTCGCGCGCGCGGCAACTGGTGCGCGACGACATCCTCAAGCGCTTCGGCGATTTCGCGAACAGTTCGGCGCCATCGGCGGCCTTCACCGCAGCGGTGATCACGACGTTGGGCATGGCCACCAAACCGGCAGCGGCCAACGCGGCGGTGATCGGCACCGCCGCCGTCGGCGGCAGTCTCGCCGGCAAAGGTCTGGCTACGTTCCTCGGCATGGGCGGCTTTCTCGGCGGATCGCTGGCCGGCGGCGCGCTGGCCGCGCATCTGACGCGCCGCTACCTGCTGGTCTTCGCGGATACGCTGGAAGAGCGCGATGCCATCCTGCGCAGCTACAAGCGGTATCTGTACATCACCCTGGGCATGATGCTGGGCGCTTTCTTGGTGCTGTGGTGGACACCGAGCTTCCTGTGGACGATGGCCGCTGCGGTCGCGACCGAACTCGCCTCGCTGTGGACCCTGCTGCGCATCCGCCGCGTGCTGCTGCCGATGATCGCCCGCGACGCCGCGCGCGACCCTGTCGGCGCGGCGTGCCGGTACCGGGCCTACGACTACAGCTACGGCCCGACCGCGATCGTGATCACCGGCCTGATGTACATCGCCGCGATGGCGATCTTCCACGTGAGCCTGCACTACGGCGTCGATGGCGTGGCGGCCACGGTCAGGATGCTGCTGGAACGGTGGCAGGGTTGAATGCCACGGCGGCCATCGATGCCCTGATCGGCACGGAGCTGCCCGCCGCGCGCAGCGGCGACCGCGCCGCCTACGGCCGGATCGTCGCCGCCTGCCAGAACACCGTCACGGCCGTGGCGCTGGCGATCACCCACGATGTGTCCGCGAGCGAGGACATCGCGCAGGATGCTTTCCTCAGCGCGTGGCAACACTTGAAACGGCTACAGAATCCGTCGAGCTTCCTGCCGTGGCTGCGCCAGATCACCCGCAACCTCGCACGCGACCATCTGCGCGCGAGCCGGCATCGCCCGCTCGATGGCGAAGGCGCGAACATCGCGATCGAACTCGCCGCCGACCCGTCGCCGACACCGATGCAGCAACTGGTGGAAGACGAACGCGAGCATGCCGCCGCCGAGTTGATCTCGGCGTTGCCGGAAGACAGTCGCGAGGTCCTGCTGCTGTTCTATCGTGAAGGCCAGAGCTCGCGGCAGGTCGCATTGCTGTTGGGCATGTCCGATGCGGCGGTGCGCAAGCGGCTGTCGCGCGCACGCGCCAGCCTGCGCGAGGATCTGCTCGCCCGCTTCGGCGAATTCGCGGCCGGCAGCGCACCGGGCATGGCATTCACCAGCGTCATCACCACCGCGTTGAGCATCGCCAGCCCACCTGCGGCAGCGAAGGGCATCCTCACTCTCGCTACGGCCGGCGGTGCGAAAACGCTGGGCAAGATCGTGTTGGGTGCGGCCGGGAGCATCGGCTTCGCGCTGATCGGTGCATTCGGCGGCATCTGGTTGGGGCTGCGAAAACAGCTCAAGGGCGCGATCGACGAAGAGGAGCGCCGGGGCCTGATCCGCAGCGCGACCGTCAATGGCATCGCATCCGTGCTGTTCATGGTCTGCGCGATCGCGTTGGCCCGCTACGACGACGGCTGGGTGTTGCCGGTGCTGGCGATGCTGGCCTTCATGGCGGTGATCTTCCACCAGACCATTGTGGTGCAGCCGCGCGTGCTGGCGCGACGCCACGCACGGGAAGCACAGCACGACCCGCTGCTGGCGGCGAAGATGCGCCGACGCGAACGCATCCACTGCTGGCTGGGCGCGACGATAGGATTCGGATGCGGATTCGGCGGCATGATCGCGGGCCTGATCGCCTCGGGCAGGTTCTGACGCGACGACTGCGGCGATGTTCACAGCGTCTGCGAACGCGGGCGGTTATCCTGTCCGCATGCTTGATCGTCTCGCCCGCGCCATCTCGATCCTCGGCCATCCACTGCTGGTGCTGCCTGCGGCATTGGCGCTGCCGGCCGCACTGCGGGGCGGCGATTCCGGGACGCTGCGATCGATGCTGGTGGGCTTCGCGCTGTTCGCCGCACTCGTGCTGGGCTGGTCGTGGCTGCAGGTGCGACGCGGTCGCTGGGCGCATGTCGATGCCAGCCAACCGTCGGAACGGCGGTCGCTCAACCGCATCCTGCTGGTGACGATCGCGATCGGCGCGGTGCTGGCGTGGCGGCGATCCCAAGCACCCGATCTCGCCTTGGCGCTCGCGCTGTCGGCGTGCATCGTCGCCATCGCGATGCTCACCGCGCGCGGGTGCAAGCTATCGCTGCACGTCGCGTTTGCGGTCTATGCAGCGGGTTTGCTGTGGCCGTTGGGCGTTGTCTGGGTGGGCGCGGGCTGCGTGTTCGCCGGCATCGTCGCTTGGTCGCGTCTGCAGCTG
>JBAQRU010000100.1:0-20515 GCA_049296025.1 Lysobacteraceae bacterium | reverse complement strand
ATCCTGCGCTGGGGCGACGGCGGCACGCTCGCGACGCAAGGCAGCGCCGCGCTCGCATCCGACGGCACCCTGCGTGCGCTGGATATCGAGATCGACAGCGACGATCTCTCGCCGGTGGCGGATCGTTATCTGTCCGGTTGGCTCGGCGGATTCGGTCTCGGCAAACTGAGCGTCACCGGGCGAATGCGCACCCGCGTGCGTCTGGATGCGACCGGGATGCGTGGTTTCGACGCGCATTTCGATCAGGTCGAAGTGCGCGAACCGGGCGGGAAATTCCGGTTCGATCGTCTGGATGGCGACCTGCGGTTTTCCGCGGATACGCCTGTCGACAGCACATTGCGCTGGGGCAGCGGTCAGCTCTATGGCCTGGATTTCGGTGCCGCGGAATTGCCGCTGCACAGCGCCGACGGTGTGATTGCACTGCGCGCGCCGACTGCGGTCGAGGCGATCGGCGGCCAGCTGCGCTTCGATCGTTTCCAACTGCGCCCACCGCAGGGCGAACAGGGATTGCAGGCGAACTTCGGCCTCACCCTGGACGCGTTCGACATCGGCAAGCTCGCGCAAAGCATGGGCTGGCCGGCATTCCGGGGCACGCTCAGCGGCAGCATTCCGGATGCGCGCTATCTCGACGACCGGCTGGTGTTCGAAGGTGGCCTGGAGATGCGGGTCTTCGATGGCAGCGTCAAGGTGTCGTCGCTGGCGATGGAGCGGCCGTTCGGCGTCGCGCCCACCTTGTCGGCCGATCTGGCGCTGGACGATCTGGATCTGCTGTCGGTCACCGAAGTCTTCGATTTCGGCAGCATCAGCGGTCGCCTCGACGGCAGCATCCGCGAGCTGCGTCTGGTCGACTGGACCGCGACCGCGTTCGACGCCGAGCTGTACACCCAGCGTCGGCGCGGCGTGAAGCAGCGCATCAGCCAGCGCGCGGTGCAGAACATCTCCAGCGTCGGCGACGCGTCGTTCGTGACCAGCCTGCAGGGGCAGTTGATCGGTCTGTTCGATGATTTTGGCTACCGGCGGCTCGGCATTTCCTGCCGGCTGCAGAATCAGGTGTGCGCGATGGGCGGCCTGGAGAGCATCGGCAAAGAGGTGGCCGGCTCCGGTTCAGACACCAGTGGATTTACTGTCATCCAGGGCGCGGGCATTCCGCGTTTGAACGTGGTGGGCTTCAACCGTCGGGTCGATTGGCCGACGCTGCTCGAACGCCTGCAGGCGGTGGGCAGCGGCGATCTGAAGCCGGTCGTCGAGTAAAGCAGCATCGAGCGGCCCACCGTCAAGTAAGATTCGACATCATCCCGGGAGATAAGAACATGCGTCGTTTGTTGGGGGTTTCCACGGTCGCCGCGCTGGCGCTCAGCGCCTGCGTCACCATCAATGTGTATTTCCCCGCGGCCGAGGCCAAGGAAGCGGCCAAGGTCTTCGTCGAGCAGGTCATCAATGATGCCGCCGAGGCGCCGAAACCCGCACCGCAGCCCGGTGGCGGCAGCGGTGGCGGGATGGCGTTCGAGGCGCCGCGTTTCGATCCGCTGATGCTCATCGGCATCGCGCCGGCCTATGCCCAGAGCCAGCCCGACTTCAACATCCAGACGCCGGCGATCACCGCTATCCAATCGCGGATGGAACGGCGCTTCGACAGCGCCCTTCGCCCGCACTTCGATTCCGGCGCGCTCGGTTTCACCGAAGACGGTCTGGTCGTGGTGCGCGATGCCGCTGCGCTGCCGTTGAAGGATCGTGTGCCGGTCAATACCGCCGTCGCTGACGAGAACCGCGACCGCAAAGCCGTCTATCGCGAAATCGCCGTCGCCAATGGACATCCGGAATGGGAAGGGCAGATCCGCAGCGTGTTCGCCAAGCAGTGGGTCGACAGCGCCCGCTCGGGTTGGTGGTACCAGCGCGGCGGGGCGTGGAAGCAGAAATAAGCCCATCCTCGCGAGTCTTGTCGAGACGCCCGCTTCGGCGGGCGTCGTCGTTTTCGGCGACATGAGACAATCGCGGGTCCATCGCACTTCCCAAGAATCCCGTGGCCCGCATCGACCAGACTCCATTCGCACTCGACATCGTTTCGCTTGGCCACGATGGTCGCGGGATCGCGCGCCGGCCGGACGGCGATGCGAACGCCGGCAAGACCGTCTTCGTGTCCGGTGCGTTGCCGGGCGAGCGGGTGATGGCGAAGCAGACCGCGAAGTCGCGGCATTTCGACGAGGCGGCCACGGTCGAAGTCCTGTCCGCATCGGCGGACCGCGTCGAACCGCGTTGCCCGCATTTCGGCGTCTGTGGTGGCTGCGTGCTGCAGCATCTGGCCGAAGACAGGCAGATTCTCTCGAAACAGCAGGTGCTGATCGACAATCTGCAGCGCATCGGCCACGTGCAGCCGGGCACGCTGCTGCCGCCGTTGACCGATGCCGCATGGGGCTATCGCCGCAAGGGTCGGCTGTCGGTGCGCCGGGTCGAGAAGAAAGACAAGACATTGGTCGGCTTCCGCGAAGCCGATCCGCGCTTCGTCGCCGACCTCTCGGTCTGCTACACGGTGATTCCGCGGATCGGCGAAAAACTCGGCGCGATTTCGGCGCTGGTCGATGCGATGGATGGCCGTAGGGATATCCCGCAGATCGAATTCATCGCTGGCGACGAGACGGTCGCGCTGGTGTTCCGTCATCTGCAGCCGCTGAGTGACCGCGACCGCGATGCGCTGGTCGCGTTCGCGCAGGCGCAGGATTTTGCCGTTTTCCTGCAGCCGGGCGGCATCGATTCGGTGCATGCGCTTTGGCCGGAGACGGTGCCGCTGTCGTTCGCGCTGCCGCAGTGGAAGATTGAACTGAATTTCCGGCCGCTGGATTTCATCCAGGTGAATGCCGGCCTCAATCAGAAGATGATCGCGAAGACCCTGGAACTGCTCGACGTGCAGCCCGATGATCGGGTGCTCGATCTGTTCTGCGGTCTCGGCAATTTCACCTTGCCGCTGGCGCGCGTCGCGCGTGAAGTCGTGGGTGTGGAAGGCGAGGCGGGTCTGGTGGTGCGCGCCCGCGAGAATGCGGCCCACAACGCGCTGGAGAACGTCCAGTTCCATGCCGCCGATCTGGCCCAGGATCTGTCGGGACTGCCGTGGATGCGCGCGGGTTTCGACAAACTGCTGCTTGATCCGCCGCGCTCGGGTGCGGACGCCGTGCTCAAGCAACTGCCGCTCAAGGGCCTGAAGCGGATCGTCTATGTCAGCTGTCACCCGGGCTCGCTGGCGCGCGACGCCGGTTATCTGGTCAACGAACGCGGCTGGAAACTCAAGGCGGCAGGGGTGATGGACATGTTCCCGCATACCGCCCACGTCGAATCGATTGCGGTGTTCGAGCCCAAGTAACGCCGCCCGCGCCCTGTTGCGCGGGCGGATGCCGGATGCGTTTCAGGCGATGACGCGCGGCGATTGCGATTCGGGTGACAGCACCTGTTCCTGAATGGTGGTCGGCGGCTCCGGCGCGGACGATGGCGGCGCGACCTGTGCGCTGCTTACCTGGAGCGATTGGCTGCGGACCTGTTCGACCTCGACGCTGGTGTACATCGCATTCGGCGCGCCCGGGTTCTGGCTGTTGATCGCGAACACGCGGTCGCCGTTTTCGCTGGCGGCGATCGAGATCGCCGTAGGATCCGGGTTGCCCCGCTGGAAGCCGGGTGTCTGGGTCATGCTGGCAGTGAGCGCGCCAGCGACGTTGGCCTGCTCGGTTTCCGTCAACGGGACCTTCGACGCATCCAGAGTGCCGACGCCCTGCAGAACCGCGTCGTAAAGCGGTTTGTTCGGATGGGCGGGGTCGTTCAGCAGCGCTGCGGTCTCGCCTGGAACCGCGGAGCCGGGCGGGCCGCCGGCAGCGGTCGCTGCGGGTTCGGCCGCCGGCGTGTCCTTCGCGGCGCCTGTGGCGCTGGTAGCGCCAGAAATGCCGTCGCGACCGATACCGTGTTCCTGGTTGTGCATGTGCCAGTAGCGACGGCCGCTGCGGATATCCGCTTCCTCGATATCGTTGTCGTCGTCGGGGCGCCGCCGCATCGCAAGAAGCTGACGCTGTTCCGACAGCGGCAACTTGCGCTCGTGCGGCGCCAGGAAGTTGCCATCGTTGTCGTTGTTGTTGGCGTCGTAGCCGTCGCCATCGTCGAAATCCGCGTCGAGCGGTTCGAGCATTTCCAGACCGTGAGAACCCGGTGTTTCGCTGTCCGATACGTCTTTTGCCTGCACGGCGTGATGGTGCGAAGACGATGTGCTGTCCTTCGGAGTTTCGCTGTTCATGGCGAGCTTCCCTCATTGAGTTAGTGGACGATCGGCAATCGTCAGTTTCGCCCGGCACGCCGATGAATTGTTAAAAATTCGATAATCGCCAGACAACCGCCTTAATCGTAGCACGTGATACCGACCAGACAAGTGGGGCGCCTGCATCGTTGGCGATTGCCGCCGACTCGGCGGTCTTCCTCCCGCTCCGACCGCCTACAATATCGCCCCAGCCTGCGGGCATGCCCTGTGACAGGACTCCAGCCGAACGTGGCCCTCGAAATCGAACGCAAATTCCTCGTCCTCGACGATACCTGGCGCGCGCAGGCCAAAGAGGTGATTCCGATGGCGCAAGGCTATCTCAACGACCAGGCGTCGATGGACAGCGGCGGGCAGCGGGTTTCGGTGCGGGTGCGGCTGGAGGGCGACGAAGCCCGGCTCAACCTGAAATCGCGCGAGGTCGGCCACACCCGACAGGAATTCGACTATCCGATTCCCGTCGACGATGCGCGTGCGCTGCTGGCGCTCTGCGTCGGCGGTTTGATCGACAAACGCCGGCATCTGGTCGAACACCTCGGTCACCTCTGGGAAGTCGACGAGTTTCTCGGCGACAACGCGGGTCTTGTGGTCGCCGAAGTCGAGCTCGACGCGGGCGACGAGTGGTTCGAACGCCCTGCGTGGCTGGGTCTGGAAGTGACCGACAGCACGCGCTATTACAATCTCGCTTTGGCTTCGCGCCCGTATTCGCAATGGAGCGAAGCCGAACGTGCCGCAACCGATTTGGAGTCAGACACATGCTTGTGATCGGCGTCGCCGGTACCGAACTCACCCCGCAGGAACGCGACTGGCTGCGGCACGATGCCTGTGCCGGCGTGATCCTGTTCAAGCGCAACTTCGCTTCGAGCGCGCAGGTGGCCGAACTCTCCGCCGCGATCCGCGAGATCGCGCCGCGACCGCAGCTGATCTGCGTCGACCAGGAAGGCGGGCGCGTGCAGCGTTTCCAGGAAGGCTACAGCGCGCTGCCGCCGCTCGAAGGTTTCGGCAGGCTGTATGCCGCCGACCCGGTGCACGCGCTGGCGCTGGCCGAAGAACATGCGTGGCTCATGGCCAGCGAAATCCGCGCCACCGGCGTCGATCTGAGCTTCGCGCCGGTGGTCGATCTGGGGCGCGGCAATCTCGCCATCGGCAACCGCGCGTTCTCGGACGATCCGCAGATCGTCGCCGACTTCACGCGGGCATACGTGCGCGGCATGCACAGTGCGGGCATGGCGGCCACGATCAAACATTTTCCGGGCCACGGCTCGGTGCTGGAAGACACCCATTTCGATGTCGCGGTCGACGACCGCCCGTTCGATCTGATCCGCGCCCACGATCTGGTGCCATTCGTGGCCGGGATCGAAGCGAACGCCGAGGCGGTGATGCTGGCGCACGTGACCTATCCGCAGGTCGCGCCCGAACCCGCCGGCTATTCGCCGTACTGGATCAATACGATCCTGCGCGAAGAGATGGGGTTCCGGGGCGTGGTGTTCTCGGACGACATCGGCATGGCGGCGGCATTCTCCGCTGGCGGCATCAAACAGCGGATCGATGCGCATCTCGATGCGGGCTGCGATGCGGTGCTGGTCTGTCATCCGGAACTGGTCGAGGAATCGCTGGCGGCGGTCGACGGACGCACGCTCGACACGATGGCATTGACTGGCCTGATGGGCCGCGGCGCGATGAGCTGGGATGGGCTGCTCGCCGACGCGCGTTATGGCGATGCGCAGGCGCGTCTGGCCGAAGCACTGGGAGCACTCGCATGACTGCGCCGAATCTCGCTGAAGTATTGCCGGCTGCGGATGTGATCCATGACCGTGCGACGCTCGATCGTGCGATCCAGACGATGGCCGATGCCGTACGCGCCGAATACGCAGTCGATGCGAGACCGCCGCTGTTCGTCACCATCATGCATGGCGGCATGCCGTTCGCGACCCAACTGGCGTTCGCGCTGGGCGAACGCGGGCTCGATCTCGAATTCGATTACCTGCACGCCACTCGCTATCGCGGCAACACCTCGGGCTCGGGTCTGGCCTGGTTGCATCGTCCGGCCACGCCGATGCGCGGTCGTCGCGTGCTGCTGGTCGACGATATCCTCGACGAGGGCCACACGCTGCTGGCGGTGAAGCGCTGGTGCGAAGACCAGGGCGCGGCCGACGTGCGCGTAGCGGTGCTCGCGGTGAAAAATCATGACCGCCGCGTCGAAGGGATCGAAGCCGATCATGTCGGCGTCGAGGTGCCGGACCGCTACGTCTTCGGCTACGGAATGGATTATCGCGAGCAGGGCCGCAATCTGCCCGCGATCTACGCACTGAAGGACTGATCCGATGCCGGCCGTTCCCGAGCTCGCGCTCGCCATCATCGGCGGCACCGGCCTGTACGCGCTCGCCGATCTGCAGGATGTCGAAACCCATCAGCCGGTGACGCGCTACGGCGCGCCGTCGGGCCCGATCCGCATCGGTACGCTGGCGGGCAAGCGGGTGGCGTTCCTAGCGCGCCACGGCGAAGGCCATTCGGTGCCGCCGCACAGGATCAACTATCGCGCCAATCTCGCGGCATTGAAGGCGGTGGGTGCGCAACGCGTGCTCGCGCTGAATACCGTCGGCGGCATCACCGAAGGCTTCGGCCCGCGCGTGCTCGGCTGCCCGGATCAGTTGATCGATTACACCTGGGGCCGCATTTCCACCCTGTCTGAAGAAACAGGCAGCGACGTGCTGCATGTGGATTTCGGCGACCCCTACACGCCGAAGCTGAGACGCGAGATTCTGACGGCTGCGACGGCCGCAGGCGTAGCGGTGGTCGATGGCGGCTGCTACGGCGCGACCCAAGGCCCGAGACTGGAGACCCGGGCGGAAATCGCCCGGATGCGCCGGGACGGCTGCGATCTGGTCGGTATGACCGGCATGCCCGAAGCGGGGCTGGCGCGGGAGCTCGGCCTCGACTACGCCTGCTTGGCCATCGTCGCGAATTGGGCAGCGGGTGCCGGCCGGGACCCGGACGAACAGATCACCCTCGAAGAGGTGCTGGCCCATGTCGAGGCCGCAAGCGCGGGACTCGGCCCGTTGCTGTCGGCGCTACTGGCACAAGGCTGAGTATCCGTATCGGTTTGCGGTGTCCCGCGGAGATGGGTACAACGGCGCGCGCGGCCCCTTGCGTACGCGTTTCGCTCAGGCATACTCGCGCCGTGCGCTATGCGAGCCCTAGCCTGGGCGCTCACGACGCACGCCACCGCATCCCAATCGAGGTCAACAGGATATGCCGTACGGAACAGTGAAATGGTTCAACGATGCCAAGGGATTTGGCTTTATTGCCCCCGAGGATGGCAGTGCCGATGTGTTCGCGCACTTCTCCGCAATCAGCGCAAAAGGCTTTCGCAGTTTGCAGGAAGGACAACGCGTGTCGTATGAAGTCACGACGGGACCGAAAGGCGCGCAGGCGGCGAACATCACGCCGGTTGCTTGAGGTCGACCACTGTCGTGGTCGTCACCCGTACTTACTGGCCCCGCTTCGGCGGGGCTTTTTCATGGGCGCGGTTTCCATGGATATGTTTCGAACATGTGGTGCCGCGAGTCGGCATTCATTGGTCAGCCATCGTGAGTCAGCCCTCATGAGTCAGCCCTCGCGATGAAATCTTCGATGCATATCGCGATCGTCGGATACGGTTCTGCCGGGCAAGCGCTTGCCGTGGCCTTGAGCGGCGACGGTCATCGCGTCGAGGTGTTCGAGCGCGTGCCGGACCCGGGGCCGGTGGGCGCCGGATTCCTGCTGCAACCCACCGGACTGAGCGTGTTGTGGCGGCTCGGTCTGCTGGATGCCGCGCTGGAACACGGCGCGGTGGTGCGGCGGCTCCACGGCGAAACCACCGCGTCGCGCAAGGTGATGGACATGCATTACCGCGAATTGCATCCGGCATTGTTCGGCCTGGGTTTGCAGCGCGGGGCGATCTTCGAACTGCTCGATCGCGCATGGACGGAGGCGCGCCGCATCCACTGCGGTTGCGAGATCGTCCATGCCGATCACGAACGCGGTGTATTGCGCGACGACCATGGCGACGAGCACGGGCCGTTCGATCTGGTCGTCGTCGCCGACGGCTCGGCATCGAAGCTGCGCGCGCAGATCGGCGAGATCGTGTTCGATCGGCCGTATCCCTGGGGCGCGCAGTGGTGCCTCGTGCCTGCAGGCGACTGGCCATGGCCCGATGAACTGCGCCAGCGTTATCGCCATGCGCGACGGATGGTCGGCATGCTGCCGGTGGGCACTCGCCCGGGCGATCCGATCCCGCGACTGAGTTTCTTCTGGAGCCTGCCTGCCGCTGCATTGCCCGATGCGGGTCGCGATGACGCGCGTTGGCGCGCGGAGGTTGCCGAGATCTGGCCGGATGCGGTGCAGCGTCTGCAGACGACGGCCGTGCCCGATGGCTTGGCGCAGGCGCGCTATCGCGACACGGTGGTGCGACGCTGGTATCGGGGGCGCGCAGTCCTCGTCGGCGACGCTGCCCATTCGATGAGCCCGCAGCTGGGACAGGGCGTGAACATGGCGCTGGCCGATGCACTGGCACTGCGCGATGCGCTGCGCGCGGCATCGGCACTGCCCGAAGCGCTGGATGCCTATCAGCGCGAGCGTCGCCGGCATCTGGACATCTACCATTTCTGGAGCCGTTGGCTGACACCGCTGTTCCAGTCCGAGCATGATGTCGTTGCCCGATTGCGCGATCTGCTGTTCCATCCGCTGTCGCGCATTCCCGGCGGACGGGGGCAGTCGCTGCGGGTGCTGACCGGAACGCGGCGCGGCTGGTTCGGGCGTTGGCCGCTGCCGCCGGACTTCATCGAAAGACTGTCGAATGCAGGAGAATCAAGATGAGATATCGACTTGGGCGTGTTGGCATCGCAGCGATCGCGACTGTCTTGATGGCGATTGCTTTCATGACGTCTGCTTTCATGACGTCCGCCCAGGCCGCGTGGCCGCCCGCGCTCGCGCCTGCGGCGCAACGCGCCGACGAAATCCGCGTCGACAAATCCGAACGACGAATGGAACTGCTGCGCGACGACAAAGTGATCAAGACCTACCGGATTCTGCTCGGCGATGCGCCGATCGGCCACAAACGCCAGCAGGGCGACGAACGCACGCCGGAGGGCCGCTACAGCATTACCTTCCGCAACGACAAGAGTCGCTTCCACCTTTCGCTGCGGATTTCCTATCCCAACGCCGCCGATCGCGCGCAGGCGCAAGCACGGGGTGTCGATCCCGGCGGCGACATCATGATCCATGGCAAGACGCCGCCCGGCTATTCGCGCGACTGGACCGATGGCTGCATCGCATTGACTGACCAGCAGATCGAGGAAGTCTGGCGGCTGGTGCCGGTGGGCACGCCCATCATCATTTCGCCGTGATCTTGCGGTTGGTTCGATATCTCAGTTGGGCAGGCCGCCATCGGTGGATGAGAACCCGGGTCTTCCTGCCAATGTCGCCATGATCTTTACAAAATATCCGAATAGGCGTGGGTCGCTCTTACTGCCTTTTTCGCTCCTCATGATCGCCATCGCATTTTCATGGGAAATAGCCTTGTGGTAAGAACGATCCGTGGTCATTGCGTCGTAACTGTCCGCCAGCGAGATAATCCTTGAGCAAACAGGAATCTCTGTCCCGACGAGCCCATCCGGATAGCCGCTTCCGTCGAATGCTTCGTGGTGATGCCGCACAATGATTCCAAGCTGTGGTGCATTGGCGTGAGGAATCGCTTCGCAAGTGGCTTGGCCCAGTTCCGAATGACGTTTCATGACTTCCCACTCGGCGGCATCCAACCGACTTTTCTTGAACAGCACATCATCCGCGATGCCGATCTTGCCAATATCATGAAGCCTTGACGCAACCCGGAGGAGACTTCGCTCATGGCTGTTCAAGTCACAGGCGAGCCCCAGGAGCCGGCACAAGTACTCAACCCGGCCACAGTGCATGCTCGTATAGGCATCCCGCTGACACAGCGCGACTCCGAGCGATTTGCGTTGCTGCAATAGAGCCGGCATTGGATTGACCTCTCCGCAGTTGGTTTGACGGTCCAGATAACCGCCCTGTGGCAGGGCGGCGAACGCATGCTGGCAAGTCGCCTGGATCACATACGCGCAGCCTTGGTTGCGGACAGCATGCTTGACCGGAAAGCGCGCCCGCGCCCCATCACTTTAGCGCGGCGGATCGATCAACTCCATCGGCTCGATCACCACCCGCTTCAGATGCAGATTCGCGACGTGCTCCGAGGGTTTGCCGCCGTCCCAGAACCGCCAGCGCGTGCTCAGTTCGTCCGGGCCCTGGAAGGTGAAACTGGCGTCGTGCATGTGCCCGGCCTTGGCGGGGTCGAAGTTGATCGCGCCGTCGAAGTCGAACACCACGCGGTCGCCGCCGGTATCGTGGGCGCGCATTTTCGGGTGATGGCCGCTGGCGCAGAAATGCACCAGCACCACGTCGTCGCCATCGCGCACGTACAGCGTGCGCATTTCGTGCGCGGTGCCGGGAAACAGCAGTTCTTCCACCGCATTGCCGCCAGCGGTGACGGTGTAGCTGACGTTGGTGTCCGGCATCGAGTTGCCGTCGAGGCCCGCGCCGCTCCATTCGCCGGCGAGCGCCTTGAAGCGTTCGAGGAGATGCGGTTTTGCGGTGGCTGGAACCGTGGGCGCATCCTGCGCTGAAGCGGGCAGGGCGCTTGGCAGGGCGAGTGCTGCGAGTAGTACGGTGGCGATCAGACTGCGCATGACGGCGGCTCCGGTGGCGGTGGGGCCGATCCTACGCCGTAGGCCTGCGGTTGCAATATGCGCAATCCGGCGTTTGCGGTCTTCAGATGGCGTATTCGACAGCGACGATGAAAAACCGCTGTGGCCCGTCCGGCAGTTGCGCTTCGAAATCGTCGTCGATGCGTTTCTTCAGCATCGCCCGCGCCAGCGGCGAATCGATGCTGATCCAGCCCAGCTTTGCGTCGGTCTCGTCGGGGCCGACGATGCGGTAGCGGCTGATCTCGCCGCTGAGCGTGTGCTCCACTTCGACCGATGCGCCGAAGAACACCGCTTCCGGGTCGCTGGGCACGGTATCGACCACACGCAGCGCTTCGAGGCGCTTGGACAGATAGCGCACCCGGCGGTCGATTTCGCCGAGCTGCTTTTTGCGATAGATGTACTCGGCGTTTTCCGAGCGGTCGCCTTCGGCTGCGGCGGCAGCGAGGGCTTTCACCACATCCCGGCGACGCACGCGCCAGAGATCGTCGAGTTCGGCCTTGAGCCGGGCATGGCCCTCACGGGTGATGAGGGCCGTGCTTTTTTCGGCCGGAGGCCGCCAGCGCGACATGAAGGCTGACGTCGAGGGCTTATTTGGCGTCGGCCTGACGCTTGAGCGTGGCGCCGCCGACGATCTTGACGCTGTCGTTGGACTCGATGTTGAGCTGACGGTCGGTTTCGCCCTTGCTGTTGGGATCGAGCGTGACTTTCTTGCCGCCCTTCTGCAGCGTCCAGGTGCCGTCGGTGGCGTTGCCGTCGATGCTCAGCGCGTAGGTGCCGTCCGCGTTGATGTCGAGGGTGGTGTTGTCGGCGGCATAGCGGCCGTCGAAAGCTTTGGTGTCGAAGGTGGGCGCGGCGGCGATCGGTGTCGAGTGGTCTTCGATGATCGCGGCATCGGTGCCGGGGACGGGGGCCGGCGGCGGAGGCGGTTCGACGGTGCGGGCATCGATGCCGGGGTCGGCAGCTGGCTCGACCGGGGTTTCCGCGGTCGCTTCGGTGGCCGAAGCGGCTTCGGCTTCTTCGGCGGCATCCTTCTGGCAGCCGGCGGCGAACAGGACGAGGGGCAGGGCGAGCCACAGCAGCGGGGCGGACGTTCTGGAGGTCATCGTTGGGATCTCGATTGGTCGGAGGGTGAAAGTGGGTGGGGCGCGTCAGCGCTTGCCGCCGAAGATGCCGCCGAGCAGGCCACGCAGGATCTGTTTCCCGAGCTGGTTGCCGACGGTGCGCGCGGTCTGTTTGGCCATGGTTTCGACCATGCCCTGGCGGCGTTTGGTGCCGAACACCGCGTCCTTGACCGATTGCCCGAAGCCGCCTTCCTCGGCATCGTCCTGGGCGCGGGTGCGGGCGGGCGGGGCCTTGGCCTGTTCGGGCGCAGTCTCAATCTTCTTCGCCAGCATTTCGGCGGCGGAGTCGCGGTCGATGCGGGTGTCGTAGCGGGTGCCGACCGGGCTGCCGGCGCGCACCTGGGCGCGTTCGGCTTCGGTGATCGCGCCCATCCGGCAGCGCGGTGGCGCGATCAGCGTGCGCTCGACCGGCATCGGAATGCCTTTGTCCTGCAGCGTCGACACCAGCGCCTCGCCGGTGCCGAGTTCGCCGATGGCCTTGGCCACGTCCAGCGCCGGATTGGCGACGAAGGTCTGCGCCGCGGTCTTCACCGCTTTCTGGTCGCGCGGCGTGAACGCGCGCAGCGCGTGCTGGAAGCGGTTGCCGAGCTGGCCGAGGATGTCGTCCGGCACGTCGTCGGGGAACTGCGAGCAGAAATACACGCCCACGCCTTTGGAGCGGATGATGCGCACGACCTGCTCGATGCGCTGCTGCAGCGCGGGCGGCGCGTCTTCGAACAGCAGATGCGCTTCGTCGAACACGAACACGAGTTTGGGTTTTTCCAGATCGCCGACTTCCGGCAGGCTTTCGAACAGTTCCGACAGCAGCCACAGCAGGAAGCTCGAATACAGTTTCGGCTTCAGGATCAGCTGGTCGGCGGAGAGGATATTGATGACGCCACGGCCATCGGTGTTGGTGCGCATCAGATCGTTCAGTTCCAGCGCCGGCTCGCCGAAGAACATCTCGGCGCCTTCCTGCTCCAGCCGCAGCAGCGCGCGCTGGATCGCGCCGATCGATTGGGTGCTGACCAGGCCATAGCTGGTCGAGATGTCCTTGCGCTCTTCGGCGACCAGGCCGAGCAGGGCGCGCAGGTCTTCCAGATCCAGCAGCAGCAGGCCGCGGTCGTCGGCCAGCTTGAACACGATGTCGAGCACGCCGGCCTGGGTGTCGTTGAGTTCGAGAATGCGGCCGAGCAGGGTCGGGCCCATTTCGCTGACCGTGGTCCGCACCGGGTGGCCGAGTTTGCCGTAGAGGTCCCAGAACACCACCGGGTTGGCTTCGTTGCGGTAGTCGGGGTTACCCATCAGCGCGAGGCGCTGCTGGATCCTCTCGTTCATGCTGCCGGCGGCGACCAGACCGGCCACGTCGCCCTTCACGTCGGCCAGGAACACCGGCACGCCGATCCGCGAGAACCCCTCCGCAAGCGTCATCAGGGTCACGGTCTTGCCGGTACCGGTGGCGCCGGCGATCAGACCGTGGCGATTGCCGAACTTCGGCAGCAGATGCACGTTGCCGCTGGTATCGGTGGTGATGGCCTTGCCGACCAGAATGGGGTCCATGAAGGGTCCTCGGAGTGGATCGTGGAATTCTATTCGGGATCGGGCTGGCGCGTGCGCGCGATCGCAGCGATGCGGCGCCGTTTTGCGGTCTCGCTTCGACGCTGAACTCCGATAAGGGCCGTGACTTTGGCGGGTTGCCCGCATCGGCCCCGGGGGCTACCCTGCAGCTCCCCGTTGGTGTCGCTGTTGTTCATGTCCGAATCCGCTGCCGTTTCCGGGCCGTTGGCCCATCCGTCCCCTTCTCTCCGATCCCTCTGCCTGCTCGCACTGCTTGTGCTGGTGGCGTTTCCCCATCGCGATGCCCAGGCGCAATCGCGCCGCGAGCGCGATCTGGACGCCATGAAGATGCAGATGGCCGGCGCCGAAGGGCGGTATCGCGATGCGTTGATCAAGATCGACAACAACGATCCCGCCGGCCTGCTCGAAAGCAACGCCGCGCTGGAGGATATGGAGGACGTGATCTCCGCCTGCGTCAAGGTCAAGGGCTGCCCGATGTCGCAGTTGCTGACCAGCTACAAGCGGCTGTTGAAGAGCGATGTGGATGCGCGGGTCGAGACTGATGCGGGTGACGAAGACGGCCAAGCGCTGATCGATACCGAACTGGCCACCGGCAATGTGCCGAGCTCGGCCGAAGCCGCCGCGCTGTTGAGTGCCGATGGCCAGCGTTTCGTGAACATGGTGCAGATGAATCCGGCGGTGCAGGCCGGCATCCGCCGCTGGTTGACCGACATGCGCGTGTCGCTGGTCCAGAGCCACGAAAACTACCAGTACCTGCGCCATCTGATGGCGCCGTCGTTCCAGCGCAACGGTCTGCCCGAAGCGCTGCTGTTCGGGATCATGGCGAAGGAATCCACCGGCCGCGTCCACATCGGTTCGCGCGCGGGTGCGGTCGGCCTGCTGCAGTTCATGCCGGCCACCGGACGCCGCTTCGGGCTTGGCCCGGACGGCACCGGTTTCGATACCCGCTACGACCCGCGCGCTTCGGCCGATGCGGCCGCGTCCTATCTCAGCGAGCGCTATTCCGAACTGGGCAACAACATCGAGCTGTGGCTGGCCGCCTACAACGGTGGCGAGGGCCGTGCGCTGCGGGTGTTCCGCGCCTATCCGAACCGCAGTTTCTGGGAGGAGTCGGTCTACAACCAGTTCCCGGCCGAAACCAAGGACTACGTGCCGATGGTGATCGCCGCCGCGTGGCTGTATCTGCACCCCAAGGAATACGGACTGAGTTTTCCGAAGATCGATGCCAAGCCGGCGACGATCCGCCTCGTCCGCGCCACATCGATCTACGAGCTCACGATCTGTCTGGGCAACAGCGGCACCCGCGACGGCTACATGCGCGCGCTGCGCAATCTCAACCCGCGCTTCGAGGCCGACGGCTGGATCGCCAGCGGCACCACGCTCAACGCGACCGTGAAGATCGCCGGCCTCTACAACCGCTATTGCGTCCAGGGCGAACGCGCTGAACTGGCGAAGCGTCTGGTCGAAAGCGAGGTGAGTGCGGCCATCGTCAGGGTCGGACCGCTCGAACCGGTCGCCGCCACCGGCGTGGACGGCACCGTGGCCCCTGCCGAAGCGCCAGCGCAGGACAAACCCAAGCCGAAAGACACGCCGAAGCCCAAGGCCGCGCGTCAGCACAAGGTCGAACGCGGCGATACGCTGGTGTCGATCGCGCGCAAGTATTCGTGCGATCTTGGCGATCTGGCCAAGGCCAACGGCATCAAGGGCCCGCGCTACACCGTGCGCCCGGGTCAACGCCTGAAATTGCAGGGTTGCGGCGGCTGATCAGGACCCGAACCGGTAGCGCACCAGCGCCATCGCCAGCGCGAACAGATAGCCGTGGCCGAAGCGGTCGATCCCAACAATCGTGCGCTCCGGGCCTCGTGTCGTCGTGCTGTCGGCTCAGAAGGCGGGCATCTCGATGCCCGACAACTTCCAGAGCAGCACTTTGTCGCGCTTGAAGATCAAGGTCGAAGGCGGGATGGCATCGTCGTCGGGCTGCAGCCTGACGGTGAAGGTGCTGAAGTCTTCGTAGCCCATGTCGGCCTGCCATTGCGGCAGATGTCCGCTGTCGCCGGGACTGGCGCCCGGATTGCGGATGCCGGCGGTTGTCAGTCCGTCCAGTGAGAGTCCGTCGAGGGCGAGCCCGCCTCCCGAGAACATCAACGACAGCGCCTGCGGCGTCAGCATCGCGTCGATCATCGGGTCTGCGATCGCGGTCGCCAGACGCATGCCCAGTGCGCCGAAAACGCTTGCCGCATCGCTGCCGCCGATACGCTCGTCCATGGCGTCGGCAAACTGGCTTTTGACGCTCTCGCGCAGCGCCGGGAAATCGATATGCGCGGCCAGCGCACCAGCGTCGCCGCGCTCTGCCGCCAGACGCATCGAACGCACGGTGAGGTGCGGCGCGAAATACATCCAGACGCAGAACGCGAGGCCGAGGACAACGATGGCCAGTTTGACGATGCGGTTCATGCGCGGCTCCGGCGCGACAGGCGCCTGCTGCGAGTCTAGCCGGAGCCGCAGTTCTATGCCCGACGACTACCCGAACTGGAGCCGAAGCGATTTTTCGCTCACTTCGTGGTTCTGCACGAACACATCGCCGGTTGTCCCCTTGCTCACGTTCTCGTAGGTCTCGAAACCCAGTCCGTCGCCGTTGTCCCATTCGATCTGATCACCGATCTCGACCGACCAGTCGGGGTCCAGTTCGATGATGGTGTAGCCGGAGTCCGCAGTCAGAATCGCGGCGGCGCCCTGATCTGGATCGATGATGGTGATGGTGCCCTTGCGACGCATGTCGTTCTCCTTGTCTAGCGCGACCCGTATTGGATCGCGTCGCCCCTGTGCGACGGATGTCGCGCCCTTTGGGATACTCCGTCGAAGATCAATCGACGGATGATGGGAACTTAAGCTTTACCGCAAGGCAATATCAATCGTTGACGAGCTATCAGAACTGACAGGTTTGCCATTTCCGCATGCACGATTGCGGTGCGCGATGATGATCTGTGACTCAGTTCGCGCAAGCGAGTCGTTGCCCGAGACGCACCGGCATTTCCGGTTTCAGAATGTCCGACAGTCTCGCCACGCCCTTGGGCAGCAGCACGATCACGGTGGAGCCGTAGTTGAAGCGCGCCATTTCGGCGAAGCGGTCCAGCACGATGTTCTGGCCGCGCCAGTCCCTGCGGGTGATGCGGTCGCCGTAGGCCGGGATCTCGACGCCGCTCCATACGGTTTCCACGCCGGAAACCAGCAGGGCGCCGACCATCACCTGGCACATCGGGCCGAAGTCGGTGTCGAAATGGCAGACGAGGCGTTCGTTGCGCGCGAACAGTCGCGGCACCGACTTCACCGCATCGGTGCCGACGCTGAACAGCCGGCCCGGGACATGCACGGTTTCGCGCAACGCGCCGGCCCAGGGCATGTGCACGCGATGGTAGTCGCGCGGCGACAGATACACGGTCGCGAACATGCCGTCGGCGAACGGCGTGGCGTCGGCCTCGTCACCCAACAGTTCGGCGACCGTGAACGACTGGCCCTTCGCCTGGAAGATCCGGCCTTCGACGATGTCGCCGCATTGGCTGATATGACCGTCGGCCGGCATCAACAGCGCGCGCGGGTCGGCGTCGGGCACGCGCGCACCCGGTTTGAGTGCGCGGGTGAAGAAGGCATTGAAGGTGGGGTAGGCGCGCGGGTCGGGTTCGGCGGCTTCGTCGAGATCGACCTTGAATTTCCGGGTGACGGTGTCGATCAGCCATTGCTTGATCGCCGGGCTGCGCGAATACGCCAGCTGGCGTGCCGCCGACGACATCAGACGGTGCGGCAGGGCATAGGTCAGCGTCGTGATCAGTCCCACTTATTTTCCCGCCCGGGTGAGTGCGATCAGGTCCTCGGCGATGGCCTTGGGCTTGAGCGGCGGCGGGATCACGCCGGCCATCCGCCCCTGCGGGTCCAGCACCACCACGGAGGCGGAATGGTCGATGGTGTACTGATCGGCCGGAGCGTCCTTGCCCAGCGGCACTTTGGCGAACACCAGCGACAGCGATTTCGCGAACGCTTCCAGCGTCGGCAGGTCGGCGGTGGCGGCGAGGGTGTCCTTGTGGAAACCGTGGGCGTACTCGCCGAGTTTCTCGATCGAGTCGCGCTCGGGGTCCACCGAGACGAACAGGACTCGCGGCCGGGTGGTTTCGGGCAGTGCCGCCCAGCGCGTCTGCGCCTGCGCCAGTTCGGCGAGCGCGGTCGGGCACACGTCCGGGCAGTAGGTGAAGCCGATGAAGACCAGCGTCCAGTGTCCGTGCAGCTCGCCCGGGACCAGTTGGGTCCGATCCGACTGCTGCAGCGTGAACGCCGGCAGTTCGCGCGGCGTCGTCAATCTGCGGACGGTCTGCAACTCGGGGCCTGCGGCGGCGCGATTGCCGTGAAAGTATTCGGAGGCCCAGAGGCCTGCGCCGACGGTCAGCGCGACCAGCAGGACCAGAAGAGTGGTGCGGTTGAACATCGCGGCGATTTCTCGAGAGATGGCGACAGGTGCGGCCATGATAACCGCGCGGCCGTTATACTTCGCGGTCACGCCGCGCGACTCCAAGCCCAGACACCGCCATGACCGACGAGCTGCAGACGATCATCGACCTGATCCGGTATGGCGCCAGCCGCTTCAATGCGGCCGGACTGACCTTCGGCCACAGCTACGACAACGCGCTCGACGAGGCCACCCAGCTCACCCTGCACGCCCTGCATCTGCCGCACGACCTGCCGCCGGTCTACGGCCAGTCGCGGGTCACGCTGGCCGAGAAGGAAGACATCCTCAAGCTGTTCCTGCGCCGCATCGAAGAACGCATTCCGGCCGCATATCTCACCGGCGAGGCCTGGTTCGCCAGCCTCAGCTTCAAGACCGACGCCCGTGCGCTGGTGCCGCGTTCGCCGATCGCCGAACTCATCGAATCGGGCTTCGAGCCCTGGCTGGGCGGTCGTGAAGTGCGCCGCGCGCTGGATCTGTGCACCGGCTCCGGCTGCATCGCCATCGCCATGGGCCATCACAATCCCGACTGGCAGGTCGACGGCATCGACATCAGCGACGATGCGCTTGCGCTGGCGGCGGAAAACAAAGCCCGTCTGCATGCCGACAACGTCCGCTTCCTGAAGTCGGATTTGTTCGCCGATCTGCAGGGCGAGCATTACGATCTGATCGTCACCAATCCGCCCTACGTCACCAACGACGAAACGGATGCGCTGCCGAAGGAGTATTCCTTCGAGCCCGAGCTGGGCCTGCGTGCCGGCGACGACGGCCTCGATCTGGCCCTGCGCATCCTCCGCGATGCGCCGCTGCACCTCACCGAAGACGGCGTGCTGATCTGCGAAGTCGGCGAATCCGAGCGCGCGCTCAGCCGCCTGCTGCCGGAGCTGCCGCTGGCCTGGGTCGAGTTCAAGGTCGGGCAGATGGGCGTGTTCGTCGCCGAATGCCGCGATCTGGTGACCTATCACGCGCGCATCCGCCAGCTTGCCGATGCCCGCGACGATGCACGCGATCCCGCGCTGCGCGCGCCTGCGTCACCGGCCTCCGCCGGATTGTTCTGAGGCCTGCCGCGTGAGCAACAGCTTCGGTCATCTGCTCCGCGTCACCACGTTCGGCGAATCGCATGGGCCGGCGATCGGTTGCGTGATCGACGGCTGCCCGCCGGGGCTTGCGATCAGCGAAGACGCATTCGCCCATGATCTCGGTCGCCGCGCCACCGGGCGCACGCGCCACACCTCGCAGCGCCACGAAACCGACGCGGTCGAAATCCTCAGCGGCGTCCACGAAGGCCGCACCACCGGCACGCCGATCGCACTGCTGGTGCGCAATACCGATGCGCGCAGCAAGGACTACAGCGACATCGCCGCGCAGTTCCGTCCGGCGCACGCCGATTACACCTACTGGCAGAAATACGGCCATCGCGATCCGCGCGGCGGCGGGCGCAGCAGCGCGCGCGAGACCACGATGCGGGTGGCCGCCGCGGTCATCGCCAAGCAATGGCTGGCCGAACGTTATGGCGTGACCGTGCGCGGTCACCTGTCGCAGCTCGGCGAAGTGCTGCCGGATGTTTCGGTGGGCGCATTCGACTGGAACGTGGTCGAGGACAACCCGTTCTTTTGGCCAGTGGCCGGGCAGGTGCCGGCGCTGGAACGCTACATGGACGCGCTGCGCAAGTCGGGCGATTCGGTCGGCGCGCGCGTGACCGTGGTTGCCGACGGCGTGCCGCCGGGTTGGGGCGAACCGGTTTACGGCAAACTCGACGGCGATCTCGCCGCAGCGATGATGTCGATCAACGCCGTGAAGGGCGTGGAGATCGGCGAGGGTTTCGCGTCGGTCGCGCAGAAGGGCAGCGTTCACCGCGACGAGATGACCCGCGAAGGGTTTCTGTCGAATCACGCCGGCGGCATTCTCGGCGGGATCAGCAGCGGCCAGCAGGTGGTGTGCTCGGTGGCGTTCAAGCCCACCTCGAGCCTGCGCCTGCCGGGGCGCGGCATGAACGTGCTGGGCGAGGAAGTCGAAGTGATCACCACCGGCCGCCACGATCCCTGCGTGGGGATTCGCGCAACGCCTATTTGCGAAGCGATGATGGCGCTGGTGTTGATGGATCAGGCGCTGCGCCACCGCGCGCAGTGCGGCGACGTCGGCGAAATTTCGCCGCGAATTCCCGGCGCTGTCGAGCCCTATCCGAAACGATAGCGGCCAGTCGCCCAATCCCGCCCCCACAGGCACCGACTGCGCCGCAGCGACACCCAACGAATTTTCCTGTAGGAGCGGCGCAAGCCGCGATACGCGCCCTGCAAACGGC
>JBAQRU010000099.1:0-6579 GCA_049296025.1 Lysobacteraceae bacterium | reverse complement strand
GCCCCTGTCAGAACAGGGGCCGCTGCGTTACGACATCAATACGGAACGAAAATCATCGGCAGCAGGTGTTGCTCGCCCACAGCGGCTGCGACGTCGTGCTGTAAACGACGACGTTGCCATCGTTCTGCACTGCGAGATAGGCGCCGTTGCGGCCATGGGTGGACGTGTGCCAGCGCGCCTGACCGATGTTGTTGTAGACCACCAGATTGCCGTCGCCCTGCATGTGCAGAGTGTGGCCGGTGCCGTACACGTGATTGGCCCACAAGGCGCCTACGCCGGCCTGATACAGCACCAGATTGCCATCGCCCTGGATGACCAGCGTGAAGCGGCCATCGCACGACGTCACCGATTGGCCGTTGGCCAGCGACGCGCCACTGGCGAGAATGCCGCAACCCGGTGGCGGTGGTGGCGGTGCGCTGCCCAGCGTGTACAGCAGCAGGTTCGGCGAACCCGAACCCGGGATGCCGGTGACCTTGCTCGGGGTAGCATTGCCCACGAGCGCATTGCGAACCGTCGCTGGCGGAGCGCTCGGGTTGCTCGCCAGATACAGCGCGGCGGCACCGGCCACATGCGGCGACGCCATCGAGGTGCCGCTGATGGTGTTGGTCGCGGTGTTGCCGGTGTTCCATGAGGAAGTGATCGACGAACCCGGCGCGAAGAGATCGAGGCAGGCGCCCCAATTGGTGAACGACGATGCCGCGTCGGTGCTGGTGGTGGAGCCGACGGTGATCGCGGACGGTGCGCGTGCCGGCGAGAAGCCGCAGGCATCGGAGGCATTGTTGCCCGCAGCGACGGCCACCGTGACGCCCGCGTTGCTCAGATTGGCGACCGCGGTATCCACCGAGGCGTTGGCGCCACCACCCAGACTCATGTTGGCCACGGCCGGCAGCACGCGATTGGCCGCGACCCAATCGATACCGGCGATCACGCCCGCCCAGGTGCCGGAGCCGCCGCAGTCGAGCACGCGCACCGGATGCAGGGTCACGCCCTTGGCGACGCCGTAAGTGCTGCCGCCGACGGTGCCGGCGACATGGGTGCCATGGCCGTTGCAGTCGTTGGTGCCGCCGCCGACCGCATCGAAACCGTTGCCCACGCGACCGGCATATTCGCTATGGGTCGCGAGCATGCCGGTGTCGATGATGTAGGCATGCACGCCGGCTGCGGTGGTGTCGTAGGTATACGTGCCGCTCAACGGCAGGTTGCGCTGATCGACGCGGTCCAGGCCCCAGGTCGCACCGCTCTGGGTGGCATTGATGCGGGCGTAGCCGTCTTCCTCGACGTAGGCCACGCGCGGATCGGCCAGCAATTTCGCCAGGGCGCGGTCATCGGCGTCGACCACGAATCCGCGCAGTGCGTTTTCGTAGCTGCGCAGCAGCTTCGCGCCGTGATCGGCGGCCATGCCGCGCGCGACATCAGGAACCCGCGCCTTGATGCCGACTTCGGCGGAAAGACGGGCGGCGCTCTGTTTGAGAACGACGATGTAGCGGCCCTGGACGGGATTCTCGACGGCCCGGAATTCGCCAGCGAAGGCAGCGGCGGAACCGATAGCGAGCAGAACGCCAGCCGCAAGCGCGGCGGTGCGGGAGGAAGCGTTTCTCTTCATGATCATCATCCTTGTGTGTGAAAGCGTCCGTATCGGGACGCGATGGTCGGTATCCGCACGGCCGTGCGGATGGGGTCGTGCATGTGGAGCGAACCGGATCGCCGCATTGCGCGTGCGCAAAGGGGCAATGCCGGAACGCCGCTGCACGACGCCTCAATTATAGGAACAGGCCTGTCGCATGGTGTGACACGCTGTTTACGGTGTTTTTGCAGGATCGCATGAGACGAAACGCGTCATCGCCGTGCCGGCAAGAAGCCGGGCTTGCGCAGCAGACCGGCGCCGTTCAGCGACACCAGCACACCGGGCGGGAAAATTTCGGTAAAGGTCATCGGCATGCGGAACAGCGGGTTGGCGTATTGGGTCTTGAAGCACACCACATCCGCCCTTCCTGCCCGGGCAGGTCGCACCGAAATACAGCAACACGCGATGGCAATCACGGGACCGCCGCCCTATCGCGCCAACCACCACCCGGTGATGGCATGTCGAGGCTGCGCCGCCCACGGGGCGACCAGGGTGACCTGGTGCCGCTGCGGCACGCGGAACAGGCTGAGCGAATTCCAGCGCGGCAGGAAGGTTTCGCTCACGCCGCCATCGCTGTCGAGAAATTGCAGCTGCCCGCCCCAGTCCGGTCGCCACTCGCGACTCAGGTTGATCACCATGGCGTAACGGCGGCCCTCGCCTTCATCCAGATCTTCGTGCGGCATCAGATAATGCCCCGGACGATAGCGGGTGCACTGCGCGCCGACGTGGGTGATCGATGCGTCATTGCCGAGATGGCGCGCGAATTCGATGAACGGCGGCGTGTTGAGGAATTGCAGGATGCCGTGAACCAGCAGCGCCGGGTCCCAGGCTTCCTTCGCGGCTTTCACCAGCATGTAGCTGTCATAGGCGAACTGGTAGGTCTCGGTCGCGCGCGCATAGCCGCGCTGCAACAGACGCGCGTACTCGGCATCTTCGGGATAGGCGCCGCGAGGCGAGAGACGCGATTCGCCATCGCTGCGTTCGGCGAGTTGCCACGGCACCCGCTCGGCCAGCTCGCGCGCGAAGGCCTCGGCGGCGGCGGGCTGCAGAAAGTCGGGAATCTGGATCCGCGAACGCTCCGCGAGCGCGCGTCGCCAGTGGTCGATATCGATCTCGTTGCTGATCATGGGAAGCGGGCGGAGAGCAGGCGTGCCTCATCCTATCCGATCGGTGGCCGTGTCCGCATCGGTGCGCGAAGATCCGACGTCGGCGACGCTCGCAGCGCGCAGCGCGCATCGGCGATGCGACAACCCCGTCATCGCTCAGTAGCGGTAGTCTTCGGGCCCCATCAGATCAATGCCGCAGCGCAACTCGGACAACCAGTCGAGGAATGCCGGAATCGTGCGTCCATCCATCGGCAGGCCATGCTGGGGCACGATCATTCGCGGTGCGAGCCGATGCACCATGTCCACCCAGAGCCGGGTGATGCGGTTCGAGCCCATGTAGCGTCGGTGGAAACCTTCCATGCTCGGCAGATGCGCGGAGAAATCCTCCACCGGGGCATATGCGATACCGCGCCCGATCATCGAGGAACCGACGTCTCCCGAAAACAGGATGCCGCTGGTCACGTCGTAGAAACTGAAGTTGCCCACCGAGTGCAGGAAGTGCGCCGGCAACGCGCGGATGTGCGACGTGCCCAGCGGAATCGTTCCGCCTTCGTCGGGCAGCAGCAGATAGCGATGGCTGCCAAGTTTGCCCGCCTGGACGTGCGACACACTGTGCGGCAGGAACCGGCCCCACAGCTTCGAACAGGCCACGCGCGCCGATGTGTTCGTAAGCCAGCGATCGACCGCGCCGATGATGTCCGGATCCTGGTGCGACGCGAGGATCCAGCTCAATTCCTGCAGTTTCACGTACGGCGTGATCGCGAGCCACAACGGCGTATAGAGCAGGTCGCCGCCGGGATCGATCAACGCCGCCTGCGCACCGTTCTGGATCAGGAACTGATTGGCCTGGACGCCATCATCGCCCATGACAAGATCGTTGAAAGCGGTGCAGCGATGGTCCCCGTGTTCGAACAGTACAGTCGGCATGACTTTCCTCCCGGGAAATCACGCGAAAGGCTCGCATGTCCCATGCCCGGCGCGATACCTTCGCGCAGAAGGCCCGCGCCCTGCTTGATCTGGATCAAGCCGTACCCGTTTCGGTCCGTGCACTCAGGCCGCGAACGCACTGGTCATCCGGAAGAAACGGTCGCCCAGATCGGCAAGGTCAGCAGCGACAGCAGCAGCCCATAACCGACCATCGCGGCGGCGAGGCGCGGCGCGAGATTGTGCGAGATCGCGAGTGCGCCCGCGGTGACCATCGATGGCATCGCCGATTCCAGCACCGTCGTGCGCGCCATGTCGCCATGCAGGCCGAGCAGCGGCACCAGCAGCAGCGCCAGCGCGGGCATCAGCGCGAGCTTCAGGATCAGGCCGACCGCAAGCGGTTTGAGTTCGTCGCGCGGCAGCGCGAGTTTCACCGACAGCCCGATGGTCAACATCGCGAGCGGCAGCAGTGCATCGGACAATCGTTGCAGTGCACCGGCGATCCAGTGCGGCGGCGCTTCCGGCATCACGCCGAAGCCGACGATCAGCGCCCACAGTGGCGGAAATTTCAGCACCCGCAGCAGCATCCCGCGCGCGGTCGGGGGTGCGTCGCCGCCGTAGCGCGCAAGCACCCACAGACCGAAGGTCGAAAGAATGAGGAAGGCGCCGAACTGGTCGTAGATCACCGCATACGGCAGCGCGTGTTCGCCGATCAGCGCGCGCGTCAGCGGATAACCGAGGAAGCTGGTGTTGCCCAGGGCGACCGTGAGCAGAAGCACCGCGCGTTCGTCGTCGCGGAATCCGAATGCACGCGCGCACAGCCACACCAGCACCACGGTCGCGATCAACAGCAGCCACGGCACCACGGCGACGCCGATCAACGCCGGTTCCAGGTGCAGACGCGGCGCATAGCGCAATACCGCGGCCGGCAGGCACACGTACAACACCACGAGATTGAGCGTTTGCGATGCGTTGTCCGGCAGCACGCGCAGGCGCTGGAACACGTAGCCCAGCACGAGCATGGTCAGAATGAGGGCGAAGGCGTCGTAGGTCATCTCGTGGGGAATGTGGGGGCGACGGTTTTCAACAGCCGAATGGCTGGTCAAGTCGCGACAGCTTTATTGTAAAAGCGACCTTCAATACCCCGCCGCCTGCCCATCCTTGCGCGATTCGCTGGCGCCGACGTAACCGCCCTCCGGGTTGACCATGATCGCCTGATAGCCGCCGTAGGGGCCGTCCGCGAAACGCACGCTGTGGCCTTTGCGCATCAGCGCGCGGATGGTTTCGACCGGGAAGCCGGTTTCCAGATCGACTTCGCCGCCATCGCGCATCGCGGTGTTCTGTCCGGTCGGCTCGGTACTGCCGTCGTGCTGGATGCGCGGTGCGTCGCCGGCTTCCTGCAGGTTCATGCCGAAGTCGATCAGGTTCATCAGGATCTGCACGTGGCCCTGCGGCTGCATCGCGCCGCCCATCACGCCGTACGACAACCACGGCTTGCCGTCCTTGGTCACGAACGCGGGAATGATGGTCTGGAACGGGCGCTTGCCCGGCGCGTAGCAGTTCGGGTGAGCGGGTTTGCGATCGCAATCCTTCAGCACGAACATTTCGCCGCGATCCTGGAAGATGAAACCCAGGCCCGGCGGCGCCATGCCGCTGCCCATGCCGCGATAGTTCGACTGGATCAGCGAGACCATCATGCCGTCGGCATCGGCGACGGTCATGTAGATGGTGTCGCCTTCGTTCAACTCGGGAAGGATGCCGGGCTCCGCCGCCTTCATCGCACGCTCCATCGACAGCAGCGCGCCGCGCTCTTTCGCGTACGCCTTCGAGATCAGGCGCGCGACCGGCGTGTCGTGGAACGTCGGATCGGCGTAGGTCGCGGCGCGATCTGCGAACGCGAGTTTCTTCGCTTCGACGAACAGATGCACATGCCCGGGACTGCCGAAGCCGTAGGCCTTCAGATCGAAAGGTTCGAGCAGGTTGAGGATCTGCAGCGCGGCGATGCCCTGCCCGTTCGGCGGCAGTTCCCACACGTCGTAGCCGCGATAGTTGGTGCTGACCGGCTCGACCCATTCGCCGCGGTGCGCCGCGAGGTCTTCATAGCGCAGGAAACCGTCGTTCGCCTTGAAATACGCGTCAATGGTGCGTGCGATCTCGCCCGTGTAGAACGCATCACGGCCGCCGTTCGCGATCTTCTCCAGCGTGTTCGCGAGATACGGATTGCGCCACGTCTCGCCCTTGCGCGGGCCACGCTGGCCATCGACGGTGAACTGTTCCTTGAAACCCGGCCACTTCGACAGCACCGGCACGCTGCGGCCCCAGTAATACGCGATGACTTCATGCACCGGATGGCCGTCGCGCGCATAGCGGATAGCGGGCGCGAGATTCTGCGCCATCGTGCGTTTGCCGAAACGCCCGTGCAGCGCGAACCATGCATCCACCGTACCCGGCACGCTCACCGGCAATGGACCATGCGCTGGAATATCGGTCAGACCACGGCGCTTGAATTCGTCGAGCGTCAGCGCGTTCGGCGAACGTCCCGAGCCGTTGTAGCCGTGCAGTCGCTTCGTTTTCGGATCCCACACGATGGCGAACAGATCGCCGCCGATGCCGTTGCCGGTCGGCTCCATCAGCCCGAGCGCGGCGTTCGCGGCGATCGCGGCATCCACCGCGCTGCCGCCGTCGCGCATCGTCTGCAGTGCGATCTGCGTGGCCAGCGGATGCGAGGTCGCGGCCATCGCATGCGGCGCGTAGACCTCGCTGCGGGTGGCGAAAGGTTGGCCGGTGACGCGGTCGGCGGCGTGTGTGGCGCACGTGGCGATGCTCAACGCACAGACAGACGCGAATGTCAGGGATTGGGTGCGCATGGAAACCGCCTCGGGCTCAGGACCTACAGCGTAGGCCAATAGGGTGCGCCTTGGCGCA
>JBAQRU010000098.1:0-8338 GCA_049296025.1 Lysobacteraceae bacterium | reverse complement strand
ACAAGGTGCTGGTGTCGCTGGACATCATCAACGTCGGCAATCTGCTGAACAAGGATTGGGGCCACATCGACGAGGTCGCGTTCCAGTCGGCCGGTGGTCTTGCGCGCAGCTTCGTGAACTATCAGGGCCTGGGCGCCCAGGGCCGCTACATCTACGGCGTGAATGGTCAGGTCGAGGACTTCGTGACCCGCCAGCAGCGCGGTGAATCGCAGTGGGCCGCGCAGCTGACCCTCAAGTACAGCTTCTGATCGGTAACGGTAATCCGCGGCGGTAAACCGCAGCGAGGACGACGGCCGGAGCAATCCGGCCGTTTTCTTTTTTGCGGTGCTGTTCTTGGCCGTGGCCCTGCGATAAAGTCGGCCGGACATACAACGACGAATACACCGAGCGCAATGAACGATTCCACCGTATCCATCCTTCCCACCGTCGACGCGTACATTTATCCGCGCGGCGGTCTCGATATCCTGTCCCGCGACGAGGTTGCGCGCCTGCGCGACGCTTCGGCCGGCGGCATGCACGACCTGCTGCGCCGTTGCGCGCTGGCGGTGCTGACCAGCGGCAGCGCATCCGACGATCCGCGCGCGGCCGCCGAGCTCTACCCCGATTTCGACATCCAGGTGCTGCAGCAGGATCGCGGCGTCCGCATCGATCTGGTCAAGGCGCCGGCGATGGCCTTCGTCGATGGCGAGATCATCCGCGGCGTGGCCGAGCTGCTGTTCGCGGTGGTCCGCGATCTGGCCTACACCGCGATCGAACTGCGCGAAAACATCGGCAGCCGCGATCTCACGACCTCCGAAGGCATCACCGATGCGGTGTTCGGGCTGCTGCGCAATGCGCGCATCCTGCATCCGATCGATCCGAATCTGGTGGTCTGCTGGGGCGGACATTCGATCAATCGCGACGAATACCTGTACACCAAGCAGGTCGGTTACGAATTGGGCCTGCGTGGGCTCGACATCTGCACCGGCTGCGGGCCGGGCGCGATGAAAGGACCGATGAAGGGCGCGACGATCGCGCATGCCAAGCAGCGTCATCGCCGCATGCGTTACATCGGCATCACCGAGCCGGGCATCATCGCCGCCGAGTCGCCGAATCCGATCGTGAATCATCTGGTGATCATGCCGGACATCGAGAAGCGTCTCGAAGCGTTCGTGCGCATGGGGCACGGCATCATCGTGTTTCCGGGCGGCGTGGGCACCGCGGAGGAAATCCTGTATCTGCTCGGCATCCTGTTGCGCGAGGAGAATGCATCGCTGCCGTTCCCATTGATCCTGACCGGCCCGGCCGCGTCGGCGCCGTATTTCGAGCAGATCGACAAGTTCCTGCGGCTGACCCTGGGCGAAGTGGCGACTTCGCGCTACGAGATCATCGTCAACGATCCGGAAAAAGTATCGAAGCGCATGGCGACGGGCATCCGCAAGGTGCGCGAATACCGGATCGCCGAGAAGGATTCGTTCTTCTTCAACTGGTCGCTGGAGATTCCGCTCGCATTCCAGCAACCGTTCATTCCGACCCACGAAGCGATGTCTGCGCTGGATCTGCATCACGGGCGCAAACCGCACGAGCTTGCGGCCGATCTGCGTCGCGCGTTTTCGGGCATCGTCGCCGGCAACGTGAAGGAAGACGGTCTGCGTCGTATCGAAGAGTTCGGACCGTTCAAGATCCACGGCGATACCGACATGATGCAGTCGCTGGATGCGCTGCTGCGCGCGTTCGTCGAACAGCGCCGGATGAAGATCTCGGGCTCGTATCGGCCGTGCTACGAAGTCATCGCATGATGCGCGCGTCGGCGGGCATCAAATGCCCGCCGGCAGTGTCACCGTTACGGTGAAACGGTCGATGTCCGCACTGGCGATAACGCTGCCCCGGCCCTCGGTGTAGGCTTCGATCTGCGCCAGCGACGCCGGCAGACCGACGTTGTGGCCGGTCGATGCGCGCGCAGGTTCCGAAGGCACCGGGTTCGAGATCACGATGACCACGCCCTTGTCGTCGCTGTCGATGCGTATGTCGATTTCGCCGCCGCCGGGGATGCGTTCGATCCCGTGTTTGATCGCATTCTCGACCAGCGGCTGCAGCGACAGCGCCGGGACCAGCGTGTTCGGCATCGGTTCGGGACGCGTCCAGCGCACGCGCAGTCGTTCGCGGAAACGCAGCGATTCGATTTCGAGGTAGCGTTCGATCAGCGCGATCTCCTCGCTCAACGGGATCTCGCGCGGGCCACCGAGCGCGGCGCGGAACAGGTCGGCGAGATCGAGCAGCAGATGTTCTGCTTCATCGGGACGGTGGTGCACCAGTGCGGCGCCGGTGTTGAGCGTGTTGAACAGGAAATGCGGACGCACCCGTGCTTGCAGCGCGGCGAGTTCCGCCTGCTTCGCGCGCACCGCGAGTTGGCGTGCGCGCCAATGATTCTGGAATGCGGCGAGTGCCAGCCAGCCGACCACCAGCACGATTCCGGTGACCCGCAGGAACACGTCCATGCGCTCGGAGGCGGGCGTTCGCCAGAGTTCGCCCAACAGCAGGTCGCTGACCGCCAGCACCGACCAACTGCTGAGCAGCAGCAGGGCGAGGGCGAGATAGGCGACAAGCTGTGGCTTCACGTCGCGCAGGCGTTCGCGCAGCAGATACAGGCCGCCCAGTGTCAGCAGCGCCACCCACTGCACTACCAGCGACAGCAGGCCGAAGCGGATCCAGCGCCCAAGCGGCGCATCCCCCGCCAGCGTCAGTACCGCTGCCAAACCTTCAGCGGCCAGTACCACCCAGATCACCACACGCCCCTGCCACAGGCTGTCGAGCGGCGCACCTGTTCTGGTGGCTGCGATGGCTGAATGCGGGGTTGGAGAGGAGGTCGGCATCGCACCATGATGCCTCGGGTACGCCCGGACGGGCAGGGGGACCGCTCATGCCGCCGTGCCCGCCGCCCATCGGCCATCGGTTGGTGCCCTCGAAGACGCGGCCCTATGCTGCATCTCATCGATCCATGGAGGCGAAATGCGATATTCCCGCCCAAGCACTTCCCCGCCCAAAAGCGCGCAGTCCCGCGCCGTGCGCGGGTTCACTTTGGTCGAGCTGGCAATTACTGTCGTCGTCCTGTCCGTGTTGATGGCCATGGCGGCGCCTCTGTTTACCGCCATGTCGAACGGCAATCGCCTGACCTCCAACGCCAACGAAATCGTCGCCGCCATGCAGATCGCCAGATCGGAAGCGGTGCGACGCAACGCCCCCACCTTCTTCTGCCAGAGCACGAACGGCACCACCTGCAGCAACGTGTCGCCCTGGCAGGGCTGGCTGGTGTATGCGGATGCCAATGGCAACGACATTGCCGACGCTGACGAAATCGTGAGAGCCGGCGACATTGAAGCGCCGGTGGAGGTAAGAGCCAGCGGCAATATCATCGCCGGCGAGATGATCTTCCGTGCCGATGGGCAGGCCTACACCACGGGCAACAACCTGATGCAGGCGAACGTGCGCGTATGTCTCCCCGTCACCGATCCCGAATTGAACGTCCGCGACGTCAATATCGCGATCGGCGGACGCATCACTGTCAGACCTCCCATCGATGCGGCAGGGGCCTGCCCGAATCCGGCGGATAACTAATGTCAGCTCACTCCTCCTCTCTTTCTCCTTTCCGTAGGCGGGCGCCCAGATCCGCTGCTGCCGTTCGCGGCGTCGGCCTGATCGAAGTGCTGGTCGCGGTGCTCATACTCGCGATTGGCCTGCTCGGCGTCGCCGCCATGCAGGCGACTGCGCTGCGCAACAGCCAGAGCTCGCTTGAACGCAGCCAGGGCGTCATGCACGTCTACACCATTCTTGATGCGATGCGGGCCAATCCCAATGCCGCACGCGCGGGCGCCTACAACATGGGCATGACCTGCGCGGTTCCCGCCGCCGGCAATCTGGTCGCGAACGACAAACGCGGGTGGATCGATACGCTCCAGCAGAATCTCGGCACGACCGCCTGCGGCCAAGTGGCCTGCGCGGGAGCCCTGTGCACGATCTCCGTGCGTTGGGACGATTCCCGGGGCACGTCCGGCTCTTCGACGCAGACCTTCAGCACGACGACACGCATATGACCCCGAAGATCATTCATCCGCGGCGACATGCCGCTCACGGCCGGGCTGCCGCGCGTTCCACCGTTAGCGGCCTCACGCTGGTCGAATTGATGATCGCGATGATGCTCGGCCTGCTGGTGGTCGGCAGCGCCAGCGCGATCTTCATCTCCAATCGCGCGACCTACCGTGCCACCGAAGGCTTGGGCCGCGTACAGGAGAACGGGCGCATGGCTTTCGAACTCATGGCCCGGGATCTGCGCGAAGCCGGTGGCAATCCCTGCGGCAATGCCGATCGCAAAGAACCATTGAAGCTCGTCAATGTGCTCAACAACCCGGCGGCGCAGTGGTGGACCAACTGGAACAACGGTATCCGCGGCTATGAAGCTGCGATCCCGGGCGGCAACCCTCCCGGCCGCGTGGTCGGGGCCGACGCCATCGATCTGATGTCAGCCGACAGTTCGAGCGCTGCCACCATCGCGGACCATGACCCCGACGCGACGGAGTTCGAGTTGAATACTGCGGATCACGGATTCAGGACTTCCGATCTCGCGATCGTTTGCGATTGGCGTGAAGCATCCCTGTTCCAGGTGACCGATGCCGATGCCGGCAACAGCAACAGGATCGAGCATGCCAACGCAGGCGCTGCGCCCGGAAATTGCACCAAAGGCCTGGGATACGCCAATCCTGCGGTATGTACCGCTGCGGGCAAGAAAAAGCAGTACGGGCCGAATCCGGCGGACAACATGGCCAGCGCCACGATCGTGCGCATGCAGCCGGTGCGCTGGTATGTCGGCACGACGGCGAATGGCGGCCGTTCGCTTTTCCGCAGTGCGGTGGTCAACACCGCCGGTGTTCTGGCGGTGACCGAGCAGGAAATCGCCGAAGGCGTCAACGATATGGAAATGCAGTACCTGCTCGAAGGTGCCGCGAACTATGTCGATGCGACGCTCATCCCCGCCAATCGCTGGAACGATGTGACCGCTGTACGCGTGACGCTCGACATGCTCAGTGCCGACGGCGCGGGCATGGGCGGCGCGCAGTTGCAGCGTCGCATCGCGCATACCGTCACTCTCCGGAACCGCATGGAATGAACACATATCCACGCTATCGCGTCGCATCGAACCGCCAACAGCACGGTGCCACCCTCGTGGTGGTGCTCATCTTGCTGCTGTTGATGACGTTGCTGGGTCTCGCCAGCTTGCGCAGCACGATTCTCGAAGAGCGGATGACCTCCAATCTCCTCGATCGAAGCCTGGGCTTCCAGGTCGCCGAGGCCGGGCTGCGCGAAGCCGAAGCGACGCTGACGCCGAATCCGGCGAACTTTCCCGCCGCTGGCTGCAATGCCCAAGGCCTGTGCTCGCGTCCGGATCCCACCGCGATCGAGCGTTGGCTTGATCCGGGCTTCAACGCGTGGCGTGTCGGCACCGTCGCCGATACCAGCACCGACGCACCTCAATATATCGTTGAAGAGATGGGCGAAGGTCCGAACTGGCGCGACTGCGACAAGCTCTCACCGATCCATCCCCTGTGCCTGACGCCGCGATACCGCGTCACCGTGCGCAGCCAGCAGGCCGGGCGCGCGTCCGTCCTGCTCCAAACCATTTATGCCGGCAAATAAACCGAGGCACCCGTGAACACTACTTCCCGTAACGCCGTCACTGCCCGTCCCGCGCGCATGTCGCGTCTGGCGCCCGCGTTGGCCTGCATCGTCACCGTACTCGGCCTGCCCGTGCACGCGGCGGTCTCGCTGCCGGACACGCCGATGCAGACCAATAACGGTGTGCCGCCGAATATCTGGTTCATCCTCGACGATTCGGGTTCGATGGCATGGGACTTCATGCCCGGTCCGTTCAATTCGGCCGGTGTGCCCGCAACCGCACCGAATGCGATCCAGCTGCAGACCTACACGCGGAATACGCTGTATTACAACCCGAACAGCACCTACCGGGGCTGGCAGCGCGCCGACGGCACCTTCATGAACGACACGCCTTATACGGCCGTCTTCGACGACGACACCTTGGCCAGTGGCGGCACCACCAACTTGAGTACTTCGACGCAGACGTTCTATGTGCCGACCGCGACCAACACCAACCTCGCGGATTCGCGCCAGTACACGCGCTATCAGCTGCGCAACAATGGGACCGCGACTGCCTGTGATTGGCGGTTTCTGGCGCCCGTCGGCTACAACACCTGCAACAACGTCACGTCCTTCACCTGGGGCAGTGTGACCCGCAATCTGGCCCAGGAAAAAGCCAATTTCGCCAATTGGTATTCGTATCACCGGACCCGCACCAAGGTTGCCAAGGCAGGTGCGAGCTACGCATTCAACGATCCCAGCGTGTTCAACGACGACAGCGATTATCGCGTCGGTTTCACCACGATCTGGCGGAACAACGAATTCCGTATCCCGGTGGCCAACAACAACGGCTTGTTCGAGGGCAACAACCCCGGCGAAAACCGCCGGGTGTGGTTCGATCGTCTGTTCGCTGCCGGCGCATCCGGTAGCACGCCGCTGATTCCAGCGCTGAGTCGTGCCGGTGCGTATTTCGAGGAGACCGGTGCGAATGGCCCGTGGGGCCCACAGGCGACCGCTTCGCAGTTCGAGTGCCGCCAGAACTTCACGATCCTGACCACCGACGGCTATTGGAACAATGGTGCCAGCGCCGTCGGCAATACCGACAACAGCAACGGTGCGGCGATCACACGGCCGGACGGTCCGCCTTATACCTACACCGCCGCGCGACCCTACATGGACGGTTGGAGCAATACGCTTGCCGACGTCGCGATGCATTACTGGAAACGGGATCTGCGCACCGGCCTGATCAATACGGTGCCGGCGTCCGCGTCGAACCCGGCGTTCTGGCAGCACATGGTCACCTTCGGCATCTCGATCGGTCTCAAGGGTACGCTCGATCCGAAGGTCGATATCCCGGCGTTGACCAGTGGTGCCAAAGTCTGGCCGAACCCGATGGACAACGAGGACCAGGAGCGCATCGACGACCTGTTCCACGCATCGGTGAACGGGCATGGTGCGTTCGTGGCGGCGGGCAATCCGGAAGAATTCGCGGATGGTCTCGGCAGCGCGCTGCGCGCGATCGCGGCACGCCGCGGCTCGGGTTCCAACGCCACCGTGACAGGTACGTCGACCTCCGCAGGGACAAAGGTGTTCCAGGCGAAGTTCTTCTCGTCGAAGTGGTATGGCGAAGTGCAGGCCTATCCGGTGTCCGGTACGGGTGTCGACGTCGCCAATCCGCTGTGGACCGCGACCATTCCGGTGCTCGCCTCACGCAGTATCTACACCCACAACGGCACCGCCGGGACCACTTTCCCCACGACTGCGCAGAACACCGCATTGACGCCCGTGGTCGCGAACTACATCCGCGGCGACCGTACCCAGGAGCCGCAGTTCAACGCGGCCGGTCTGATGCGTGACCGCAATACGCTGCTCGGCGATATCGTCAACAGCTCGCCGACCTACGTGAAGACTTCCACCACTGTCGAAACGGTCTATGTCGGCGCGAACGATGGCATGCTGCATGCGTTCAATGCGGCCAACGGCGTCGAACGCTTCGCGTACGTTCCGCGTGGCATCGATCTGGCGAAACTCAAGGCGTACAGCGAACCCGACTACAGCCACCATTTCTTCGTCGATGGCCCGATCATCACGTCGACCAGCCGTGAGCTTGCAAACCGCACCGTGCTGGTCGGCAGCCTCGGTCGCGGCGGCAGAGGTCTGTACGCGCTCGACGTGACCGACCCCACCATCTTCGGCCCTGCAAAAGTAATGTGGGACAAGGACAGCAGCTTCGATGGCGATATGGGACAGGTCCTGAGCCGACCGATCATCGCGAAACTCAACGATGGCAGCACGGGCCTGATCGTTTCGAACGGTCTCAACAGCACCAGCGAGCGCGCTGTGCTCTTCGTGCTGGATCTGGTGTCCGGCGACAAGATCGCCGAGATCGACACCGGCGTCGGTTCGCCCGTCACCTCTAATGGTCTTGCTGCGCCGCGCGGGTGGGATGAAGATGGCAACGGCACGGTCGACACGGTGTATGCAGGAGATCTGCGCGGAAACCTGTGGAAGTTCGATCTGTCCGACAGCAATCACTCGCAGTGGGAGGTCGCCAATAACCGGCCGCTGTACGCACCGATCGTCGCGGGAACGCAGCCGGTGACCGGTGGTGTCACGATTGCCGTCGACCCGGCGACCGACAAGCGTTGGGTCTTCTTCGGCACCGGCCGTCTGCTGAGCACCGGCGATATCACCGATACGTCCCGGCAGACGT
>JBAQRU010000097.1:0-2460 GCA_049296025.1 Lysobacteraceae bacterium | reverse complement strand
CGTTGGGACGCCGTCGCGGGATGCCATCCGGCCCGGAGCCGCTGCCGGCGGCGATCGCGCCTGCCATGCTGGCGGCTGCGGTCGCGGCCACCGAATTGCTTGGCACCACCGGCGACGGCAAGGAAATCCGCCTCGCCAGACTGGCGCACGGTGCGGAGCTCGCGCGCGATCCGCTGATGCGCGAACTCGGCCGGCTGCGCGAGTTGACCTTCCGCGAAGTGGGCGAGGGCACCGGCCGTGCCCGCGACCTCGACGCCTGGGATGCGCACTACGATCACATCCTGGTCTGGGATGCGCAGGCGAGCAGGATCGCAGGTGCCTATCGCGTCGCCCGCGGTGCGCGCGTGCTCGCGCGGCAGGGCTTGTCCGGGCTGTATACCGCTTCGCTGTTCCGCTATGCCGATGAGGCGCTGCCGCGTATCGCGCAGGGCATGGAATTGGGCCGCAGTTTCGTGGTGCCCGAGTACTGGGGCAGTCGCAGTCTGGATTATCTGTGGCAGGGCATCGGCGCGTATCTGCGCCGCTATCCGCAGGTGCGCTATCTGTTCGGCGCGGTGTCGATCAGCGCGGCGCTGCCGCTGCCTGCGCGCGAGCAGTTGGTCGCGTACTACTCGCATTTCTACGGCAGCCGCGCGACCACCGGCGAGCACGCGCTTGCGGCTTCGTTGCGGCCTTTCCGCTATTTCGCGGCGCCGCCGAGCTTCGGCGATATGGACGCGGACACCGCGTTCGGCGTGCTCAAGGGCAACCTTTCCGCGCACGGCGCATCGGTGCCGGTGCTGTACAAGCAGTACACCGAACTGTGCGAGCCCGGCGGCGCGCGCTTCCTCGCATTCGGCGTGGACCCTGCTTTCAGCGACAGCATCGACGGCTTGATCGAGGTCGATCTGCAGACGGTTCTGCCGAAGAAGCGCCAGCGGTATCTGCAGGCGCGGCAGATCGCGGCGTGACAGCGCGGGTCGCCGGCCGACGGCGCGCGGTGTTCCTGTCCGATCTGCATCTGGGCACGAAACATTGCCACGCCGCCGAGCTGGCGGAATTTCTGACCGGGCTGGACTGTGAACGGCTGTATCTGGTCGGCGACATCGTCGATCTGTGGTGGATGACATCACGGCGCGCACGCTGGGGCGCGGCGGAAAACCGGGTGATCGAACGGCTGCATGCGCTGCGTCGGGCCGGCACCGAGATCGTCTACATTCCCGGCAATCACGATCGGCCGTTCCGGCATCTGTGCGGTCTCGCGATGCCGGCCATGCGCGTGCGGCGTCGGGCGATCCACGTCACCGCCGATGGCCGACGCCTGCTGGTGGTGCATGGCGACGACTACGATGCGGTGACCCACTTCGGCAATCTGCAGGAAAAATTCGGCGACTGGCTCTACTACCGCATCCTCACCGGGAATCAGTGGCTCAACCGGCTGCGTCGTCGCGCAGGTCTGCGCTACTGGTCGCTGTCGGAATTCCTCAAGCGTCGGAGCGGTGCGGCCGAACGTTACATCGCGCGCTTCGTCGATGCCGGATTCCAGGACGCCCGCCGCCGTGGTCTGGACGGTATCGTCTGCGGCCATATTCATCGTGCGGCGCTGTTCGAACGCGACGGCATGATCCATGCCAACGATGGCGACTGGGTCGAAAGCCTCACTGCATTCGTCGAGGAACACGACGGCTGCCTGCGCCTGTTGTCGCATCGCGGCGAAACACTGGCCGAACTGCCTGCGCGCGTGCGGGAGCACGCTGTCGAGCAACGGCAAGCCGCCTGATCGCCGCGAGCCTCGTTCGCTCGCTGGCATGCGCGGATGATTTGTGACAATCTTCCAGCGCGCGCTGCGGATGCAGGCTGCGATTGATCGATCTGGTACAAAAGGACATTGTGCGATGGAGCGTCGGATTCAGGGGAACGATGCGGTCGGCTCGAACAGGCATGGCAACCATGTCTGGGCGCGGGTGGTGCCGAATCTCGCAGCATCGATGTTCGCGATCTGCATCGCAGCGGTACCGGCCATCCCTGCGGTTGCGCAAGCCCAGGCCGACACCGAAACCGATGCCGGGCGCAACGATCCGATCCAGACGCTCGACGAAGAGCGCATCACCGCCAATGCGGTGCCGACCACCGCTGCTGCGGCCAGCCAGCACGTCACCGTCCTGCGTCGCGCGGATCTGGATGCCTTCCGTGGCCAGAGTGTGGCCGACATTCTTTCGCGCCAGGCCGGCGTGGTGATCGATCGCAGCGCGCGCAGCGGCGGTTTCGGGTCGCTGTACCTGCGCGGCGCCGATCCCAGCCACGTCGTGGTGCTGATCGACCACGTCCGCCAGAACGATCCCTTGTCTTCGCGCGGCAGCGCGGTCGATCTCAATACCCTGTCCACCGACGATATCGAGCGGATCGAGATCGTGCGCGGCAACGCCAGCGTCGTGAATCTCGAAGCGATGGCCGGTTTGATTCATATCTTCACCCGACGCG
>JBAQRU010000096.1:0-8455 GCA_049296025.1 Lysobacteraceae bacterium | reverse complement strand
ATTCACATCACTGTCATCGAGACGTCAGCCCATGTTCTCCCTGCAAACGATCTTCGGCTCCGGCCAGCAGTTCTACGATCTGCTCGACGAGGCTGCCGCCGCCGCGCACGCCAGCGCGACCGCGCTGCATACGATGATGAAAGCCACCGACCGCCAGCCGGCGCTCGATGCCTTCAAGTTGGCCCGACAGCGCGAGCGGGCTGCGTCGGAGAAGATCGGCAAAGCCCTGGTCGACAGTTTCATCACCCCGATCGAGCGCGAGGACATCGAGGCGCTGGGTTCGGCGCTGTACAAGATCCCGAAGCAGATCGAGAAATTCGCCGACCGCTATTCGCTGGCGGTCCGCCACCTTGAAGACATCGATTTCGCGCCGCGCGCCGCCATGCTGGAACAGGCCGCCAGCGTAGTGGTCGAGATGGTGAAGGAACTGCGTCACCTCAATATCGACCGCATGACCGCGCTCAACGAGAAGCTGCGGGCGATCGAGAACGAAGCCGACCGGCTGATGCTGGAACTCTATCGCGACATCTATTCCGGCAAGCTCGACAGCCTGCAGATGTTCCTGCTCAAGGAATTCTTCGAGATCCTGGAAAAAGCGATCGACCGCTGCCGCGAGGCGGGTGTGGTCGCTTATCAGATCGTCCTGAAGAACAGCTGAGACGACCGCCATGCTCACTCTCGTGCTGCTGGTCATCCTGGCCGCGCTCGTCTTCGAGTTCATCAACGGGTTTCACGACACCGCGAACTCCATCGCCACCGTGGTCGCCACCAAAGTGCTCTCGCCCGGAAAGGCGGTGATCCTGGCGGCGGCCATGAATCTGATCGGCGCGTTCTACGGCACTGCGGTCGCCAAGACCATCGCATCGGGCCTGATCGACACCGATGTCGTGATGGTGACTTCGCAGGTGATCCTCTGCGCATTGGCCGGTGGCATCACCTGGAACCTGATCACCTGGTGGAAGGGTTTGCCGTCGTCGTCCTCGCATGCGCTGATCGGCGGTCTCTGCGGCGCTGCGCTCGCTGCCGCACACAACGATTGGGCCGCGCTGGTCTGGTCGAAGATCGGCGACGGGGGCTGGACCAGCAACAAGGGTGTGCTGTGGAAGGTCATCGTGCCGATGGTCAGCTCGCCGATCGCGGGTTTCACCCTCGGTGTGCTGATCCTCGGCGCCATCTACGCGTTGATCTGGGGCTTCTCGAAAGCCGGCGGATCGCTGGCGCGGATGGTGCGCCCGCGCTGGGTGAACGCGATCTTCGGCAAGGCGCAGCTGGCGTCTGCGGCCTACATGGGATTCGCCCATGGCAGCAACGATGCGCAGAAGACCATGGGTATCATCGCGCTGTCGATCTTCGGCGCGCAGGCGACCGGTACGCTGGACAATCTGCCGGCCTGGGCCCACTTCCTGCACCCGGACGGCGGCGAAAAGGACATCGACAGCTGGATCGTCTTCACCTGCGCGCTGGTCATGGCTGCCGGTACCGCCGCCGGCGGCTGGAAGATCATCAAGACCCTCGGTCACAAAATGGTGAAACTGCAGCCGATCGATGGCTTCGCTGCGGAGACCGCCTCGGCGACGATCCTGGTCACCGCCGCGCATTTTGGTATGCCGGTATCGACGACGCACAGCATCTCCACCGCGATCATGGGCGTGGGCTTTGGCAAGAACCCGCGCGCGCTGAAGATCACGGTGATCGAGCGGATCATCTGGGCCTGGATTCTGACCATTCCAGCCGCAGGCGGTGTCGCCTACGGTCTTTTCAGATTGATCGACGCTTTGGGCTGGACGTGAGCCTTTCGATCATCCAAGACCAACAAAAAGGCCCGCGAAAGCGGGCCTTTTCGGTTGTGCGTCGGCCGTGGCTCAGAGCAGGTCGCCACCAGCGGACAATGCCCGCTCGAGCTGGTCGCCCATGCCGCCGATTTCGAGAATCAGGCGGTCGACTTCGCCCGGACTGAGGTTGTCGTAGGGGCGGTTTTCGCACAGTTGCAGATACGGCACGCGATCAAGTTCGCCGATGGCCAGATAACCGACGCGACTTTCCCAGTTGAATGCCAGTGCGCGACGGCAGTCGATCCCGGTGGTCGGCGCGATGACGGTGCTGACCCGCAGATAGGTGCGGCCGTCGTCGTCTTCCAGTTCGGAGAGGAAGATCGCTTGATGGCGGCGGCCCTGTTCGAGCGACAGTTCGACGCAGAGCACGTAGGGCTCCTGCATCGTGATCCGGAAGTCGCCAGAAGCGAGGTGGCTGCGGACTTGTTCGAAATTTTGCATGGGGGACTCTGGGAAAAGCGTTGCATTATGCTAACCCTCCATGGACGCACTGTCTGCTGCCGAACGCATCCTCGCCACGATCCGCGCGATTCCGCGCGGCGAAACCGCTGCGTATGGGGTTGTTGCCCAGCGCGCGGGGTTGCCCGGGCGCGCACGCATGGTCGCGCGGCTGCTGTCGCAGAACGACGACCCCACGCTGCCATGGCATCGCGTGCTGCGCTCCGACGGGCGCAGCGCCTTCCCACCGGGCTCGCAGAATTGCGAAGAGCAGTTGAAGCGTCTGCGTCGCGAGGGCGTGCGCGTCGACGATCGCGGGCGGGTGCGCCCCGCGAAGCGCGCGAAGTCGCTCGACGAGGAAGTCTGGGGCTGAGCCTTGAAACGACTCAGACGAATTCGCGCGGCGCCCTTCGGAACCATGCCGCGATACTCAAGCGCTCACGTCGTGTCGGCAGTACTTCGTGCTCCAGTTCGCTGAGGAAGCAGAGGCTGCCGCCGATCGGAGGCACATCGATCGACATCAGGCGGTTGGACATCAGTCCGTTGGACAACAGGTCGGTCGACACCCCATCGGCATCTGCGCTTCCAATATGAAGCCGCAGCTCGCCTGCGTCGCCCTCTGTCCAGTCGGCGTTGAGATACGTCACCCACGTCACCACTCGCGCGTCGCTGTCTCGAAAACGGTCGCGGTGGCGCGCGTAACCGCCGCCGGGTGGATACGCCGCGTAGTGGGCCTCGCAATCGGTCAAGCCGAGGAACAGCGTACGGTTGAGTATCGTGCGCAGCGCATCGAGCCGTGCGAGCAAGGTCCGCGCAGGTTCGCCGCAGCGCGGGTCGTCGAGCCAGCAGGTGGCATCGGCGCGAATGTCGTTGCGCAGCGTACGGCCATCGCGACGCCCGACCGCGCCCGCCGAAAGACCGGCGGCCGATTGCAGCCTGCGCAGGTCCTCGCGGAGCGCATCGCACAGGCCGGCATCGGGCCAATCGGCGATCCAGCAGGCGCCGCAATCGCGCAGGGCATCGGCGAGCAGAGTAGGCTCACGCGAAAAATCCTCGGCGCCGAGGGTGGGGAGAGCGGTCATCCCGGTATCATAGCTGCCGCATCGAACGGTCGATGATTCCAGACTACCCAACCGTTTCCTCTCCCCCAAGGATCACGGATGTTCTCCAGGTTGCCCGCAGCCACCAAAGCGCTGTTGATCGTCAATATCGTGATCTATGCACTGCAGCTCCTGCTGCCGGAATGGGTCTTCGCGCCGCTGCGGTTGTGGCCTGTAGCGATCGACGGCGATCCGTTTTCGCCGACGTCGTCGTTCATGCCGTGGCAGTTGGTCACGCATGCCTTCATGCACGGGAATCTGCTGCATATCGTGATGAATCTGCTTGGCGTCCTGATGTTCGGCGCGCCGCTGGAAGCGCATTGGGGAAGCCGCCGATTCCTGATGTTCTATACTTTCTGCACACTGGGCGCCGGGCTGTGCCAGCTTGGGGTGGCGACGCTGATGCTGTCCCAGACCGGATGGACCTACACCACGCTGGGGGCCTCCGGCGGAGTGTTCGGCCTGCTGGCGGGTTACGGCATGTTGTTCCCAAACCACCGCATCAGTCTGTTGTTTCTGCCGGTGTTGATCAAGGCGCGGACCCTGGTGATCGTTTTCGCGGTCGCGCAGCTCGCGCTGGCTTTCAGCGGATTGAACACGGGCGAGGCCCACTTCGCGCATCTCGGCGGCATGCTGTTCGGCTGGCTGCTGATCCGGCATTGGCGTCGCCCGCGTCCGCCGCAGGCACCGCCGCCGCGCCGACGGCCCTCGCATCTGCGCGTGGTCAAATGAGGCCGGCACCGGCACGCCCCACGCATGCCGCAGTGGGCTTTGAACACCGACCGGGTGCGGCGGCTGTGGTATGGTCCGGTTCGGCGAACGGAGACCGAGGTCGGCGAGTGGTGGAGCAAGCATGAAGTGGGATCCCTTCCTTGTCCTTGAGCAATGCCTGATTCTGCTGGTGATCGCCAGCCAGATCTGGATTTCGATCAAGGTGATCATGAGTGCGGAAGGTGCCGAACAGTATGTTCGCATCATGTCGTTTTCGACCGGGTTCCTCGCGTTCCTGATTACGCGCGCACTCGGCGTGACTTTCGCGGACCTGATGCTGGCCACCCATTCCGCCGACAGTTCGATCGGCATCGTGGTCATCGGTGTGGTGTTTCCTTTTCTGGTCGGCATCCTGATTTCCGAAGGCACGATCATCGCGCTGAAGCTGGGCACGCCGGTTCCGATCCGGATGGTGCTGCTGATCGCGTCGTTCACCGTGTCACAGGCGGCGTACACCAACTATGTCGCGCTGTATTCCAAGATCACGACGCTGGACAAGGCCTTCATTCCCAATTTGTCGTACTCGGTTGCGGTGGGGTTGTGGTTGACTTTCCGCTACCGCGACAAACATACGCCGACCGGCCCGAAGTAGGCCAGACGCGAAAACGGCGACCGCAATGGTCGCCGTTTCGTTTTTGCGATGCCGGCCGGAACCGCGTTCCGGGCGGAGGGCGATTACCACCAGCCCCACCACGGCCACGGGCCCGGGCGGGCGATCACTTCGACGCGTTCGCGCACCGGCCACAGATAGACGACATCGGCGGCGATTCGCGGAAAGCGGTAGTCGTATTCGCCGATCTTGCGGTTTTCGTAGCCATCGACGCGGCCGGTGAAGGTGACTTCGCGGGTATCGGTGAACAGCGCTGGATCGTAGAAACCGCTGCGGCAGGCGATGAAGCGACCGCGAGTGTCGTCGGCGGCCCAGTATGGTCGGCCGGAGGCGTCGAGACGGGTCGAGAGCACTTCGAAACAGGTGCGGTCGGCGAGCGGTTCGGTGCGGACGATGCGACCGCCCCAGCGCACGATGGCGCCTGTGCTGTCCTGTTCGATCGCATCGTGCGGCGACACGTCGGCGAAATCACCGCGCAAAGGTTTGGTCTGGGTGACGCAGCCGGCGAGGGCGATGGCCAGCGCGGCGATGACGAAGGTGCGTGCGTGCATGAGGGTCTCCGGGGAATTCATATCATTGCCGTCAAGATAAATGCCTTCAGGATCGATGTCGTCGAATTCTGTGCGGGTCAGGGCCGATGCTTGCGCAGGTCGCGGATCAATCCCTCCGCACCGGCCATGCCGCCATGGTCGCGAGCGTACCGCCAATCGACAAAACGTGCGCTGAGCCGGCGCAAGGTTTCCGCCTGCGGTCGTGCTGTGATGACCCGCTCGACCCAGTCCGTGGCCGGTTCGTGCGGTGCGCGAGCGAGGCCGAGCCGACGGTAGCGACGTTCCAGGCGGTGCCAGGCGCGAAGCACCGGATCGCGCTCGCGCTCCTGCCGGGTGGTCAGCCAGAGCATGCCCACCATCGCCAGCACGGTCGCGATCACGAACAGTTGAATCAATCTGGCCGAGTCGAGATCCGGCACGCCGAAGGATTCCAGCAGGCGACGCTGGCGCGCGGCGTTGTAGCCGAGTACGAAATCGTTCCAGCCACGGCGCATCCAGTCGCCGATATTGAACATGGGCGTCAGCCCGGCGAAACCGCCGAGCGCGCCCGGTCTGCGGTCGGCGATGGTGTCGTAGATGCGCTCCGGCGCGACTGCGGCCGTCGGGTCCACGCGCACCCAGCCGCGACCGTCCAGCCAGACTTCAGCCCAGGCATGCGCATCCGATCGGCGCACGAGCCAGTAGTCGCCAACCGGGTTGCGATAGCCGCCGACGTAACCGGTGACCACCCGTGCCGGAATGCCGGCCGAGCGCATCAGCACCACGAACGCGCCGCTGAAGTGCTCGCAGAATCCGGCCTTTTCGTCGAACAGGAATTCGTCGACGGTGTTGCGGCCGAGCAGCGGTGTATCGAGGGTGTACGCGAACTCGGTGCGGATCCAGGCGAGCGATCGTTTGACGATGGCGTTGTCGCTGGCCGCGCTTGAGGGGCCGGCTTCGCGGCGCCAGGTGTCGGCCAAGGCGCGGGTGCGCGGGTTGTAGCCGGCGGGCAGACGCAGGGCGAGTCGTCGGAGCGCGGGGTGAAGCTCGGTTCGGGACGGATCGTTTTCGAGTGTTGTCCGTGGCGCCGAGCGCATCCGCCAGCGGGTGATGCCGTTCAACGGCTCGTCGCTGCGCAGGCTGAAATCCTTACCGAGCTGCGAACCGGGCGGTGCGGCGAGCGGTAGCTCCAGCGCGACCAGTTGACTGCGTTCGGTCGGCTCGACCTCCAGCACGTACTCATAGCGTTTCGGCCCTGGCGCGGTGTCGGTACGCCCTATCGATCGAGACCATTCCACCGCCGTCCAACTGCGGCCGTCGAAATCCCATAGCACCGGCCCGCGCCAGTACATCTGTGATGGCGGTGGCGCTTCGCCGATGAAAGTCGCCCGCAGCGCCGGGGTGTCGTCGGCGACCAGATCGATCCAATCGCCCGGCGTCATCCGGTCCGACAGTCCGGGGCGGGTCAGTGCGCGTTCGGGCACGCCCCACATCGGCACGCTGAAGCGCGGAAACAGCCAGAACACCACCAGCGCCAGCGGCAGTCCGATGGCGATCATCCGCGCCACGATGGCGAACCGTCGCCAGGGTTTGTCCGTCGACGACACTTCGCCGACTTCGATATCGGTGAGTTTCAGCAGCGCCGCCAGCACGGTGACTGCCGCGATCAGCCCGAGCGTCAACGACAGCGGCCCCTGATCCAGCAGAAATGTCGCGAATGGCGCGAACAGCGCGAATCCCAGCAGACTTCGAGCGTCGCGCAGGCTCTGCATTTCCACCGGTTTCAGCGCCAGCATCGTCGCCAGCAGCGCGCAGCCGGTATCGCGGCCGAAGCGGAATTCGTAGCGGGTCATCACCGTGCCCATCAGGACCACGATCAGCAGGGATTTCAGCCAGCCGGGTGCGCGGCCTTCACGCACGAAGAACGGAATGGCGATCGTGACCGCACCGATTCCCACCGCCAGTATCGGCGGCACCTGCAACAAGAGCGGCAGCAGACACGTGGCGGCGGCAGCGAGTGTCCAGCGTCGTGCGAATGGCTCGAGCATTGGCGCAACCGCTTGCCTCCCTCCCTTTCGCTGAAGGCGAAGGGGAGGGTTGGGGAGGGGTGAGGCGGACGCCGGTGACATGGGCTACCCCCTCCCGGCCTCCCCCTGCGCTTCGCGCAAGGGGAGGGGAGAGCCTGCCGGCATCAGCGCCAACGCCTTCAGGCAGGCATGCCGATGCGCATTGCCCTGCGCCGGCCCCAGCGGCGGTTGCCCCGGCAGCACCAGCCGGTAGCGACGCCCGTCGCGTTCGGCTTCGTCGACCCATCTTGCGAGACGACGGATGCGCGCTTCGTAGGGCAGCGCATTCAATTCGCGCCAATCCAGATCGATATCGGCGCCGAGCGGTTGTTCGTACTCGCGGACCAGCAATTCATCGCGCCGGGCCGAAGGCTTCCAGGCGATCGCGCGGCGCGAATCGCCGCGACGATACGTGCGCAGGTGATGCACATCGTCGCCGCTGGGATGCATGCGCGCGATCGCCCGGTCGCCACCGCCTTCCGGCAGCGGCGGGCCGTGCGCTTCGGGCGCGGGATAGACCAGCAGCGGCGCTTCTGGCCAGACGTAACTCCAGGCCACCACCACGCCCAACGGGCGCGTGGTGGAGATGCGCAGACGTTCGGGCTCCAGCCAGCCGCGGCGTTCGGTGGGCAGTTCGATCGTCGCTTCGCCCGCGCCCTGCTGCAGCGACAGGAACGCGGCATGCCCGCCCGAAGCGATGCGCAGACCGCGACGCTCGCGCCCGGGTTCGGCGCGCGCGTGCACGCGCAACTGCAGCGGTTTGCCGGCGCTGACCGGATCGGCGCCGATCGCGACGATGCTCAATCCCGACAATTGCAGATGCGCGGCGAACAGGCCGGTGTGCGCGGCGCCGCCCAGCAGCAGCGCCAGCATCAGCGCCGGATTGTTGTTGTAGTTCAGCGCGCCCAGCAGCATCGCCACCAGCAACACGCTGAAGAACAGCCCGAATCCGGTCGGCAGCACGTAGACGCGTCTGCGATCGAAACGGACCGGCAGCGATTCGGGCGCACGCGGTGTGATCCACTTCGCCGCGCGGCGTTCGATCCAGGCGCGCAGACCGGCGGTGGTCATGCGTGTTCCCCTCACCCGGCTTTCGGCCACCCTCTCC
>JBAQRU010000095.1:0-3761 GCA_049296025.1 Lysobacteraceae bacterium | reverse complement strand
GTGCAGCACCGAAAAAAAAGCCCCGACGACCGGGGGATCGACATCGTCGGGGCGCACCAGCCCGTGGGCGGGGAGAGAAACCGGGAGTGCAGTAATCGGTAGTGCGGCAATCGATAAGGCAGGAATCAGTAAGGCGACGGCTCGTCCAGTTTGCTGCCGTGACTGGCGATGACTTCCGAATACCACAGCGCGCTGTCTTTCGGCGTGCGCTGCTGGGTGCCGTAGTTCACATGGACGATGCCGAAACGCTTGGAGTAGCCGAGCGACCATTCGAGGTTGTCGAGCAGCGACCACACCATGTAGCCGCGGATATCCACGCCAGCGGCGATGGCATCGTGGATCGCGCGCAGGTGTTTGTGCAGATAGTTGATGCGCAGCGGATCGCAGATGCGGTCGTTCTCCGCCACTGGCGGGTCGAAGAACGCGGCGCCGTTCTCGGTGATGTACACCGGCAGATCGCCGTAGGTCTGCTTGAACCACAGCAGCAGATCGGTGAGGCCCTGCGGGAAGACTTCCCAGCCGGTTTCGCTGTAGGTGCCCAGCGGCTGGCGCACCGCGCCGGCTTTCAGCGGATAGCTGTCGTTCGCTTGCGTCACGCTGCGGGTGTAGTAGTTGATGCCGACGAAATCCAGCGGCTGCGCGATCAGCTTGAAATCTTCCGGATCGAAGTCCGGCCACGCATCGCCGAAGATTTCTTTCAGCTCCGGCGGATAGCGGCCGAGCAGGGCGGGGTGCAGGTACTGCTCATTCATGTAGGCGTGCGCGCGCTGCGTCGCTGCGGCGTCCGCAGCGCTGTCGCTGGCGGGATATTTCGGCTCGATGTTCACCACCAGACCGATCTCGTGTTTGCCCTCGGCGCGATACGCCTGCACGGCGGCGCCGTGCGCGCGCATCAGGTTGTGCGAGGCGATCGGCGCTTCGTATCTGCTGCGGTGACCGGGGGCGAGTGCACCGTGCAGATAGCCGCCATCGGTGATCACCCACGGCTCGTTGAGCGTGACCCACTTCTTCACCCGGCCGTCGAGCGCGCGGTACAGCACGCTGCCGTATTCGGCGAACCAGTCGGCGCAGTCGCGGTTGAGCCAGCCGCCCTTGTCGTCCAGCGCTGCGGGCAGATCCCAGTGGTAGAGCGTGAGCAGCGGTTCGATGCCGTTGGCCAGCAGTTCGTCGACCAGGCGCGAATAGAAATCGAGCCCCGCCTGATTCACCCGGCCGGTGCCCTCCGGCAGGATCCGCGACCACGACACGCTGAAGCGGTAGGCCTGCAGGCCGAGGTCGCGCATCAGCTTCACGTCGTCCTTCCAGCGCCGGTAGTGGTCGCAGGCCACGTCGCCGTTGTCGCCGTTGAGGGTCATGCCCGGGGTGTGCGCAAACCGGGTCCAGATGCTGGGGCCGGCGCCATCGGCCATCGGCGAGCCCTCGATCTGGTGTGCGGCGGTCGCGGCGCCCCAGAGGAAACCCGGAGGGAAGGAATACGTCCTGTCGTTGGCATGCGGCATGTTGGGGTTTCTCGGACGCGGCTTCGATGGCATGATGCGGGGGCGGTATGTAAACGGTTACATCAAGACTACATCAAGGTTTGCGGTCTGTAACCCCTCCCGCATTCCGACATCGTCGATGTCGCGGAGTACGGTGAACGACACGACAAACGGCACGACCCCGGACGAGGAAGGAACATGGCGACAGTGGTGCTCGATCGGCTTCGCAAGGTCTACTCGGACGGGCATGTCGCCGTGGCCGGCGCCAGTTTCGAAGTAGCCGATGGCGAACTGCTGGTGCTGGTCGGGCCTTCGGGCTGCGGCAAGTCCACGCTGCTGCGGATGATCGCGGGGCTGGAGGCGATCAGCGACGGCACGCTCGCCATCGACGGGCGCACCGTCAATGACGTAGCGCCCAAGGATCGCGACATCGCGATGGTGTTCCAGAGTTACGCGCTGTATCCGCACATGACCGTGGCCGAGAACCTGGCCTTCGGGCTCAAACTTCGCGGCCACCCGAAGGCCGAGATCGCGCAGCGCATCCAGGCGGCGGCGGACACCCTGGAACTCGGCGCCCTGCTCGAACGCCGTCCGGCTGCATTGTCCGGCGGTCAGCGCCAGCGGGTCGCGCTGGGCCGCGCGCTGGTGCGGCAGCCGAAGGTGTTCCTGCTCGACGAGCCGCTGTCGAATCTCGATGCCAAGCTGCGCATGTCGATGCGTACCGAAATCGCGCGCCTGCACCGCAGCCTCGGGACGACCATGGTCTACGTCACCCACGACCAGATCGAGGCGATGACCCTCGGCCAGCGGATCGTGGTGATGAAGGACGGCGAGATCCAGCAGATCGATACGCCGATGGCGCTGTACCGCCGGCCGGCCAATCTGTTCGTGGCCACCTTCCTCGGCAGCCCGGCGATGAACATCCTGCGCGGGCGGCTGGTCGTCGAGGGCGGGACGTTGGGATTGGCGCTGACCGAAGGTCTGGTGCTGTCGCTGCCGGGGCTGGAGATCGATCCGCAGTGGCTCGGCCGCGAGGTCGATCTGGGCCTGCGTCCCGAGCATCTGCTGCGCTGTGCGGCCGACGACAACCCGCATTTCGGGGCCGGGCTCGAAGTGATCGAGCCTGTCGGCAGCGAGGCCTTCGCCTATCTGCGCTACGGCCCGCATGCGCTGGTCGCCCGGTTCGCGCCCGAAGACCTGCCCGAGCCGGGGCAGACCCTGCCGCTGCGCGCGGCGCCGGGGCAGTGGCATGCCTTCGATCCGGCGACCGGTTTGAGGCTGCCGCCCGCCGGGTGAGTTTCGCGGGCGGCAACGTTCTATATACTGCGGAGACGATGCGGCGGACAGGCCGGATTGTCGCCAGCGGAATCAATCGCTTGGCGCTGGATTCTCAACTACTACCTACCTGCGCCGGCGCCGGTTTTCTCCGGTCGGGCCGGCGGAGCACCCGATCAGCGCATGCGTCTTTCCACGATCAAGCTATCCGGCTTCAAATCCTTCGTCGATCCGACCACCCTGCACCTGCCGACCAATATGACCGGCGTGGTCGGGCCGAACGGTTGCGGCAAGTCGAACATCATCGATGCGATCCGCTGGGTGATGGGCGAAAGCGCCGCCAGCCGCCTGCGTGGCGACTCGCTGACCGACGTGATCTTTTCCGGCAGCTCGGCGCGCAAGCCGGTGGCCCAGGCCACGGTCGAACTGGTCTTCGACAACGCCGACCACACCATCGCCGGTGAATACGCGGCCTTCAACGAAATCTCGGTCAAGCGCCAGGTCAGCCGCGACGGCCAGAGCAACTACTACCTCAACGGCACCAAGTGCCGCCGCCGCGACATCACCGATCTGTTCCTCGGCACCGGCCTGGGCCCGCGCAGCTACTCGATCATCGAGCAGGGCATGATCTCGCAGGTCATCGAGGCCAAGCCCGAGGAACTGCGCGTCTATCTCGAAGAAGCCGCCGGCATCTCCAAGTACAAGGAGCGCCGCAAGGAAACCGAGACCCGCATCCGCCATACCCGCGAAAACCTCGACCGCCTTGGCGACCTGCGCGAAGAAGTCGGCAAACAGCTGCAGCATCTCGCGCGGCAGGCCAAGCAGGCCGAGCAGTACCAGACGATCCAGGCCGAGCGCCGGATCAAGGATGCGGAGTGGAAGGCGCTGGAGTTCCGTGGGCTCGACGTGCGCCTGCAGGGGTTGCGCGAGAAGCTGGCGCAGGACGAGACCCGGTTGCAGCAGTTGATCTCCGAGCAACGCGAAGCCGAGCGCCGGATCGAGCAGGAT
>JBAQRU010000094.1:0-1523 GCA_049296025.1 Lysobacteraceae bacterium | reverse complement strand
GGCCAGCGCCGGCCGCGCCCGGGCCAGCGCATCCACCTGCGCACTGGCGATGCCGCGCGCGCGCTGTTCCAGCATGCGTGCGGCCAGCAGCAGGAACACGAACATCACCGCCGCGTCGAACCACACGTGCACGCCGCCGCGCACGGTTTCGAGCAGGCTGGCGAAATACGCGAGCAGGGTCGAGCCGGCGATCAGCGTGTCCATGCCCAGCCGCCTGCCGCGCAGTTCGCGCCACATGCCTTCGAGAAACGGCCAGCCGGAATAGAACACCACCGGCGTCGAAACCAGAAAGGTGATCCAGCGGAAGAAATCGCGGGTCGGCACCGACATCTCGCCGGCGGTATCGAGATACAACGCCTCCGCATACATCATCGCCTGCATCGCACCGAGCCCGGCGATGCCCAGGCGCAGCAGCCAGCGGTTGCGCTCGCGACGACGCTCGCGCTCGCGGGTTTCGCCGGTGGCGAGCGACGGCCGGTAGCCCAGCGACGCCAGCCGCGACAGCAGCGACGACAGCGGCGTGCGCGCGGCGTCCCAGACAATGCGGATGCGGCCGGTGACCGCATTCGCGGCGACTTCGCGCACGCCCGGTTCGCGGGTCAGCGCGCGGTCGATCAGCCATGCGCAGGCGGCGCAGCGCATGCCATCGGTGAGCAGGGTGATCTCGCGCCCGCCGTCAACGACGACGCTGTGTTCGGCGAGCAGATCCTCGCGGTCCCAGTTCGCGTAGTCGATGGTCTCGGTGCCGACGCGCACGGCGTCGCTCTGGCGCAGACGGTAGTAGTCGCCGAGGGAGGCGTCGCCGATCCAGCGCGCGGCCGCGGCGCAGCCGGTGCAGCAGAACGGCTGCGGCGCATCCGCGATCGTTTCGATCACCGGCTGCGACGGCAGCGGTTCGCCGCAGTGGAAGCATGCGGCGTGTTTCTTATCCAGTTTCAGATCCATCGCCGCACCCGCGCGCGGTAAGCCTCGTATTCGGCGCCGAAATGCGCCGCGAGCGCGCGTTCTTCCGGCACGATCTGGAAGCGCGTGATGTACAGCGCGAACAGCGGCGCCAACAGCGCCGACAGCGGATGGGCGAGCATCGCCGCCCAGGCGAACAGCAACAGCAGTTGTCCCAGATACATCGGGTTGCGGCTGTGGCGGTTCAGCCCTTCGACCACGAGTCGCGAGCTGTTCTGCGGCCGCAGTGGATTGACCGTGGTGCCGGCGCGCCTGAAACGCCGACCCGGCAGCACTTCGCACAACAGTCCGGTGATGACCAGGGCGGTCGCCAGCGGCCACTGCAGAAGGAAATGGACCGAGAACTGCGGCGTGAGCCGCGCCAGCAGCCACATCGCAAAGCCAACCGACATCAGCACCACCGGCGGCGGGATCCTGGTGTCGAGCGCTATGGGCCGGGCGGACATCGGTGTCGCCAGCCGCTTACTTTGCCGGTGCCGGCGCGGGTTCAGCAGAGGGCTTCGCGGCAGCGGCCGGTGCGGATTCGAGCTCGCCCATTGCAGGTTCGCCCACCGCAGGGG
>JBAQRU010000093.1:0-3439 GCA_049296025.1 Lysobacteraceae bacterium | reverse complement strand
ATGCAGCACGGTCGCAGCGTCGCTGGCATCGCAGGCGGCGCGCAGCGCATCCCGGGGCGGGGCGGCCATGACTGCGGGCGACAGCAGCATGGCGATCAGCGGCATGAATACGTATGCAGCACAGCACCGGCCGATGCCGGATCGCCGCAGTGCAGGATGACCGGCGGCGGTCGCCGTCGCATACTGGTTGCGCATTTCAATGAGACTTCGCTGCATGAACGCTGTGCCTGTGGTCGAAAACAATCGTGTGTCCGAAATCGTGATCGTGGGCGGCGGTACCGCCGGCTGGATGACAGCCGCCGCACTGTCGAAAGTGTTGAACCGATCCTATTCGATCCGGCTGGTCGAATCCGACGAAATCGGCATCGTCGGCGTGGGCGAAGCCACGATCCCGATGATCAAGCTCTACAACAATGCGCTGGACCTGGACGAGGCCGAATTCCTCCGCAAGACCAAGGGCTCGTTCAAGCTGGGCATCGAGTTCGTGAACTGGGGCCAGATCGGCGACAGCTACATCCACGGCTTCGGCAAGATCGGCCAGGACCTCGGCATGGTCGCGTTTTACCAGTACTGGCTGAAAATGCGCCAGGCCGGGAAGGCGGCGCCGCTCGACGATTATTCGATCAACACCGTCGCCGCACGCCAGAACAAATTCATGCATCCGGTCAGCGACCGCCCGAACTCGCCGCTGGCGGACATCGCCTACGCCTATCATTTCGACGCCGGGCTCTACGCGCAGTATCTGCGCGGTTTCGCCGAAGCGCGCGGCGTGGTCCGCACCGAAGGCAAAGTCATCGGCGTCGAACAGAATCCCGAAACCGGCTTCGTCAACGCGATCACGCTCGACAACGGCGAACGCATCCCGGGCCAGCTGTTCGTCGACTGTTCCGGCTTCCGCGGCCTGCTGATCGAACAGACGCTCAAGACCGGCTACATCGACTGGACCCACTGGCTGCCGTGCGACCGCGCGGCGGCGGTGCCCTGCACGCGCACCACGCCGCTCACGCCGTACACGCGCTCGACCGCGCGCGACGCCGGCTGGCAGTGGCGCATTCCGCTGCAGCACCGCGTTGGCAACGGCCACGTCTTCAGCAGCCAGTACATCAGCGAGGACGAAGCCGTCGCGACGCTGATGGCCAATCTCGAAGGCGAAGCGCTGGCCGAGCCGCGCGTGCTGCGCTTCGTCACCGGCAAGCGCAGGAAATTCTGGAACAAGAACGTGGTCGCCATCGGTCTGGCCAGTGGCTTCATGGAACCGCTGGAATCGACCAGCATCCACCTGATCCAGTCGAGCATCGCGCGGCTGACCGCGTTCTTCCCGCATGCCGGTTTCGATCAGACCGACATCGACGAATTCAATCAGCACGCCGATTTCGAGTTCGACAAGATCCGCGATTTCCTGATCATGCATTACCACGCCACCGAGCGCGACGACACGCCGTTCTGGAACTACTGCCGGACGATGGACGTGCCCGAATCGCTGACCCGCAAGATGGAACTGTTCCGAAGCAACGGCCGCATCTTCCGCGAATGCAACGAGCTGTTCGCCGAGCCCAGCTGGATGCAGGTGATGTACGGCCAGCGGGTGGAGCCGCGCTCGTACCATGCGATGGTCGACGTGTATTCGGAAGAGAAGATCATCGAATACATGGAAGGGATTCGCGGCGTGATCGCCAATTGCACCCGGGTGATGCCCACCCACGAGGAATTCATCGCCAAGCACTGCGCCGCCAAGCCGATGTGATCCTCCGCGAAGGCATTCGTGCCGCATGCTGGTGCGCAACCGCCGTGCTGGTCCGGAGGCGCGACGATGCCACGCTGACGAGGGCATCGCGCGGTTGAATACGTTTGCAGCGGAAATGCTGCATTGCAACGTGCCGCGCGCGATGCGCGCGTGCATCGTTAACCGCTTACGACCGCGCTGCGGACACGAGTCACGGCGCTCCACCACACATGTTCCCATCAAAGGCATCACGATGAACCCAGGCACGACGCAATCGAAACCGCAGCTGTCGTTCTGGCAGATCTGGAACATGTCGTTCGGCTTCCTGGGCATCCAGTTCGGATTCGCGCTGCAGGGCGGCTTCATGTCGCGCATCTTCCAGACGCTCGGCGCCGAGAAGGACGCGCTGCCGCTGCTGTGGATCGCGGCGCCGCTGACCGGACTGCTGGTGCAGCCGGTGATCGGTTACTTCAGCGACCGCACCTGGCATCCGATCCTCGGCAGGCGTCGGCCCTACTTCCTGGTCGGCGCGATCCTCGCTTCGATCGCGCTGATCTTCATGCCGCACTCGTCGGCGCTGTGGATGGCGGTGGGTCTGCTCTGGGTGCTGGACGCCTCGATCAACATCAGCATGGAGCCGTTCCGCGCGCTGGTCGCCGACAAGCTGCCGGAGAATCAGCGCTCCTACGGCTTCGTGCTGCAGACCCTGATCATCGGCATCGGTACGTGGGTGGCGAGCAATCTGCCGTGGTTCGTCAATCAGCTCGGGGTGTCCAACGAGGCCGGCCCGGGCGTGGTGCCGATGTCGGTGAAGGTGGCGTTCGCGGCCGGCGCGTTCGTATTCCTGACCAGCATCCTGGTGACCGTGTTCACCACCAGGGAGTATCCGCCGGAAGACCTCGCACGTTTCGCCGAAGAGAAGAAATCCTCCGGCAATTTCATCGGCGAGATCATCCACAACATCCTGCACATGCCCCGGCAGATGCTGAGCATCGGCGTGGTGCAGTTCTTCAGCTGGCTGTCGTTCTTCAGCATGTGGAGCATGGCCACGCCGGCATTGACCGAGCATGTGTTCAAGGCCCCGGCGCCCGATCCGGCCGCGTTCGACACTGCGGTCGCGGCGCAGGCCGAAGCATTCCAAACGGCGAATGGCGCGTATCAGAACGCAGCGGACCTGGTCGGTTCGTACATGGGCTATTACGGGCTGTCGTCGATGGTGGTGGCGCTGCTGCTGAGCTTCTATGCGTCGCGGTTCGTGGTGAATCGCAAGCTGGTGCACTTCGTGTCGCTGCTGCTGGGCGGTATCGGCTTCCTGTCGATGGCGTATGTGCCGTCGCCGCAGTATCTGGTCCTGTCGTTCGCGCTGGTCGGCGTGTCGTGGGCCAGCATCCTGTCGATGCCGTACGCGCTGCTGGCGTCCTGCGTCGAGGAGAAGAAGATGGGCCTGTACATGGGCATCTTCAACATGTTCATCGTGATTCCGCAGATCGTCGCCGCAACGCTGCTGGGCCCCACGCTGAAAGCGGTCTTCGACAACCAGCCGATCTACGCGCTGATGATCAGCGGCGGCAGCCTGATTGTCGGTGCGCTGTGCCTGGTGCTGGTGCGCGAACCGAAGTCGGCGCACGGCGGCGCGGTCGCCGCAGCGCACTGACGCATCGCCCGGCAACGCCTGCCCGCCCCTGCGTGCCGGGGCGGACGGTGAGGACACGCCAC
>JBAQRU010000092.1:0-60267 GCA_049296025.1 Lysobacteraceae bacterium | reverse complement strand
GCATGACTCCTCACCCCCTCAACCTGCGGTTGAAGGGAGGGAGAAAGATCGCTCGTCGTGAATCATTCCCTTCAGGCTTAACTGACTGGCATTAGCGCTACCGGTCCTGTTTCGGTTTTTTCGTTTTCGCCTTCGACGCCTTCACTTGCGCCACCGCTTTGGCCGCATCGATTCGACCGTAGCCGAATTTGTTCGAATGGCCGTTGGCTTTGTATGCGGACGCCGGGCCGATTTTCTTCGCGCTTGCGATGAGCGCCGCGCGGACGTCCTCGGCGGTCATGTCCGGTTTCAACGACAGCATCAGCCCGCAGAGGCCGGCGACCAGCGGCGTCGCCGCCGAGGTGCCGCCGAAGTCGTTGGTGAACAGACCATCGGCGCCGCCCGCAGCGGCATCGCCGGTGTTGAAGCCGCGCCCGGGTATGGAGACATCGGTGGTGAAGATCGCGCGCGTGCCGCCGTTCGACGGCGCGACCACGCAGACCTGCGGGCCGCGGTTGGAATAGTCGGCCAGTTCGTCGGCGTCGGTCGACGCGCCAACCGCGATCGCGTTCGGATCGGACGCGGGGTAATCGATGCGGTTGTGCGCTTCGTTGCCGGTCGCGCACACCACCACCGCACCGCGCCCTTTGCGACCGAAGCGACGCGCATCCTGCAGCGCGAATTCGATGTCGGGACTTTTCGCGCCGCCCCACGAGCAAGAGATCACGTCGGCGAACGCGGCGGCGTAGCGGATCGCATCGGCGACCTGGCTTTCGCTGGCCAGATCGTCGGCGTGGAAAACCTTCACCGGCAGCAATCGACAGTTCGGTGCGATGCCGTAGGCGCGTGGGCCACGACCCACCGCGACACCGGCGCAGCAGGTGCCGTGGATATCGTTGCCGCTCATCAGCTCGAACGGCGCGCGGAAGCGTTTCGGGCGCGGATTGAAATGATCGATATCGTCGTCGGGCACATAGAAATCGCGGCCGATCAGATCGCGCGGTTCGTCCGGATCGGCGTTGCGCAGGAGGTTGCCGCGCAGTTCGGGATGTTCGACATCGACGCCGTCGTCGAGCACGGCGATGGTGATCGCGCGTTTGCCGCGCGTGGTCTCCCATGCCTTGCCGGCGCCGACCAGGCGCAGATGCCACTGTTTCGAGGAAGGAGTATTCGACGCTGCTGCGCTGCGGCGGAACTGGGAGACGAAGTTCGGCGCAGCGAACGCCACTTCGTCCAACGTGCTCAGTCGCGCCGCCAGCCGGATGAGTTCTTCGCCGGGATGGCGCAGCGCGGTGTCGGTGAGGATCATCTGATCCGGAACCATCGGATTGCGGCAGAGCAGCGTGAGGCCGCTGTCGCGCAGGATCGCGCTGCGGATTTTCGCCGGCACCTGCGCCTTGAAACGCAGCACGATTTCCTTGTACAGGATCCGCATCAACTGCGTTTCGCGATCCATGTACGCGGTGATCGTCTTGCGTTCCAGTACATTGCCCAGCGCCCTGGTCGCCGATCTGGCGCGTGCGGCGGTCGGCGCTTTCGCGGCGCCGTGACTCGGTACTTCGAAGAATGTCTGCGCTGCACGCATCACCCGTCCGGTCGCCATCGCCGCGACGGCGGTGCCGGACAGGCGTGCGATGGTTTCGCCGTCGACGGCTTCGAGGCTCAGCGGCAGGCGGTCGAGCTCGATCCATTCGCCGCTGGCCATGCGCATGCCGACATCGGAGCGGGTGGCGGTTTCGACGATCATCGGCGCGTGGTCCGCCGGGTCGGCGAAAATGGAATTCATTGCGGCCTCACGTCCTGTAAGGAAGTCGGTGGCAGGCGGGTGTTACGAACGGGTGTACGCGCTTTCGGCGTCGAACCAGACCGCTTCGATGTGTTCATCGTCTTCGATCTTGCCGCTCACGTCGGGCAGGAAAACGTCGCTGCCGGCGGCGGGCTTGAACAGCGCCTGTTGCTTGGTGAATTTGGCGCGGCCGACGAATTCCAGACCATAGGTGCTGGCGACGCTGCGCAGTTTCTGTTCGCTGGCATCGTTGTCGAAGCGCAGCGACAGCAGGCCGGTCGGGTAGCGGTAACAGCCATCCGAATCGACCATCGCGGGTAGCACCACGAAATCGGGGCCGAGCAGGCGGTGCAGGTCGCGCCAGCCTGCGCGCGCGTTCCTGGGTGACTTGTTCAGCTTCACGACCCAGCCGGGCATCCGCCCGCCCAGCGGTTCAACGCTGGCCAGGCCATCCAGGCGGGAAAGGCCGGCAGTCGGAATCGTCGGGGCGATGGGCCTGACGACGAAAAGACCGGGGCTGATGTGTTCGGAGCTGGACGGCATGACGCCCTTCGGAGGAGCGGGGTATCGAAAGCGCCGCAGATCGGCGCAGGACACTGGATATCATAGCCTGAGAGACAGGCGCAATCGCGATGCGTGCGCCAGCTGAATGGATGGGGCGGAGCCGGGCGGCGATGCGCTGCCTCCCGGCTCCGGTTTGAGCTGATCACTGCAGCCGATCACTGCATCGGTCGATAACGCAGCGTCAGCGACCATTCGCGGCCGGGCTGGTTGTAGAACGCTGCGGTTTCGTAGCGCTTGTCGAAGACATTCGCGACCCGCGCCTGCAGGGTCCAGTTGGCCGCAAAGGCGTATTCGCCGCGCACATCGAGGGTGGAGAAGCCGCCCAGTCGCCGGAGATTGGCGAGGTCGTCGTAACGACTGCCCTCGGCGATACCGGTGAAACCCAGGTGGAACCTGCCGAAGCCGCGATCCAGCTCCAGCCGCGCCGTGCTGCGCGCGCGACGCGGGAGGTCGTGGCCGGAGGCGCGATCTTCCGGGTCGAGCCAGTTGGCGCTGGCGCCGAGGTCCCAGCCGAAGACGCGGCTGTCCACGCGCAATTCCGCGCCGCGCAGGCGGGCGCGGGCGATGTTGTCCGGTATGAACAGCGTGGCGTCGAAGGCGATCAGATCGTCGACATCGGTGGTGAACGCATCCAGACGCACGCGGGTGGTGTCGCCGCGCCAGGCGAGGCCGATCTCGTAGGTCCTGGACGACTCCGGGCGCAGTGCCGGGTTGCTGAAGAACGGGTAATACAGCTCGTTGAAGGTCGGCGCCTTGAACGCGGTGCCATAGCTGGCGGTGATGCGCCAAGCGTCGGCGAAGTCCAGGCCCCACGCGGCGGTGCCGGTGGTTTCGCCGCCGAACTGGTCGTTGTCGTCGCGACGCAGCGCCAGTTGCACGTCGTGCGTGCCGAACGCGCCGGTGTCGAGCCGCCCCTGATATTGCGCGAACGCGGCGCGGTTGCTGCGTCGGGTGTCGTCGTAATCGGTGTCGCTGTCGATACGGTCGCGCAGCCAGTCGACGCCGAGCGTCAGCAGATGCGCTTCGGCCAGCGCAATGTCGGCCTGCACCGATGCACTGTCGCGGCGGCTGGCGAAGTCGCCGTTGGCGACGCTGCCGATGAAATTGTCGGAGGCATCCTGGTTGCTGCCGATGTTGAAGCGCAGGTCGATGCGATCGCTCGCCTTCCAGCGCAACTGTGCGCCGAGCGCCTGCTGCACGATGTCGGAGCGGTTGACGAAGCTGCCGTCGTAATCGTTGTGTCCGCGCACGTGCAGCGCGTTGCCCTGCAGTTCGATGGATTCGCCGATGTTCACGCCGCCGCGCAGCGAAACCGAGCGGCTGTCGTAACCGTCGCGATCGGGTTCCTCGGTGAAACAGCCTGCGAACAGCGTGCTTGAACCGCGACAGGCGTCGATGCCATCGGTGCGCTGGTAGGCGGTATCGAGACCGAACCAGCCGCGCTCGCCGCCTCCGCCGACGCCGACGCTGCCTTCGCGACGCCCGTGGCTGCCGGCGCTGACGTGAAAGCGAACGTTTGTCTCACCGCGATCGCGGCGGGTGAAGACCTGGATCACGCCGCCGATGGCGTCCGAGCCATAGAGGCTGGAGCGCGGACCGCGCACGATTTCGATGCGATCGATCAGCGCGACCGGCAGGTCCTGGAACGAGGCGAGACCGGAAGTGGCCGAGCCGATGCGTACGCCATCGACCAGCACGAGGACGTGATCCGATTCGCTGCCGCGCACGAACAGCGCGCTGAGTTTTCCGGTGCTGCCCTGATTGCTCAGATTGATGCCGGCGCGACCGCGCAGCAGTTCGCCGAGCGAACCGGCCTGGCTGCGTGCGATCGCCTCACGATCGATCACTTCGACCGGCGCCAGCGCGGCATCGGTGGTGATCGCGGTGCGCGTGGCGGTGACCACGACCTCGTCGAGCGTGTCGGCGTCGTTCGATTGCGCCAACACAGTGACGGGAAGGGCGCCCGCGATCGCGAGGGCCAGAGGATATTTCGAACAAGACATGCGGGACTCCATCGCGCACACCCGTGCGCGGTGAGATGGGTTGGAGTCGCGGACGGAGAGAAGACAGCGAGCGGCCGACGAGACGCATGCAAGCGCATGGGCAAGACGGCGACGTCGCCGCAATGCCCTCCGCATCGCAACCGTGAACTCCGAGGCCGGTCTCCGGGCTCATGCGCGAACAGGGCATGCCTGTTCGGCCGTCGCGCCTTCCCATGCTGTCATCGAGCGATGACGGATCACAGTGGCGGATGCGATGGCTTGACGCACTTACCGTTGCGGGGGCAGCGCCGGCATTGCGCCATGAATGGCGCGCACCGGCTTCCCGTTTCAACCTTCGGACGGCTGTCCTCAGGTCACCTCGAAGCGCGCGCAGTGTACCTCAGCGGTGCGGTGCAGGTGAGGCGAGCGGGATCAGTCGGCGTGGCCGGCGCTGTCGGGGTCGTCGAAAAGACTGAACGCGGGTGCCGAGTCTTCTTCGCGCATCGTGTGCGTGGTGGTGACCGGCGAGGCGGCCGGCCGGCCGCGCGGCGGCGGCAACAGCGCGATGGCCGCATCGGCGGCGATCAACAGTTCGCTGCGGCGTTCGCTGGGCACATCCTGCCAGTGGCAATCGAGCAGGGCGCCTTCCAGCGCGTACAGCAGGTTGAGGCTGGGTTTGAAGCCGGCGCGCTTGACGCGCATGAAGGCTTCCAGCGCGCCGATCGCGCGCAATTCGTCTTCGGTGCGTAGGCCGACCTGACGCAGCCAGGCTGCGCTTTTCGGGCCGATATTGCGGAGTTTCAGCGGAGTGGCCATGCGGTTCCGTCGTCGAGAGGAGTTGCGGGGCTCGCGTTTCGAACGCTCGCGTGCCGAAGCTCGCGTGTCGAAAGCTTACGCGCCGAAGCTTACGCGTTCCTGCGCAGACTGCGTACGAACAGTGCAGCAATGGTTTCGAGCCCTACCTGATCTTCAACGTCGAATCGTCCGGGAACCGGACTGTCGAGATCGAACACGCCGATCAGCGCGTCGTCCAGCAGCAGCGGTACCACCAGTTCAGAACGCGATGCGGCATCGCAGGCGATGTGGCCGGGGAAATCATGGACATCGGCGATGCGCTGCGTCTGTCGGGTCGTGGCGGCCGCGCCGCACACACCCTTGTCGAGGGGAATGCGGACGCAGGCAGGCAGGCCCTGGAACGGACCGACCACCAGTTCGGTGCCGTCGAAGAAATAAAAACCGGCCCAGTTCAGATCCGGCAGCGCGTGATAGACCAGCGCGGACAGATTCGCGGCGTTGGCGATGCGATCGTATTCGCCAGCGAGCAGCGCCTCGGCCTGCGTGGCGAGCTGGGCGTACTGTTCCGGCTTGCTGCCGGAGAGCGGGATCGATGCGAAGCTCATGCGCGCAGTGTAGCAGCGGCGCCTGCGGCGTTTACCATGCGCATCATCCCCCCCCACTCGGACGCACAACGGCGGACGCATGACGGATTCTGTTTCCGAAGCCTCCCGTGGCGTATTCGTCACCGGCACCGATACCGGCGTGGGCAAGACCATCGCGAGCCTTGCGCTGCTCCATCGCCTCCGCGCCGCAGGTCTGCGTACCGTGGGCATGAAGCCGGTCGCCAGCGGCTGCGAACACACGCCCGATGGCTGGCGCAACGACGACGCGCTGCGTCTGCAGGCCGCAAGCGATCCGCGACCGGCGTATCGGGACGTCAATCCGTACGCGTTGGAACGACCCACGGCACCGCAGCTCGCGGCACGTGCGATGGGCATCCATGTGGATCTTTCACATTTGAAGGATGCGTATGCGCGTCTTGCCGCGCAGGCGGATGCGGTGGTGGTCGAAGGCGTCGGCGGTTGGGCCTCGCCGCTGGATGATGGGTTGGATCAGGTCGATCTTGTGCAGCGGCTCGATCTGCCGGTAGTGCTGGTGGTGGGCCTGCGACTCGGCTGCCTCAATCATGCGCGGCTCACTGCACGCGCGATCCAGAGCGACGGGGTGCGATTGATCGGATGGATCGGCAGCAGCGTCGATCCCGCGTTCGCCGAACGCGACGAGTACGTCGAACTGTTGCGCGCCGCGCTGCCGGCGCCGTGTCTCGGTGTATTGCCGTCCGCGGAATCGCCGGATCCGGCGACGATGGCATCGTGGTTGTCGATGCCACCGGGATTTTCGTAGGACGAGTCTTGTACCCGCCGCTTTGCTCTATTTCGACGTATCGAACAATCATCAAGGCTGATTCGATCGTCGCCCCGTGCGAATGCCTATGGCGGGTACAGGACCCGCCCTACGCCGTCTGCGTCTCCAACACGGTATCGCCTGCGGCTGCATCCGCCGTGTCATGCGAATGGTCGCGCGCGAGATACAGATAGAACGCCGGCAGCACGAACAGCGTGAACGCGGTGCCGATGGTCATGCCCGATGCGATGACCGTGCCCATCGAGAAGCGCGCCGCCGCACCGGGGCCGCTGGCCATCAGCAGCGGGATCATCGCGAACACCAGCGCCGCAGTGGTCATCAGCACCGGACGAAGACGAATTGCGGTGGCTTCTTCGATCGCTTCGCGCTTCGACAGGCCTTTCTCGATCTGCAGCTTGTTTGCGAATTCCACGATCAGGATGCCGTGTTTGGTGATCACGCCCACCAACGTCACCAGGCCGACCTGGGTGTAGATGTTGATGCTCATGCCCGGGAAAGCTTCGATGCCCTGGAACCCGAGAATGCCGCTGACGATCGCCAGCACATTCATGACCAGCAGCGCGCCGCAGATCGCCATCGGCACGGTGATCAGCATGATCAATGCATCGCGGAAGCTCTCGAATTGGGCCGACAGCACCAGGAAAATGATGATCAGCGCGAACAGCAGGGTGACCAGCATGGTCGTGCCCTCCTGTTTGAACTGCCGCGATTCGCCGGCGTAATCCACGCTGTAGCCCTGCGGCAACACTTCCTTCGCCGCCTGTTCCAGCACCGCCAGCGCCTCGCCCTTGGACACGCCGGGACGCGGCGCGAAGGTGATGGACACGGCGTTCAACTGCTGGAAGCGCTTCAGTACCTGCGGCTGCGCCGACTCCTTCAGAGTGACGATGGTCGAAAGCGGAATCAGCTCGCCGCTGCGCGTGCGCGTGTAGTAGTTGGTGAGCTGATCGGCGTTGATGCGATCGCTGCGCTGCACCTGTGCGATCACCCGGTACGAGCGGTTCTGCATCGCGAAGCGGTTGGCGTAGCCGCCCGACAGCATCGCCGACATGTCCGCCGACAGCGTGCGCATGTCGATGCCCAGCGAGGCGGCCTTGTCGCGATCGATCTGCACTTCGATTCGCGGCTTGTCGATCTTCAGATCCTTGTCGAGGAAGATAAAGCGCTTGCTGGCGTAGGCTTTCGCTAGCACGGCATCGGCCAGTTCCTGCAACTGCTGCAGCGAGCCGATACCGCCGATCACGAATTCGCCACCGCCGTCGCCGCCTGCGCTGGGCAGCGCGGGTGGGATCAGCGCGAACACGTTCAGACCGGTGACTTCGGCGATCTTCGGCTGCAGATCCTGTTCCAGCACCTGCTTGGTCGAGCGCGTGCGTTCGCTCCACGGCTTGAGTACGAAGCCTGCGATCGCGCTGTTGCTGGCGCCACCGCCGCCGAAGCCGCCGTTGAACAGGAAGTAGTTCTCAACCTCGGGGACCCCCTTGGCGATCCTGGTGACTTCTTCGGTGTAACGCTCGACATAGTCCAGCGTCGACGATGGATCGGCGCTGCCGATCGAGAAGATGAAGCCCTGATCTTCGGCCGGTGCGGGTTCCTGCGGCGACTGCATGTAGAGGAAGACGCACGAAGCGAAGACGATGGCGCCGAACACGCCGATCACGCCCTTGGTATCAAGCGCGCCGTGCAGTCGGCGCTGATAACCATGGCGGAGGCGGTCGAAACGCACATCCAGCCAGGTTTCGAATCGGCTCTTGCCGCCTTCGTTGTGCGGCTTGAGCATCTTCGCGCTCATCATTGGCGAGAGCGTCAGCGCGATCACGCCCGACAACAGCACCGAGCCCGCCAGCGTGAATGCGAATTCGGTGAACAGCACGCCGGTGAGACCGCCCTGGAAGCCGATCGGCAGGTAGACCGCGACGAGCGTGGTGGTCATCGCCACCACCGGCCAGGCCAGTTCGCGCGCACCGCGCAATGCGGCGTCGTGCGGCGACATGCCCTCTTCGATATGTCGGTGGATGTTTTCCAGCACGATGATCGCGTCGTCGACCACGATGCCGATCGCCAGCACCATCGCCAGCAGCGTCAACAGATTGATGGTGAAGCCCATCACCAGCATCAGGAACAGGGTGCCGACCAGCGACAGCGGTACCGTGACCGCCGGAATCAGCACGCTGCGGAACGATCCCAGGAACAGATAGATCACCACGATCACGATGATCACCGCTTCGATGATCGTGCTGATCACCTCGTCGATGGCATCCTGGATCGCCTTGGTGCTGTCGTAGGGAATGGTGCCGACCATGCCTTCTGGCAACTGCGGGATGATGTCCGCGTCCCAGACTTTACGCACCGCCTTGATCACGTCCAGCGAATTGGCGTCCGGCGAGACATAGATGCCCATGAACGTCGCGGCCTGACCGTTGATGCGCACGGAAGCGCCGTAATTCTCCGAGCCCAGCACCACATCGGCCACGTCGCCGAGGCGCACGATGCTGCCGTCCTGCTCGCGGATGACCAGTTCACGGAACTCGTCGGGCGTGCGCAGATCGGTGCGTGCGGTGAGATCCACCGACACCATCTGGCCCTTGGTCGAGCCCAGTGCGGACAGCACGTTGTTGTTGCGCAGCGCGGCATCGACATCACTGGCGGTGACTTTCAGCGCCGTCATGCGATCCGGTTTCAACCACACGCGCATCGCGAACGAGCCCGCGCCGAGAATCTCGGCACGCTGCACGCCGGGCACCGTGACCAGCTTCGGCTGGATCACCCGGGTCAGGTAGTCGGTGATCTGATTGTTGTCCAACCGCTCGCTTGCGAACGAAACATACATCGCAGCGATCTGTTGGCCCTGCTGCAGATCGATGACCGGGTCTTCGGATTCCTGCGGCAGCTGGCCACGCAGCTTGTTGATCTTGGCCGAGATCTGGGTCAACGCTTCGTTCGGATCCTGATCGAGGCGGATGTACGCCTGGATCGTACTGGCGCCGGCAGCGCTGGACGACGTCAGGTATTCGATGCCTTCGGCGCTGGCGATTTCGCGTTCCAGCGGCGTCGTGATGAAACCCTGGATGAGGTCCGCATCGGCGCCGAAATACGTGGTGCTGACGTTGATCACCGCGTTCTGCAGTTCGGGGTATTCGCGTACGTTCAATGCACTGAACGCACGTAGTCCGAACAGCAGAATGAACAGGCTGACGACGACCGCGAGCACGGGCTTGTTGATGAAGATATCGGTGAATTTCATCGCGTTCTCCCGTGCGTCGCGGGCGGCGCAGGGTGGATTGAGGCAGTGGGCATGGGTATGGTTCCGGCGCGCGCTGTCACGTCAACTGTTGTCAGGCTTGGGCGCGGAATCGGCGGACGGCTGCACTTTGTTGTTGATGGTCACGACGGCGTCGTTGCGCAGTTTCAGAAGACCACTCGTCACGACCCGCTCGCCCGGTTTCAGGCCATCGGTCACCGCGACCAGGTCGCCACGAGTGGCGCCGGTCTTGATGAAGCGCTGCTGCACCACCAGTTTGACGCCGGTCAGCGGTTTGCCCTGCGTGTCTTTTTCGTCGGGCCCGTATTGCGTTTCGCGGATCACGTACACCGCGTTGCCGTAGGGATTGAAACTGACGGCGGTCTGCGGAATCACGATCACCGATTGCTCGCCGCCGAGGTCGAAACCGACCTTGGCGAACGTGCCGGGACGCAGCGCGCTGTCGCCATTGAGGAACGTCGCCTGTACTTTGACACTGCGGGTTTCCGCGTCGATGAGCGGTTCGATCGCGGTGATCCGGCCATCGAACGTGCGTCCGGGCAGCGAATCCACGGTCGCGCGGATCGTCATGCCTTCCACGAGCTGATCCATGCGCTGCTGCGGCAACGTGAAGTCCAGGAAGATCGGACTGATCGATTGCAGATTGACGATGGGGCTGCCGGGTGCGATGAACTGGCCGAGATTGGCCTTGCGGATCCCGAGGGTGCCATCGAAGGGCGCGCGAATGGTTTTCTGCGCGATCAACGCGCGCTGCGCTTCAACCTGTGCGAGTGCGGACGCGGCATCGGCCGCGCGCTGTTCGACATCGGCCAGCGACACGAGCTTCTGCTGGCCGAGTTCGCGCCAGCGGTCGCGCTGGGAAACCGCGAGTTTCGCGGCAGCGTCCAGCGCGCGCAGCGTCGCTTCTTCGTTGGCGGTATTGAGTCGTACCAGCACCGTGCCGGCCTTCACCCGCTGGCCCGGCTCGAACAGGATTTCGCGGATCACGCCGCCGGCTTCGGTGGTGACATCGGCACCGTTGACCGCGACGAAGGTGCCGACCGCTTCGGCGCCTTCACGCCAGCGTTCCGCCTTCGCGACCGCAACGCTGACCGACGCGGGCGGCTGCGGCATGTTGTCGAAGAATTCGTTCATGCCTGTATTCATCACGGCCTTCACCGCGAACACACCGCCGAAGATCACGGCCGCGCCGATCAGCATCCACACCATCCGTTTTTTTGAGGACGGTTTGCGCTGTGTTGCGCGGTGCTCGTCATGGCGGGTCGTATCGTGCTGGTCGTTCATGGGGAGACCTCGGAGCGAAGTGCGGTCGCGGCGGTGGGTGTGGTGGCGGTGCGGTGTGTCTGTGGGCATTCGCTGTCGAAAATTGCCTGGCAGAGGCGTGCATTGAGCGCGTCCAATGCGACGTCGTCGGCCGGGTCGAACAAGGGTAGCCAACCGTAGCCGTTGAGCAGGAAGTGCAGATGCTTCATCAGCAACCGGTAGGGGTCGCCCAGTGCATAGGCCTCGAACAGTCCTTCGGCATGGGTGAGGGTATGCATCCCCATGGAAAGCGTCCAAGGCCCGATCGTCACGGCTTGGGGCGACAGACCGATGTCGGCGCGCAGATCGCCCGCAGCGATCGCGTCCTCGACGATACCGTCGATCAGCGCGCCCAATGGGGCGTTGGCTTCCAGAGAGCGCTGCCGGGTCAGTGCTGAGGCAGCGCCCCAGACCACGTCGGTCCAGACGAACTGCGCGAGGCGGAAGTGCTCGGGCTGTGCGCGGATGACCATCAGGTCGGCCAATGCGATCGCCAGCATGCGTTCGCGGCTGGGGCCGCGCCAATGTGCGGCACGTTCGAACAGGTGCACGCGGCTCAGGCAGTTGCGGGTGGCGAGCGTCACCAGCAGGTCTTCCTTGCTGGCGAAATGCTGGTACAGCGTGCCGATGGCGTAGTCGCATTCCTCGGCGATGCGAGCCATCTGCAGCGACAGCAGGCCGTCGCGCTGGATCAGCTCCTGTGCCTTGTCGAGGAAGCGCTGTTCGCGCTCACCGCGTTCACGCAGACGGCGGTCTTTGGTGCTCATGGAGGGAGCCAAAGTGTGTCGGGAGGCATATTTTGAATTCAATTCAAAATATGATCAATAGTGGTTCTTGATTGGCAGTGTGCTGTTCATAGAAGCAATCGACCTTCCAGGCTGTTTGCTTCAGGCGACAAAAACCCGGCAGCTTGCGCTACCGGGTTTCTGAGAACGGGTGCAGTGCGCGATGGCGCGGGCCGCAGCTCCGATCAGCGCGTGGTCTTGCGACCAGCGGCCTTGGTCGCGTTCTCGGCGTCGGCCTGAACAGTGGCGGCGACGGTTTCGAACTGGCCTTTGGCGATCTGCGCGATGGCTTCGTTGGTCTTCACGGTGCGGCCGAAGACTTCCTGGCCAGCGCCGATGCTGCGTTCGACGTTTTCGCGGGCAACCTGCACGCCCTTCGGCCAAACGGCCTTGAGGGCATCGAAGTCGCGTGCTTCAGCGAGCTGGCCCCAAAAAGCGAACGTGGCGTTCATGTTCTCTTCGATGGTGGCGAGCTGCAGGCCGAACACGGCCTCGGTGTTTTCGAGGGCAAGACGACCGACCTGGGCCGAGCTATCGGCGAACTGGCGGGTCGATTTGGTGAACTGGTCGTTGAACTGCTGGTACATGGCGGGCTCCTGAGGCTGGGGATGCCGGCAGGGAATGCCGGTGTTGTGCGGTGCAACATAACGCTGATTTTGTTGCGCTGCAACATGACCCGACGAGCGGCACCCCGCCCGTTCATATTTCTGAGAAATCAGAAGCTTGCAGGTATCGGTGAAAGCGTGGTCAGCCGCGATAGCGGCAGCCTGAGGTGCAGGTTTCGTGGACGACGACTTCGGTCAGCAGTGGCAAAGTTGGTTTCAGCTGCCGCCATATCCACAGCGCCAATTGTTCGCTGGTCGGATTTTCGAGGCCTGCGATCTCGTTGAGATAATGGTGATCGAGGCGGTCGTACAACGGTTTGAACGCGGTTTTGATGTCGGAGAAATCCATCACCCAGCCGCTTTGCGGATCGATCTCACCGCTGACGTGTAGTTCGACCCGGAATGAATGCCCATGCAGACGCGAACACTTATGGCCGGGCGGGACGTTGGGTAACCGATGCGCGGCTTCGAGGGTGAAGACTTTGAAAATGTCCATGGGCAGGCTCTGCGGATCGCGGGACCGCGCTGAGCGCTGCTTCTGGAACTAGATAGCGAGGATGGTGGCTATGGGTGCAACCAAATAGGCCACGTAAGCAGCTGAACAGCGTCGTTTTTTTTGTTTTGTCACTTTGGGTGTTGCCCCCAGAGTTGCCCCCAGACCATGCCCGCTTGACCAGTGAAACTCTAGGCTATGGGGCGGGTTCGATCAAGTCCGCGCCCTCACTGCGCGCGCTGTTGACCCGTGGCGATACCGGGTAGTGCGCAAGCGGCGGTGTTTCCATCTTCGCCAGCACGCGGCTGCACTAGCTAGGGTTTCGTAACCACCTTACCTTGATTGCATTATCTCGGGTGTGTGGTTTGGGCGGAGCTTGATTGAAGCGGCGTGGTTTGCTAAAAAAGCACATCTTTTGCAAAATAGCGCGCGCACGCATGAAAATCCCACGCCCCCCAATGACCGAGGAAGACTGGAATGTCTTGTGGGGAGAGGTGAACGACGCTTTTAGCCCCGGCGCTCCCGTACAAGAAATGGAGCTTTTTGCAGGTCGAATCGATCAGCTACGTTCACTTGTTGATGTCGTTCAACAGAGAGGCCGTCATGGAATTGTTTTCGGCGAGCGTGGCGTGGGCAAGACTTCGCTAGCGAACATCCTTAGCTTGGTAGTTAGCGCTCCTCATCGAAAGGTGATTTCTGTCAAGGTCAATGCCGATCCAAACGACACTTTCACCTCATTGTGGAAGAAAGTATTTAAGCGCCTAAATTTTGAAGTCAAGAGAGAGGATGGGACCATAAGCACAAGAAAAATCGCTGATGATTTCCCCGGCGATATATCACCTGATGATGTAAATCTTGTTCTCTCGAATTTTGACGCAACAACTGTTCCTGTAATCATAATTGATGAGTTTGACAGAATTTCAGATAGTGCTACCACTGTGCTAATGGCAGACACTATCAAAGGACTTTCCGATTATTCGACTAACGCAACGCTTGTCATCGTCGGCGTTGCTGAAGATGTCGGTGGCTTGATTGAAGGGCATCAATCGATTTCGCGAGCGTTGCTCCAAGTAAAAATGCCTCGAATGACATCGGATGAACTGTCTCAAATCATAAGCTCGCGTTATAAGAAATGCGGCATAAGCTGTGATGAGGAGGCTCTTTGGAAGATGACTTTTTTATCACGAGGTCTGCCCTATTACGCGCAAATGTTGGGCATGCATAGCGCGCGCCGTGCGATTAGAAACAGACTTCGAAAAGTACGTCCGGAAGATGTTGAGACCGCGTTGTCCGATGCTATCGGAGAGCTTGACCAAACAATCAAGGAAACTTACTTGGCGGCAACCCGTAGCCAGCGAGGTGACACACTCTATGCGCCAGTGTTGTTGGCATGTGCGCTTGCTCGTAGCGATGAGTTGGGAGCCTTTCAACAGTCGGCGGTAACGGACCCGCTAAATCGCATCGTGCGCGGAAAGAATTACAAGCCGACTACGTTCGCCTTCCATATGAACGAGTTTACTGATGTCGCTCGAAAATCCGTGCTTGAGAGATTTGGAGAGCCTAGAAATTATCGCTATAGATTCACCGATCCGTTACTTCAGCCTTTTGTAATTATGAAAGGCTTAGCTGATGGGGTCATTGATGACGTTACTGCAGAGGTCTACGCCAATCGTCGGCAAGGGCAGCTCGCCCCTAATTGGTAGTTGAGTTATTGGTAATTTGGCACTGCCGCAGGTTCGCCATCGATCGTGCGCGCCCCGCATCGGTTCTAGGCCCCGTAGAAGCGCCGCCATGCCACTTGCAGCGCCGCTTTCCGGGGACGCTCAGGGCTTGGCAGGGCTGCCCGTCGCGGCGTCGTTTCGCGCCACCGTTCCATACTGGTCAGCCGGCGAGCTGTTGCGCGGCCCCGGCATTCGGTGAATCAATTCGATGGGGGAAATTTTTCACACGTGGGAGGGTGCGCGTGTCGTGACTATACAGGCCCCAGACTTTGACTTTGCCCTAAGGACTAGACGCTAGGCGTCAAGTCAGGCGGACAGATTGCCGCCTTAGCACGCAGCCTAAAGTTTATCCAAAACCTTTCGGCCATAGGTTGTTAGCGCCTGAGAGCCAATAGCTGCAGCGAGAACTAACTGAAGTTTATTTAGTTGATCTTCGGAGAGCCTGTAATAACCCCAGCTTTCCGGCATTATGTATTGAAGACTAAGAACTACAACGCCAAGCACTGCTAAGAAAGTTACAATTGTTATTACAAATAGTGAGCAGTAGTGCACTAAGTCGCGAAGTTGCTCTTTTCGAGAATGGTCGTTTTTCTTGGCCGTAGCTTCTAAGTTGCCAGCACCAATAGCAATTGCTTCTTTGTTGGCGGCATCCGATGCACCGTCCTCTTGCGGAATCGATTCACTTCTAACCCGAGGAACTACGGCGTTTCCGGCAGGTCTTAGACCCTGCCGGGTATCCGGTTTCTGTTCGCTGTCCCCTGAGCTCATCCTTGGCGCTCTCGCAAAGTCTTAATGCAGTGGGGCGTGTGCTAGCTGACTGTAATGCTGTTCAATCAGATCGTTGGACATTAGTCCACTTTTTCCTTGCGTTGACCAAGTCAAATCCCATGGTGAGCCATTCTTGTGGGTCAGCTGGGAAAGCTGAGGACCTGTGTGTCTGCCGTACATCTCGCACACTTGTGCAATGACATCGCGTTCTTCGTCATCAAATACAACGTCATCTGCCCCATTGATGCAATCGACAACGCTCGCTTTGTAAGGCCGCATGGCTCTATATAGCTGTGGAATGACTGGACCATAGGTCCATGCCTCTACCTCTTCTGATACCAAAGGCCTGCTGTGAATGCCAAGCATCCATCCATGAGCGAGGTAGACCAGCTTCAAGATTTTCATTGGCGTAAGCGCAGTATCGATCCCTGTCGTTGCGCAGTGATCGATGATGTACTGCGCGACTGACAAGGACGAATGCCCTTTTTTGATCGCATTGTTCATCGCACTTCCTCAGGATTTTCAGACTTTGACTGTCGAAATTTAAGGGGCTCTAAAGTCAGCGGCCCTCTTCATTGCTGTGAATAAGCTAGCGTAAACAACGTGTAGAACGTGTAAATTAGGCCAGATATGCGATGTCCGTCACGTTTTTCGCTTTGACATTCGGAATCGTCTCACAATCTGGTGAGACCGGCTGGGTAGGCGGCAATTATCCTGATTCGCCGTCTCAACGGTTAGGACAGCGTCCGCAGGTCGTCAAGCTTCAGGGTGAGACGGTCTCGATTTTTCGATTCCGGTGCTGCTGCAGGTTGGCTAGTGATCGCACACGCCCCTCATCCGTCTTAGGGCCCGTAGAAGCGCCGCCATGCCACTTGCAGCGCCGCTTTCCGGGGACGCTCAGGGCTTGGCAGGGCTGCCCGTCGCGGCGTCGTTTCGCGCCACAGATCACGCGCGCCTGATTCACCCCAGCCGGCAGGATGCCGGAGTTGTTCGCGTGCGCGCCCGCACGTTTGGCATGACATAACCCGGAGTCATTCGCGCGTGTGGAGGCGTCGATGAATTCCGGTGCGGCCGTTGCCGGCAAGGGTGTCGGCTTGGCGTCTCCCGGATCGAAGTCACTCGCGCCCGCACGCGCCTGCGATGCCGGCAGACATTCCGGTGTTGCCGAAGTTGCTCGCGCGCCCGCACACGCCCGCGATGTGTCGCTTAATTCCGGAGCTGCCGGACTTGCACCCGCGCGCGTACCTGTCAGCGATTCCGAAGATATACGCATGCGCGCGTAATGCTCAGCAACCCCGGGGGATGTTGCCGGACTCGTGGGCTTGTCTAATTCGCTCTGTTTTAGACCCGCGAACACGGCCCATTCGGCAATGATCGTATCGAGGATGCCGCTGTTGTTGTTGGTCCGGCCGTAGCGCGTGCGCCGGCTTTCGATCAAGGCCAAGGCGTCCGGGCTGGGGTAGTAGTCGATTCGGGCCATGCGTGCGCGTCGCTGCCGTTGGCGTCCGGCGATGTGTTCCCGATCTTTGGACAGATAGCCGTCAGTCATCGCGGTGCCTTGTCATGTGGGCCGTCTTTTCCAGTGTCAGAAAACAGTGCGCAGTGAGTCGGCACGCCAAAGCAGTGACAGCCAGAGACGAGCAGAAACACGCTGCCGCTTGGTAAGAATCTAAAAAGGTGTACGGATGGCGTAGCGAGGCGACGGCGTGAAACCGTCGTTTTCGATACGGATGGCGTAGCGGTCATGGTGTGTTTTCCGGGCTGTCGATACGGTTGGCGTACTGGTCCGCTACGGATGGCGTACAGGGCTTGCGATTTTTCGCGGGGCGAATGAATGGCGGCTTGGGCTCTTTCCACTCGCCGGACGCGACAGCGGTCGCCGCACAATCGAGCTTGTCGCCGCATTCGTGGATGGGATGCCAGGTCAACGCATAGAGGCTTGCGCCGATGTAGAGGCCGCCTTGTCGGGTCAATGTGATGAATCCGAAGTGCCGCAGTTCCCGCGCCGCCCATGTGACCGTTTCCGGGGATGTCCAGCCCTTGGGCTTCAGCACCGACAGCGAGGCGCAAAGGTCGCCATTGTTCCGGCCGTTGAATTGCCGCGCGATGTCGCACAGCAGCTTGATTGCCGTGCCGCTGGCCTGTCGCCAGTTGTCGGAATCTTGAACATGATGCGGAATCAGCGTGAAGGTTCCCGACTCGCTCCGCCCTTTGTGCTTTCGCCGGCTGCGGGGCTTCATAGGGGGACGCCCCGCCACATGCTGCGGGATGCCACGCGCGCGCCGTGTGCGTCGATTGGTGCGCTTCTAGCGGGTGCTTGCATGGCTTGCCCCGCCCCCGGTTAACGGACGGCCTTTGCATCGCGTGCGGCGATGCGTGACGCGATCCAAGCCGTTACCTCATGTTCCGGCCAAGCGCTGGCACGCTCGCCCAATTTGATCGGACTGGGGAAGTCGCCTAGTGCAACCTTGCGGTAAATCTCAGACCGGGAAAGGCCGGTGCGTGCTTTGACTTGGGGGAGCCGTTCGAGTGTCAACCCGGAATCGGGAAGCATGGGGGCGTGGGACATTTTGGTGCTGCCTGCGATGCCCGGAAACCGTCCGGGCTATGGCTGGACAGCGTGCCGTTCCCGCATCGGCGCGGGTATTGCGACGGAGCTGCTTAGTCATGGATTGAGCTGCTCAGTCGTCCCCTTCGGTGGGAATCGCAGCCAAGTATCGGCGCAGGCTGGTAACGGATGTCCCGGGGTTCGCGCGCGCGAACATTTCCGCAATAGCACCTTTAGATAGCTCGGGATTTCTGCGGTTTTGCTTGATCGCGTATTCGATGAATTTTTGCTTGGTGGACCCTGTTGATCGCTTGGCGGCGCTTTTTCTGGCGGCAACTCGTGAGGAAATGCGATTGAGCGTCTTCATCCCATCCGGGTCTTGGATGTGCAGTTTCATCGAATTCCAGAAAAAATGGACCAACTCATCGGACAGGACAAAGGCTAACAATCCGATATCGTTATCCGAGAATTTGAAGTCACGCCTAACTTCGCCTTCCTGTAGCGCTTCGACCAATTCCGAAGTGATCCGCTTGGCTTCCTCGTCGCAAAATTCGATGAATTTGTGAGTGAACGGATTCGGCGGTTTCTTGTCTTTCATGGCTGGTGCGCTCCCATCGCTGAAGTCCGTGCGCCGACGCCGGCAGCATGTCCGGCGTTTCGTCCCCGTAGGATGTGCGCAATCCGAGCTTAGCAAGCCGCTGCAGGATGTCGTGAGCCGTACCGCGTCAGTCGTCGCAGCCCGCCGCTTCCCGCAACGCTTTGGCCGTCTCTAACGCGAACTCGCACAGATAGGCTGTGCTGCCGTCTGTCCCGGCTTCGATCGATCCTGCCAGCACGCGGCGCACGGCGTCCTCTAGGTCGCTGGCCTCGCGTGTGGCGGTGCGGCTGTCCAAGCCTGCCGACACGGCCAATAGGCGCATGCCCTCGGCTGGAATCTCCCGAAAGCCGGTGTCTACGGTGGTCGGGCGGGCGTCTGATAATCTGCTGTGAGCCATGATCGTTCTCCAGTGGAACGGTTGTGGTGAGGGGCGGCGGGGTGCCTCTAACACCCCGTCGCCCCGCTTGTTACCGGCTGTCGCCGGATGCTTTGCGCGTGATCGGCACGACGTTGCCGCCGCTGTCGCGTAACTGATCGAGATAGTCCGCCCATGCCGCCATCATCTTGCGGCGTTCGGCAAGGTGGGCAGTGCGGTTGTAGGCGCGGCCGTTCGGGTCGCGGACGGCGTGCGCCAACTGGTGTTCGATGTAGTCCGGCCGGAAGTTCAGCACTTCATCCAAGACGGTGCGCGCCATCGCCCGGAACCCGTGCCCGGTCATTTCGTCTTTGCCGTAGCCCATGCGTCGCAGCGCCGACAGCACGCCGTTATTGGACATGGGGCGCGACCCGGTGCGGGGATTGGGGAACACATACCGGCCGCGTCCCGTGAGCGCGTACAGGTCGCGCAGGATCGCCACGGCTTGCGGTGCCAACGGGACTAAATGCGGTTCGCGGGTCTTCATCTTGTCGGCCGGGATGTTCCATTCGGCCGCGTCCAGATCAATCTCTGTCCATTCCGCCTGTCGCAGCTCGCCGGGGCGCACGAACAGCAGCGGAGCGAGCCGCAGGGCGCAACGTGTGGCGAAAGCGCCCTGATACCCATCGATAGCGCGCAGCAGCCCGCCGATGGCCGCAGGGTCGACGATAGCCGCTCGGTGGGCCGCTTCCCGGATCGGGGGCAGGGCGCCGCGCAGGTCGGTCGCCGGGTTGCGTTCGGCCCGGCCGGTGGCGATGGCGTAGCGGAACACCTGCCCACAGCTCCGCAGCGCCCGGTGTGCGGTTTCGGTCGCGCCCCGGTCGGCGATGCGATGGACGACGGCTAGCAATTCCTTGGGGGTGATGGTGGCGATGGGACGCCTGCCCAGCCACGGGAACAGGTCGCGCTCGAAACGGGAGGCGATCTTGTCGCCGGTCGACGTTGCCCACGTCGGCGAATACTTGGCCAGCCACTCCCGGGCGATGACCTCGAAACTGTTCGCGGCCTGTTCCTCCCCGGCGAGCTTTTCGGCTTTGCGGTGTACGCCCGGGTCAACGCCAGCGGCCAACAGCTTGCGGGCGGCGTCCCGTTTGTCGCGTGCGGCGGCGAGACTGGTGTCGGGGTATGTGCCCAGCGACAGCCGCTTTTCCTTGCCGTCGAAACGGTACTTCAGGCGCCACCACTTGCCGCCTGTTTTGGCGATTTCCAGATAGAGCCCGCCAGCATCGAACAGGCGTTGCACCTTGTCGGTGGGCTTCGCTTTGCGGATCGCGGTGTCGGTTAGGGACATTGGGGGCAACTCCTACCCCGTGGCGGGGTGTTGCCCCCATATTTGCCCCCACTTGCCCCCGGATTGCAAGGGCCTCCACGGGATACTAGCGGACACTAAAAAGGCCGAAACCCTTGTTTTTATTGGGGATTCCGGCCTTTCTGGGATGTTGCGAGATGTGTTATTGGTGGCTATGGGTGGACTCGAACCACCGACCCCAGCATTATGAGTGCTGTGCTCTAACCGGCTGAGCTACATAGCCAAGACGCCGCCGCAGATGCGGTGAGCCGGAAATTGTCCACGTCCGGGGCGCCCACGTCAATCCGACACGTTCACTTCTGTTCGAGCTTGTCCTTGCCGGGCGCCCATGGCAGAGTCGGTGATAGCGGCCTTATGGCCAAAGATTTCAGGAGTCCGCATCGTGATCGATCCGGACGGTTATCGACCGAATGTTGCGATTGTCCTGATGCGCCCGGATGGCCGGGTGTTCTGGGCGCGGCGTGTCCGCCGTGATGGTTGGCAGTTTCCGCAGGGCGGGATGAACAGCGACGAGACGCCTACCGAGGCGATGTATCGCGAGCTGCGCGAGGAAACCGGGCTCCTGCCAGGACACGTTGACGTGCTTGGGAGCACGCCGGGCTGGCTGCGCTACCGGTTGCCGCCGCGCGCGGTACGCCGCCACGACCGGATGGTCTGTATTGGACAGAAGCAGGTGTGGTTCCTGCTGCAGTTCACCGGAGAAGAGAGCGATCTGCAGCTTGACCTGACCGATTCGCCGGAATTCGATCACTGGCGTTGGGTCGATTTCTGGTATCCGCTGGAGCATGTCGTGAGTTTCAAGCGGATGGTGTATGTCCATGCGCTGCATCATCTGGCGCCATTCGCGAGGCAGGTGGCGGGGGCTCAAGCGGTCCCTTCCGTCCTGATCGAGCCGCGCCGATGGTCGCGACCGCGAGGCCGCGAACGCCGTTCGGCGCCGATTGGCGGGAATGGTCCGGTCCAAGTGGAGTAGTCCAAGCGGAGTGGTTGTTGACAACCATTCTCATCCGTGACCAAATGAGAACGATTCCTGAGAATAATCACCGCCATGTACGTATGCCTTTGCAACGGTGTGACCGAGCGTGCGATCCGCGAGACAGCTGCGGCGGGCTGCTCGACGATGGCCGAGTTGACCATGCGCACCGGTTGCGGTGCGGGTTGCGGCAGTTGTACCTGCATGGCGGCTGCGCTGCTGGCGGATATCCATGCCGCTACTGCAGCGAGTGGCGACAGCGACATCGCGCGCGCAGCCTGATGTCATCGCTGCATCGATCATGGTTCGCGCGCTACAGTGGCGCATCGCAGACACGGAGCCGGCCATGAAAGGCGATCCCAAGACCATCGAATTCCTCAACAAGGCGCTCTATAACGAGCTGACCGCGATCAATCAGTATTTTCTGCATGCCAAGATGCTGAAGAATTGGGGGCTGAAAGAGCTTGCCGATCACGAGTACCACGAGTCGATCGACGAAATGAAGCATGCCGACACGTTGGCGGAGCGCATTCTTTTTCTCGACGGTCTGCCGAATTTCCAGGCGCTGGGCAAGCTGCGTATCGGCGAAACTCCGCGAGAGCTGCTCGAATGCGATCTCGCATTGGAGCTGGACGCCGTACCGCTGCTGCGCGACGCGATCTCGCACTGCGAAAAGGTCGGCGACTACGTCAGTCGGCAGTTGTTCGCCGATATCCTCGATTCCGAGGAAGAACACATCGATTGGATCGAAACCCAGCTATCGCTCATCCAGCGGCTGGGCGAACAGAATTACCTGCAGACCAAGCTGGCGAGCTGATTTTTCATCGAGTTGGCTTCTCATATCACGACGGGAAAACAAAAAAACGGCGGCCCTTGAAGCCGCCGTTTTCGTAATCCGCATCATTATGAAGGCCGGAGGATTCGCGTCGATAGGCGTTCTATTCGCCGATGCTGCTGTTCATCATTTTGAGGTCTTCGAGCCGACTGACGATCCGATTGGAAGTCTTGGTGTACTCGCCGTCGAGCAGCCACTTTGCGGCATCCAGCTTTCCGGACTGATGCAGCGCTACTACGCTTGAAGCCTGCTGGTGGAAGATCTTGTGCACAGCACGCAGCTCGATGAACATCGGGTACTGCCCGAGCTGCTTCTGGCCATCCGAATAGATCCATTTGCCCAGATCGCAGCGATCATCGTGGCAAATGACTTCAGGCCGGAGATCCTCGCTCGAGTGACCTTCGAGATAATTGGTCAGTCGGTCTTTCCAGTTTCTGTGCGCGCCGATCGCGACGTCGAGATCGAGTGCGGTCAATGCCTGATTGACATCCTCCCGCGCTTTTTCCTGTTCTTTCTTCGAGCCGAAGCTCTTGAGGAAATCGAATAGTCCCATTGCTCTTCTCGCCTGAATGTCCGTGGTCGTCTGACGGTAATGGTTATCAAGCAAGAACCATGCCTGTCAGCCCACTGTGGCCGGCTGCAGGAGCCTATTCGTCGAATCGCGCCGTAGGGAAGAATCGAACGCATCCGCATGGGAACCCGCAGGAGAGAAGTACCTGGCCTGCTCCAATGGCCTCCACCGCCTTTCATGCGGCAAATGCCGTCGCCCAGTGTCAGCAGCTAGGCACTTTGCGACATGTTCGCGCGCAGAGCCTGACGGGCGCGGGCGAATTCGTTCGCGATCAGCGCCACGGCGACCGCCGGACGCTCCAGGGTCTGGGTGCGAGTGGCCAATTCGAGTTTCTTCGCGGCATTCGACAGCGACATTGCGCCGAGATTGGCGCTGGACGATTTCAGCGTGTGCGAAGCGTTACGCAGCATCTCGTAGTCCGGGCCGACCGCAGCGGCTTCCAGCGCGGCGATGAGACGCGGGGTGTCGTCGAGAAAGACTTCGATGAGCCGGTCGACCTCGGTTCCGAGGATGCTCCGCAGTTCTTCGAGCACTTCGGGGTCGATGATCGGCGGCAGCGGCTCTGTTCGGCGTGCGGCGGCTGTTGGTGGAGGCGGGTCGTTTTTGGCGGCGGGAGGGGGCGGGGTCACAAAAGGGTTCGCGGTGATGACGGGACGATTGGCGGCAGCTTCCAGCGTGGCCTCGGGCGTTGCTGCCGGCTGCATTGTCGTAGCTTCAGCAACCTCAGGCGTCGAGACGACGAGCGCCGACTCGTTGGCGTCAGGTACGGACGGGGGCGGTTCTGCATGGGCTTGCTGCGACGAAATCTGGTACCAGTGGAACAGGCAGCGTTCCAGCTCGCCGCGGGTGACCGGTTTGGCGAGATAGTCGTCCATTCCGGCGTCGAGGCATTTCTGGCGGTCGCCGGCCATGGCGTTGGCGGTCATTGCCACGATGGGCAGGCGGCGGCCGCCGCTGGCCGCTTCATGTTCGCGCCAGCGCCGGGTCGCGGTGTATCCGTCCATCACCGGCATCTGGCAATCCATCAGCACCAGGTCGTAGCGCGAGGCGGACATCCGCAGCAATGCGGCTTCGCCGTTGGTTGCGCTGTCGCAGTGGGTGCCGAGTACGCTGAGCAGGCGCTGGCCGACCATCAGGTTGACCGGGTTGTCCTCGACCAGCAGCACCCGCATCGGACGCGTTGGTTCGGGAGCTGGCGCCGCGGCAGTCTCAGCCGCACTGGCGGCGTTACCGCTCCAGGTTTCTGAACTCGTCGCGTAGCTGCTGAAATCCTGCGCGGTCGGATCGGCAACGGGCTCGACCGTGCCGAGCAACGCGGCGCGCAAGTCCGCATCGGGAGCCTGTCGCTGCAGCAGCGTGACAACCTGCAGTAGCTCTTCCGGCACAGGCTCGTCGCTCTGCAGGCAGATCAGTCGGACTTGGCCGTAGGTGCTCTGGCGTTCGAGATTGCGCTGCAGCGCCACGGCTGTGCTGCGTACGCTGGCGAGATCGGCGATGACCGTGGTGTAGGCCCAGGTGGGGCCCTGGCTCACGGCTGAGCGGATCCGTTCCAGTGCTTCCTGGGTGGTTTCGACGCTGGTGATGCGCAGGCCCCAGTTCGGCAGCAGCATGCTCAGTCGCAGTCGCAGTCGCTGGTCACCGGTCAGCAGCAATACGCGCCCGCTGGTGGGTTCGGCCTGTTTGGCGGGGGTGATATCGCCCTGCACCTTCAACAGCGGAACCTCGAACCAGAACATCGCGCCTTGGCCGGCGTCGGATTCCACGCCGATGCGGCCGCCCATCAGGTCGATGATGCGTTTGGAGATCGCCAGCCCCAGGCCGGTGCCGCCGTAGAGACGGGTGGTGGAGGCATCGGCCTGACTGAAGGCCTGGAACAGCCGGTCCTGTGCGGTCTGCGCAATACCGATGCCAGTGTCGCGTACTTCGAACCGCAGCTGGTGCTGCGCACTGGTGTCGCCGATCTTGCGCACGCTGACGGAGATACTGCCGCGCTCGGTGAACTTCACCGCATTGCTGATCAGATTGGACAGCACCTGGCGCAGCCGCACCGGGTCGCCGCGTACCGGCAGCCTCACCGACGGATCGATCTGCAGACTCAGGCGCAGACCTTTGCTCTGGGCCGGGCGCTCCATCAGCTGGATCACCGATTCCAGCGTCTCGCGCAGGTTGAAGGTGGTCGATTCGAGCTGGAGTTTCGAGGCTTCGAGCTTCGAGTAATCGAGGATGTCGTCGACGATCCGCAGCATCTGCTGCGATGACAGGAAGGCGGTGTGCACCATCTCGGCCTGATCGGCCGGCAGTTTGTTGTGCATCAACAGGTCGAGCATCGGCACGATGCCGTTGAGCGGCGTGCGGATCTCGTGACTCATGGTGGCCAGGAATTCACCTTTGGCCATCACCGCCGATTCGGCGTCCTGTTTGGCCTGCCGCAGTTGTTGCTCCAACTGGTTGCGGCGCTGCAGTTCGCGCTGCAGTTCGCTGCGTTCGGCGTCGCTGCGCGCGGCGATCTCGGCCGCTTCGCCCATGTGCTGCTCGTAGTGGCGCGAGGCGTAAGCGAGGAAACCGACGATAGCGGCGGTGATCGCGGCCAGACTCAGTGCGATGATCCGCCAGGGGCCCGATCCGATGGCGACATCAAGCACCATGGCGAGGGTGGCGCCGATCGCGAAAGCCAGCGCCAGCCAGCGGAAGGTCAGCAGCGATGGCTTCGAATCGTTCAAATCGATATACCTGGGTTGGGAACGGTGACCTGCATCCAGTCCGCTCTGGACCACAACGCGCCTGGCCGGCCGTGGACCGAATCCCGATCATGCCGCACCGGGCGCCAGCTTGACCAGCGTGTCGACCGTCGGCAGCGACGCGCGCCGCCGACGACCCGTCAGAGCAGCGAATGCTGGAAGTCGAAATCCATCGCGTCGGCGGCGCGCTGGACCAGATCGCCCTGGATGAAATCGATCCCGCTCAGCCACAGCGTCGCTGCGGTCTGCGGGTCCTCGACGTGCTGGCCGATGACCTGCAGCCCGAGCAGATGCGCACGTTCGATCGCCAGCCGCATCTCGTCCTGGATCGCCTGCTGGTCGATCTTGTTGGTGTAATGCGGCGACAGGCGGACATAGCTCAGCGGGAGCTGCGACAACAGTGCGTCGGCCTCGGCATTGGTCTGGTACTGGCCCAAGCACAGGCGGACGCCGGCGTTCACCATCCGTTGGCAGAATTCGCGCAGCAGCACCGAATGCACCAGCGCGTCGGCCAGCCGCACATCGACCACCAACTGCTTGCCCTCGATGCCCAGATCGGCAAGCGAGGTCAACAGCCACTGCGCATAGCCGTCCTGGCCCAGGCTGCGCGCCGCCTGCGGTACGAACAGCCGCGCGGATTTGGTCCCGCGCTGCTCGCCGAGGATCGCGATGGCCCGGGTCATGACCCGGCGGTCGATTTCGTGCACCAGCCCGGCGCGTTCGGCCAGCGGTACGATTTCAGCGGCGGTATGCAGCTGTCCACTGCCGTTGCGCAGCCGGACCAGGGTCTGGTACTGGACATGATCGCCGCCGACCACCGAGACGATCGGCTGGAACGCCAGTTCGAGGCGTTCGTTCTTCAATGCATCCTGCAACTGGGCGAGCAGCTTCGCGGCGTGTTCCGAGACCGCGTCGGACTGCGGCCGGTAGGCGGCGATCGCGTTCGGCTCGTTGCGCGCCAGCCGCAGCGCTTCCTCGGCGGCGCCGAGCGCGGTGCCGGCATCCTTGAAGCCGAGCGCCAGATCGACATAGCCCACGCAGGCGCGCAGGCGGATGTTGTCGCCGTTGATCGAGAGGTTCTGGCCGACGAAGACATCGCGCAACTGCCGTGCCCAGACCGCATGGCGATCGGGAGGCAGGCCCGGCCAATACACCACAAAGGTGTTGTCGTTGAGCCGCGACGCCGGGTGTTCGCCGGCCACCGCTGCGATGAGCCGCCCGGCGTCGGTGAGGATCGCGTCGAGCGCGGCATAGCCATAGTGCTCGCGCAGTGCGGACGTGCCCTCGATCACCACGAAATGCACCGCACCGATGGTTTGCTGCGGGAACGCCAGCGCCAATTGCTGCAGCATGTAGGTGCGGGTGAGCAGGCCAGTGGCCGGGTGTCGGCGGACTTCCTGCTCGCGCTGCAGCTTGAGCGCGCGGGCCCGGCGCACGCGGTTTTCCACGGCGGCGATCAGATGCCGCGGACGGACCGGTTTGCTGAGGTAATCGTCGGCGCCGCTGTCGAGCACTTCGAGATGGCTTTCGGGGTCGGTGTCGCCGGTCAGGAACACCACCGGCATGTGCGCGTACGCGGCGTTGCTGCGGATCAGGGCGGTCAGCTCAATGCCGCTCATGCCGGGCATGTGCAGATCCATCAGCACCAGGTCGGGGTGGAAGCGATCGAGGGTGGCCATGGTTTCGCTGGCCACCTGAACGACTTCCGCGTCCATGCCGGAGCCTTTGAGCACGCCCTGCGCGAACATCGCCTGGCTGCGGTCGTCTTCGACGATGAGGATGCGGTAGGCGGGTTCCCCCTGTTCGACCGGGACTACTTGCGGCGTGGCTTCGACCGCAGCGGGTTCCGCCACCATGGGATCGACGGCTTGAGGCACGGCCGGCGGCGGTGCGTCTTCGCACCAGCGGCGCCAGTAGCCGGCCGGCGGGGATTCTGCGCGCAACTGCGCCGCAGGGCCGCCGGTTCGGCCGCCGGATGCGGAGGCACTACGCTCGTGAGGAACAAAAGACATCGAAGCTCCCTGCTTGAACACGCATTATGCGTGTTCACTCCATGTTGGGAAGCCTTCAAGGCATCGCCGCCGCCGAAGCGGCCGTCGATGCCGCCGAACGGTCATCCGGTCGACAGGATCCGCGAGACCCCGCGATACAGCTTGCGCCACAGCCACCAGACGACGAGAGCGATGGTCAGGCCGGCGCCGACCGCGACCGTGAGTGCGATCCAGGGGTGCGACCATACCAGCGCCAGTCCACCGATCACCGCAGTGTCCTCGGCGATCGAAGCGGTCCAATTGCTGATCGGCTCCGGCGAAGTGTTGAGCAGCGCCCGTGTGCCGGACTTCAGCACGTGGCTGGTCAGCGCCGCGCCCGCGCCGGCAGCCATCATCCCGGCGCCGAGATCGCCATCCGGCGACATCGCCGCCGCGGCGAGAAAGGCGCCGGCCGGTACCCGCAGGAGGGTCTGAAGCAGGTCCCAGCCCGAATCCACGCCCGGAATCTTGTCGGCGAAGAACTCCGCCAGCGCCAACGCCCCGGAGACGCCCAGGACCCACGGCGAGGTGGTGGCCTCCAGGGCGGGCGGCAGATCCAGCCAACCGAAAAAGCCGGCGATACCCACGCCGAACACCGTGAGATAGGCGCGAACACCCGCCAGCCAGGCCAGCATGATGCCGATGGCGAACACGTGAGCTTCGGAAATGACCATCTGTTTCCCCCCAACAACGCGCCGATGGCATGACAGTCGGAGCGCGAGCCACGGCCAAGCGGGCCGCACGGGCGGACAGTATCAGAAGCCTCGCTTGACGAAGCCTTAAGGTCGTCGCGCTAGGATGACGCCCCATGAACGACACGCCCGACGACACCCTGCCCAAACGCCGACGCAGCGCGCCCCGCAAGGCGGCGAAGAGGCCGGTCGTGGTCAACGAGCCGGCGGTCCAGGCCATCCTCGATCAGGCGCTCCACCCCGAAACGATAGTGGAAACGGACGCTGCGCCGGCGTCGCCGAAGGCAACCACCAAGCGTCGCCCGCCGCGCAAGCGTGGAAAAAAAGCGAAGCCGCAATTGGTGGTCGAGGCCGCAGTTGCGACTGCGGAAGCCGTACCAGAGCCGATACAAGCACCACAGTCCGTCGCGGAATTCCCTCCCGTTGACCCGGACATCGAGATTGTCGAGGCGGTTGAAACGCCTGCGGAACCAGCATACGAAGATGATGCGGAGGCCGGACCGATCGCATCGGACGATGTCGACGGACCCGATGACCGGGCGTTTGTCGATCCGCCGCCCGCCGACCACGCGCCGCCCGACGGCGATCACCCGTCGGTGTCGGATGCCGCCCCGGAGCCTACCCATCATCACTGGGTTTACCTCGGGCTCGCGGTGTTCCTGCTCGCGCTGGCCTTCGGCCTGTGGGGCGTGTGGACGACCTGGTTCGCTGGTGGCGACCCCTTGAACCAGAGCGCGACCGCGTTGCGCGCAAGCAGCGACAAGCTGCGTCAGGAAGTGTCGACGCTGCGCCGTTCCGACCAGATCAGCCGCGAGGCCAACCGCGACCTGGAGCGCGCGCTTGCCGAGCGCGACGAGGAAATCGCCGGTTTGCGCGCCGATATCGCTTTTTATGAACGCTTCGTCGGTGCCACCGGACAGCGGCGTGGTCTGAGCGTCCACGATCTCGAAATGCAACTGCAGGGCGGCGACGCCTGGCACTTCGTCGCCACGCTCACCCAGAACCTCAATCGCGGCGCGGTCAACACCGGACGGGTGACGCTGTCGATCGAAGGCACCCGCAACGACCGCCTCGAAAAGCTGTCGTGGTCGAGCCTGCGCAAGCAGAGCAACGCGCCCGGGGCGGGCTATTCCTTCAAGTATTTCCAGCAGGTGGAAGGCGAAGTCATGCTGCCGAAGGATTTCAAACCGCTGCGGGTGACGGTGCGGCTGGTGCCAGCGGGCGGCAGCGCGGTGGAACAATCCTTCCCATGGCCCGAAACCGTGCGCGGCGGCGGCTGAGACGCCGGTCGCCGCATCTGCGGGCATCCGCCCGCATCTCTTGTCCTTGAACCCCGGGTCGCCTCCCCCCATCCTGTTGCCATGGACATGCACACTTCAAATCCCGCCTCGCCTGCGGGCGATTCTCCGGCGCACCTGCTCGACTTCACCCCTGCCGCCGCCGCCAAGGTGCGTGAGCTGATCCGCGAGGAAGGCAACCCCGCGCTCAAACTGCGGGTCTATATCCAGGGCGGCGGTTGCTCCGGATTCCAGTACGGGTTCGAGTTCGACGAACAGCAGAACGAGGACGACTTCGCGGTCGCCACCGACGAGGTGACCCTGCTGGTCGACCCGCTGAGCCTGCAATATCTGGTCGGCGCCCAGGTCGATTACACCGAGAGCCTGCACGGCGCGCAGTTCGTGATCCGCAATCCGAACGCGAAGACCACCTGCGGCTGCGGCAGCAGTTTCAGCGCCTGATCGAACAATGCCAGGCGATCAACCACTACAGCCACGTTTCGCGTTCGTCGAGGGCGCGCTCGATCGCGCCGATGCGCTGCGCGACAACGCGGATGCGCTGCATGCCTACTGGCCGAACGCGCAGGTGTTGCTGGTCGACGGCGACGGCAAGACCCGGGTCGATGCGCAGGGGCGTCTCTTCACGTTGCGCGGCAGCGAGGTCGCGCCTGAACACGGGCATGCGATCTTCCTCGGCATGCGCGGCGATGAGGCGTGGTTCGCGCAGGCCGAAGCCGGTGTCGATGCCATGTCCGCCGCGCCCGCGTCCTTCGAGTCGAAAGGGACGGCCGGCGATCGCGTCGATCTGCGCACCGCTGCGGCGACATGGTCGCCGTTCGAAGCGACCGTGTTCGCGCAGGCGCGTGCGGTGCTGCACTGGCAGCAGCGCCACCGGTTCTGCGGCGCCTGCGGCGGCGCGCTCGCATTCCAGCGCGGCGGATGGCAGGGCCGGTGCGCGCAGTGCGGACTCGACCACTATCCTCGTACCGATCCTGCAGTGATCGTCGCGGTCACCGACGGCGAGCGTCTGCTGCTCGGTCGTCAGGCGAGCTGGCCGCCGCGCCGTTATTCCACGCTGGCCGGTTTCGTCGAGCCCGGCGAAACGCTCGAACAGACCGTCGCGCGCGAAGTGATGGAGGAATCCGCCGTACGCGTGCGCAGCAGTCGTTACCTCGCGTCGCAGCCGTGGCCGTTTCCGTCGTCGCTGATGCTCGGCTTCATCGCCGACGCCGAATCCGATCCGCCGCAGGCCAACGAAGAGCTCGAAGATGCGCGCTGGTTCACCCGCGACGAGGTCGGCGCGGCGCTGCGTGGCGAAACCGTCGAGTCCGGGCTGCTGCTGTCGCCATCCATTTCGATCTCGCGCTGGCTGATCGAATGCTGGCATGCCGGTTTCGACACAGGTCGCGTGGATTAGACTGCGGCCATGTCAGCGACCCTGATCGCCGTGATCTTCGCGCTTGCGCTCGGCCATCTCGCGCCGGGTCTGGCGATGTCCGTGCGCCAATACGACTGGTTCGGCGTGTGGCTGCGTTGGCTGAATGCGCGCGGCGGCGATCATGCCGGCGATGCCGATGAAGACGCGGGATTCTGGCGCGGCCGTTACGGCATCGCGCTGGCCTTGCTGCCGCCGCTGCTCCTGGTCGGCCTGTTCCAGTTCGCGCTGCACTCGCCGCTGGCGGGTGTGGTCGGCCTGCTGTTCGGCATTGCGGTGTTGTTCCACGTCTGGGGCCCGCGCGATCTGGATGCGGATGTCGCCGCAGTGCTCGATGCTGAAGATGCGGTCGCGCGGCGCGCTGCAGCGATCCGGTTGGGAGCGGCGCACCCCGGTGCGAATCCCGACAGCGGCCTTGGCGAATCCGCGGCGATGGTCGAAGGCGTATTCGCCAGCGCACTGCGTCGCTGGTTCGGCGTGCTGTTCTGGTTTCTGCTGCTCGGCGCGGTCGGCGCGATGCTGTACCGTCTTGCCGCGCTTGCGGCCGAAGGCGAATTCGCGGATGCCCTGCCTGCGTCCACTCGTGAAGGCGCGCGCCGTTTCTTCGCACTGCTCAATTGGCCGGTCGCGCAGGCGATGACGCTCTCGCTTGCGCTGGTCGGCAACTTCGATACTGTCCTGGGCGTCTGGCGCGACGCCAACGGCGCTTCGCTGCGACTGGATCACGCCCATCTCGGCGCCGCCGCCCGCGCCAGCGTGCGTTGCGAGATCGCCGAGGAAACGCAGGAATTGATCGAAGAAGGCGCCACGCCCGGCAACGCCTGGGTGCAACTCGGCGACGCCCCGGAACTGCGCGACGCGATGAGCCTGGTGTGGCGCATCCTGCTGCTGTGGCTCGCGATCCTCGCCCTGTTCGTCGTAGCGGGTTGGGTGAGTTGAGGCCGCTTGCACGGCACTGCCGCGTATCCTCCGGCATGCAAGGAAAACCCTGTAGGAGCGGCGCAAGCCGCGATTAGCCGATGATGCGCGCCGGCCGTTCATCGCGGCTTGCGCCGCTCCTACAGAGCGATCACATTCTGGCCAACACCGCCTGCGTCGGCTTCGCCAGATTCAGCGTGTAGAAATGCAGCGACGGTGCGCCGCCGTCGATCAGGCGTTTGCACATCGTCGCAACAAGATCCGCCGCGAATTCACGGACGCCGTCGGCATCGTCGCCCAGCGCCTGCATGCGTTTGCCCATCCAGCGCGGAATCTCTGCGCCGCAGCTCTCGGAGAAACGCTTGAGCTGGGTGAAGTTGGAGATCGGCATTATCCCCGGAACGACCGGCACCGTCACGCCCAGCTTGCGCACGTCGTCGACGAAGCGGAAATACGCATCCGGGTTGTAGAAATACTGGGTGATCGCGCCGTTGGCGCCGGCATCGATCTTGGTCTTGAAATGGCGCAGATCGGCCAGCGCGTCTTCGGCCTGCGGATGGGTTTCCGGATACGCGCCGACTTCGATGTGGAAGTGGTCGCCGTGCTCGTCTCGAATGAACGCGATCAGGTCCGAGGCGTAGCGCAGGTCGCCGTGATGGCCCATGCCCGACGGCAGGTCGCCGCGCAGCGCGACGAGGCGCTTGCAGCCCAGCGCGCGATACAGCCGCAGCAGTTCGCGGATCTCCTCGCGGCTGCCGCCCATGCACGAGACGTGAGGTGCGGCGTCGAAACCATGCTCCTGCTTGAGGTGGCGCACGGTCTCGGAGGTGTAGCTGAGGGTCGAGCCGCCGGCGCCGAAGGTGCAGGACACATAGTCCGGCGCGTGCGGCTTGAGCTTCTGCGCGGTGCGGTCCAGCAGCGCGCGCTGCTCGTCGGTCTTGGGCGGGTAGAACTCGAAGGAAATGGCGGTCATGACGGCGTCCAGTCGTGTCGTCGCCATAATATCTCTTTATCGCGATGAATGTGCATCATGGTCGTTGGCGGCGTCGATCAGCGCCGTCGCATGTCGTCGAAGGTCGTGAGGCGCGGGAAGGGCGTTACGCTTCATGCCCGTTTCCGTTTCCCGACACTCGCGATGTCCATCGTCCTCACCGAATTCGCCCGCCCGCGCCTGTTTCCCCGCGAACTCCGCAGCAACACCATCCAGGACTGCACGCCCGAAGACTTCGAGCATCGCCTCAACGCGGAGACGCCGCTGGCGGTGCTTGATGGCTATGCGCCGTTCTGCAAGCTGCATGTGCATCGCAACTGGACATCGACGCGCTGCATGACCATCCCGATCGACGACGGCAATCGTCATCGACTGCGCACGGCATACGAAGCGCGCACGAAGGACGAACTGCCGGTGCTGGTGCGCTGGTTCGAAGGTGTCGAGCCGCCGGTTGCGGAATACCTGATTCCGATTCTCTACAGCCGCGAACAGATGGCGAAGGAAGGCACGCGCATCGATGCCGACTGGGGCGTGGTCGGCTGCCTGTACACGATGACGCCCGAGGAAACCCCGATGGCCCCGATCACGATGATGCGCAATGCGCTGGGCGTGGAGGAGGGTGGGTCGGGGGTGACGCTGGATCGTGAGGCTTATTTGCGGAGTGTGGGGTTTTGGGCGGCGAATGCTGGGTGGAGGCCGTGATGTCATGAAAGCACTCTTCTTGGGCGCAGGGGCTTCGTATGATTTTGGACTTCCATTGGTCTGGGAGCTAACGGCAGAACTTAGAAACTGGTTAACAGCAGAAAAAGTTGACTGGATAAACGATAGATGGAAGTCGCAAGGAGGTGGTAGATCTCAAAAAACGCTGGAATTCACCAAGCGATTGCTCGTAAACAAAGATCTCCACTACGAGGCAATCTTGGGTGCTTTTGAGGTGGCTATAAACAGAGAGCGTGATTCGTATGAACGCGAACAGCTTCATGCTCAATATTCTTGGCTCTTGCAAATGATTTGCCACATGCTAAATGAGCGTCAAATAAAGAATAAGGCATATATAAGTGGCATAGTGAGTGATTATTATGGAATCCAAAAGATGGCTGATGAAAGTCGCCCTCTGTGGGTTTTTTCACTAAATCACGATGTGAATTTTGAAATCATTGCTGCTGCCTATGGGATTCCAGTTAAGTCTGGATTCGACGAGGAAATAACAATTCCAGAAAGAGCGCCTGATGGTGAAATTATCGGCAGGCTAAAATTTAAGAAAATAAGCAGATCTAGTCTCAATGGAAAAAAATACGATCTTTTCAAAAAAGGCGAGTACGGGGTTAACTTAGTAAAGTTGCACGGTGCCCTTGATGTATTCGCATCTGGTGATGATCTGTCTTATTTGAAATTACAGCCAGACGAAAATTCTGTCGTTGGAATTATTGAAGCGCTTGATAGAGCTAATATGAATCTGCGGTGTGTGCCGTTTTTAGCGGTAACAAATGAAATTGCATATACAGATGATTTCGGTGAAATTCAATTCTTAAGAAGAACCCTTCTTTCTGGTGCTCACAAATTCACAGGCAAGGTATCTCAACTGGCTCCGCCAGAATTCCTAAGCTTATTTGAATCTAATATAAATTTTTCAAGCGAAATGATTTGCATCGGATACAGTTTTGGAGATCATCACATTGATTCATGCATTAAGAATTGGCTTTCATTTTCTTCTGAAAGAAAGATTGTCATAGTAAATCCGGCATTCTCCAGCGTTCGTGATATTCCTGTTTCTTACCTTCATTTATCCGAGCAAATAGAATTTCAGAAAATTGGATTTTGTGATTTCATATTGAACTTGGACTCATCCAAAGATTCAAAGGAGGTGGCGTTTCGTAGATGGTTGCGACGTCAGGCAAGAATAAGGATGTCAAATTCGATTCAAGGTCTTATCTAAAGACTCGTTCTCAATGCCGCAACGTGCATGCTAAGCGAGTAGGGCGGGTCTCGACCCGCCATGAACGAAGCAATCGCACGTAGCCGTAATGGCGGGTTGGAACCCGCCCTACAAAAAACGGGCGCCGAAGCGCCCGTTTTTGTTTTGCATGCAACCGCCGTGGATCAGTAGCGGTAATGCTCCGGCTTGTACGGGCCGTCCTTCGACACGCCCAGGTACTCGGCCTGTTCGGTGGTGAGCTCGGTCAGCACCACGCCGATCTTTTCCAGATGCAGGCGCGCCACTTCTTCGTCCAGTTTCTTCGGCAGGATGTAGACCTTGGGTTCGTAGATGCCCTTGTTGGCCCACAGATCGATCTGCGCGAGGGTCTGGTTGGCGAACGAGTTCGACATCACGAAGCTCGGGTGGCCGGTGGCGCAGCCGAGGTTCACCAGACGACCTTCGGCCAGCAGGTAGATGCTGTTGCCGTTCTTGAAGGTGTACTTGTCGACCTGCGGCTTGATGTTCAGGCGCACGGCGTCGGAGTTGTTGAGCTTGTCGACCTGGATCTCGTTATCGAAGTGGCCGATGTTGCAGACGATCGCCTGATCCTTCATCTGCGAGATGTGCTCGAGCGTCAGCACGTCCTTGTTGCCGGTGGTGGTGACGTAGATGTCGCCACGGCCGAGGGTGGATTCGACGGTGTTGACCTCGAAGCCTTCCATCGACGCCTGCAGTGCATTGATCGGGTCGATTTCGGTGACCACGACGCGGGCGCCGTACGCGCGCAGCGAATGCGCCGAGCCCTTGCCGACGTCGCCGTAGCCGCAGACCACCGCGACCTTGCCGGCCAGCATCACGTCCATCGCGCGCTTCAGGCCATCGGCCAGCGACTCGCGGCAGCCGTAGAGGTTGTCGAACTTCGACTTGGTGACCGAGTCGTTGACGTTTATCGCCGGGACCAGCAGCTTGCCCTGCTCGGCGATCTGGTACAGGCGGTGCACGCCAGTAGTGGTTTCTTCGGAAACGCCCTTCCAGTCCTTGACCACGTTGGTCCAGAAGCCCGGACGCTCTTTGGCGACGCGCTTGAGCAGGTTCTTGATGACGCCTTCTTCGTGCGACGAGGCCGGTTCATCGACCCAGGTCGAACCCTGTTCCAGCTCGTAGCCCTTGTGGATCAGCAGGGTCACGTCGCCGCCGTCGTCGACGACCAGCTCCGGGCCTTTGCCGCCCGGGAAGGTCACCGCGTCGAGGGTGCAGTCCCAATATTCTTCGAGGGTTTCGCCCTTCCACGCGAACACCGGGGTACCGGTGGCGGCAATCGCCTGCGCGGCGTGGTTCTGGGTCGAGAAGATGTTGCAGGAGGCCCAGCGCACGTCGGCGCCGATGTCCTTCAGGGTTTCGATCAGCACGGCGGTCTGGATGGTCATGTGCAGCGAACCGGTCACGCGCACGCCCTTGAGCGGCTTGGTGGCGGCGTGCTTCTTGCGGATCGACATCAGGCCCGGCATTTCATGCTCGGCGATATCGATTTCCTTGCGGCCCCACTCGGCTTCGCCGAGCTGCATGTCGGAGACTTTGAAATCGGGGAGGGTTTTGGCTTGTGCGTTCATGGCGATGGTTCTTCCGTCGAGTGCGCCCGGGCGTTTGGCCGGGTGCGCAGTGAACGGGCGCCGTTCCAGGGTGAAGCCTCCGCCGAGCCTGATCCCGGACCAGAAAGCCGGGCTTGCAGCGCCCCTCGGCGGGGAGGGGCGATTGTATCGCTATCTCGCGATGAAAGGATGAATCCGGTCAGCCGGCTCGAATGGCACCCGCTATGGCTGCCACATGACCTGTGGCGCATCCGCCGCCACGGGGCCGGGGCCATGATGGGCGACTGCCTGTTGGCTGTTTCCAGGAGCTGTCGCCGCCATGACTTCACGCCGTTCCGCAATCCGTCCGCTCGCCCTGCCGGCGCTGCTCGCCCTTGCGCTGACCGCGCCGGTCGGTTTCGCCCAGCAGCCCACCGCGCCGCAGGCCCAGTCCGCCACCGGCTATCGCGAGCCCGTCGCCGAACTCAAGGCCATCGTCGATGCCGCGCGCCCGCCGCAGCTGTCGCTCAGCCCGCGCCGCGATCTTGTCGCGCTGCAACAGGTGCCGCCGCTGCCGTCGATCGCGCTGGTCGCGCAGCCCGAGCTGAAGCTCGCCGGTCTGCGTCTGAATCCGCGCAGTTACTCACCCAGCCGTTTTTAGTTCGTCAGCGATCTGTGGCTGATGGACGTGGCCACCGGCAAGGAAACCCGCATCGACGGCCTGCCGCAGCCGCTGTCGCTGGCGTCGGTGGCGTGGTCGCCGGACCAGAAATATCTCGCCTTGAACCAGCAGGATCCCAACACCGGCAGCAACGCGCTGTGGCTGGTCGATGTGGGCACGCACAAAGCGCGCCGTTTGCTGGATCAACCGTTGAACACCGTGCGCGGCGGCCTGCGCTGGATGCCCGACAGCAAACGCCTGCTCGTGAATCTGCGCGTGGGGCAGGGCGGCGCGCCTGCGGCCGACATCATCCCGTCCGGCCCCAACACCCAGGAGACACGGGGCACCGGCAGCGTGCGCCAGCTGCGCACGTATCAGGACATGCTGCGCAACGAAAGCGACGCGCGCACGCTGGAACACTACCTGCGCGTGCAGCCGGCGCTGGTGGGCGTGGACGGCAAGGTCGCGAACATCGGCAAGCCCGATCTCTACGCCGGTCTGTCGCCGTCGCCCGACGGCAAACATCTGCTGTCGCAGCGCATCGAACGTCCGTTCTCGTATCAGGTGCCGGTGAACTTCTTCCCGCGTCGCATCGAAGTGCTGGATCTCTCCGGCAAGCGGCTGCACAGCGTCGCGAACCTGCCGCTGTTCGAGGGCCTGCCCAGCGGCAATGACGCCACCACGACTGGCGTGCGCGATATCGAATGGCGCAGCGATGCATCGGCGACACTCGTGTGGGCCGAAGCGCAGGATGGTGGCGATCCCGGCAAAGCCGTCGGCATCCGCGACCACGTGCTGATGCAGGCCGCGCCGTTCGACAAGGCACCGACGGTGCTGGCGAAACTCGCCGCGCGCTACGCCGGCACCGAATGGGGTCGCGGCGATGTCGCGCTGGTCGGCGAATACTGGTGGAAGACGCGCAAGGTGCGTTCGTGGAAGGTCGCGCCCGATGCGCCCGCCACCGCGCCGACACTCATGTTCGAAGGCTCCAGCGAAGACCGCTACAACGACCCGGGCAATGCGGTCACCGTGCGCGACGCCAACGGCTTCCAGCGTCTGATGTTCAGCCCTGACGGCAAGAGCGTTTATCTGATCGGCGATGGTGCCTCCGCCGAAGGCGACCGCCCATTCCTCGATCGCTGGAATCTCGACGACAAGAGCAAGCAGCGCCTGTTCCGCTCCGAAGCGCCGCATTACTCGACGGTGGCTGCGGTGCTCGACGACAGCGCCGACAAGATCCTGATCACCCGCGAATCGCCGACCGAGCCTGCGAATTTCCATCGCGTCGATCTCGCCAACAAAGCTGCGCCCGTGGCGTTGACGCAATTTCCGCACCCCACGCCGCAGCTCAAGGACGTGAAGAAGGAGCAGATCCGCTACAAGCGCAAGGACGGCGTCGAACTTACCGGCACGCTGTACCTGCCGCCGGGCTTCGAGCCGGGCCGCGACAAACCGCTGCCACTGCTGATGTGGGCCTATCCGGCCGAATTCAAATCCGCCGAGGCCGCATCGCAGGTCACCGACTCGCCGTACCGCTTCAACGCGATCAGCTACTGGGGTCCGCATCCGTTCCTCGCGCGCGGCTATGCGGTGCTCGACAATCCGTCGATGCCGATCGTCGGCGAAGGCGACAAGGAACCCAACGACACCTATCTGCCGCAGCTCATCGCCAGCGCCGAAGCGGCGATTGATGAAGTGGTGCGTCGCGGCGTGGCCGACCGCAACCGCGTCGCCATCGGTGGCCACTCCTACGGCGCGTTCATGACAGGCAACCTGCTCGCGCACACGCGCCTGTTCAAGGCCGGCATCGCCCGCAGCGGCGCGTACAACCGCACGCTCACCCCGTTCGGCTTCCAGGCCGAAGAGCGCAACTTCTGGGATGCCCGCGACACCTACCAGACCATGTCGCCGTTCAACTACGCCAACGGCATCAAGGACGCGCTGCTGATGATCCACGGTGAAGAAGACAACAACTCCGGCACCTTCCCGATCCAGAGCGAACGCATGTACGCCGCCGTCAAGGGCCTCGGCGGCACTGCGCGGCTGGTGATGCTGCCGAAGGAAAGCCACGGCTACCGCGCACGCGAATCGATCCTGCACATGCTGGCGGAAACCGACGCATGGCTGGATCAGTATGTGAAGAACGCGAAGCCGGTCGACGTCTCGGCGTCAGCGAAATGAATCGCCGTGCATGCGTAGCCTGGGTAAGCGCATAGCGTGCATCCGGGAAAACGCAAGCACTTGATTGCGCACACTTCAACAGGGAGCTCCACCATGAACGAAAAAGTCAAAGTCGGTCTGGACGAATGGATCGTCGCCGACAGCACCAGAACCGATCTGATGACCGATGGCCTCTCCGGCTGCGTCGCGGTGGGCCTGGCCAAAGGCGACAGGATCTCGCTGGCGCATGTCTATTCGGACTGCACCGCCGACAACTGGGGCGCCTACAAAGGCAAGCTCGAAGCGGCGCTCACCGCCTCCGGCATGGGTGATCTGCACGGCAGCCAAGCGGTGCTGGTGTGCGCGCAGGGCGACATCACCGAAGGCAAGAGCGCCTTCCTGCCGCAGCAGCTCAAGGGCTGGCTCGAAGAGAAGGGCGCCACCGTCACCATCCAACAAGACAACGGCTGCACGATGACGGCCGCCGACGGCCATCTGACCTGCACGCTCAAGAAGGATGTCGACGCCGATCTGTATCGCTACGGTTTCAAGACATCGACCGATGAGCCCGAAGGCATGAGCCATCGCGGCAAACTCTCCGACGACGCCAAAGCCGCCGGGTTGCCGCATCCGTCGCAAGCCGACCTGACATACGCCGGACCGTCGTTGACCAGCGAGGCGCATCCGGCCAATGGCCTGTATCGCTCGATCCTGGCCAAGATGCCCGAAGAAGTGGAAGACTTCGGCGACAAGAACAGCATCGCCGCCGCACTGACCGTGCGCGCGCTGCGCAAAGGCATCGACAGCGCCGATGCGGTGAGTCTGGGCGCAGGCGACAACAGCGACCGCGTGTTCGTGCTCAAGGGCAGCGCCGACGCAGGCAAATCCGCGTTCGTCGAAATGGGTCAGGTCGAGGAGACCCCGTTGAAATTCAGCAGTCGCGAAGCTGCAGACCTGCATGCCGCGATGGTGCCCGTATCGATCGCAGCGTCGAGCGTGCCGGTGGTGGTGGAGACGCATAGCGCAAAATTGATGTAGCGGGGTGGGTTCTATCGATTGATATGGGCGATAGGAAATCCGGGAAGCGCACGAAATACGTATCGAGCGCGCTGAATGGATTCGCGTTCGAAGTCGCCGGATTTCGAGTCGCTACCGATGCAATGCATGGATCGATTTCCTACCCGTGCAGTCATCCCGATCGACTAGGCATGGCGCACTGGCGCAAAGACGAAACTGCTGTATGTTGATTCGGCGGGGGATATTCGACAAAAGGAGTTGCATATGAAGACGATGCTCAAGACTGGCCTGCTGGTGGCTGCCGTTGCACTGACTTTCTCGATGTCGTCCGGTACTGCAAACGCAGGCGCCGGTGTTTGTTTTCGCGAATATCAGGACTGTATCGCAGCCGGCTACGACATGATCGAGTGCGAAGACGCCTACTGGTATTGCAGAGGCATGTCGCCGCCCGTGCGCATCGTTGGCGACGTCAATCGCGGAAATTGAACAGTTGATCCGAGTGCCGCCTCCGGCGATTGCAGTCGTTGCCGCACACGGCGCTGGTTGGTTCCGCGAATGGAAGATTGGACTTCATCGTCGCCGCAGTCATTTGCGGCGACGATGGCTGATGCTTTCTGGTCTTCGCGGAACAGTGTGGGCGAAAACGTGCGTTTTCAGGTAGCGGTGGCAGGAAGAGCCGTAGGGTGGGCGTTATGCCCACCATTACTACGGCATCTGAACAATGACGACAAACGGTTTCATCACGGAGGCGCAGCTTCGATCATCGCTCCCAACAATAGACACACGACAATGGTGGGCGTAAAGCCCACCCTACGAAAGATCGTTCCCAGCGAGTAGCCCGGGTAAGGCCACTGGCCGCCCCCCGGGGCTTTTGGTCATACCGCTGCCCCGATGCTTGTGCCGCTTACGTTTCCCCGGGCGCGCGCTGCGCACTTGCCCGGGCTACGAAACCAGCTGTTCCTCCCGCCGGATTGTTCGCGCGATGTAGCAAGTAGCCCGGGTAAGCGAAGCGCACCCGGGATGACCGACGAAGATTCCCGGGTGCGGCCCGCGGCCTTACCCGGGCTACGCTACTGGATCTCTCCGATGGCGAGGTCCGAGTGATTGATGGCCAGACCAATCGCTGCGCCCGGCTGACGCTTACAACAACATCGGTGACAGTTCGCTTTCGACGCGTTCTGACCAATCCACTCGCCGGATCGTTTTCGCGATATAGCCCCATTCGCGCAGCAGCGTGCCATGGTCGCAGTCCATGTTGAAAACACGGATTTTCCCGCGGTCGCGCACGACATTCCGGACGTTGTTGCAGGGCAGTCCGGAAACATGGTCGCTCAGTTCGACCGCGTTCGGATTGATGTCAATGTTGAGATACGGTTTCATCGTTTTGAACAAGAGTACGCTGGTGTGACGCAGTTCGCGATTGATCGGGCTGAGTGCAAGCGCTTTCTCGGTGTGGATCATGTTCAGTATCTTTTCGATGTGGTCGTTGCTTTCGTAATCGCTGCTTTCCAGCCTTCTGGCTTCCAGTCCCTTGCGGAAGCCGTCCCTGTCGATTTCGATACCGCGCCTGATCCGCTGCAGCACCTCGTCTCCATCGTTGAGAATGGCGTCCAGGCTGATGATATTGATATCGGTCGTGCCCTCCGATTCCAGGATGGCGGCGATCGCGAACGCCAATTGCCCGCCCAGGGACCAGCCGGTCATGTGGTATCCGGCGTCATCAGGAATGTTCATGTCGCGCCTGACCGATTTCATGCAGGACAGATAGATGCCCGCCAGTTCGTACAGGTCGGATATCTGGTCGGCACTGTGCAGGTTGTAGTTGTCGATGCCGTAGCATTTGTACTGATCGACCAGCAGTTCCGCCAAGCCGAAGTACACCTCGCACCCGCCCGTGGCCGGATGGATCATGAACAGCAATCGATCCGTCGATGAATCGTTCATCGATTTGATGATCGAATTTCTCTCGTCGCAGTGCTTGTCGATGTAATCCGACAGGTGCCTGACGGTCTTGTATTTGAATACATCAATGACTTTGATCCTGGATTCCGGGAATGCATGGTTGATCCTTCCGACCAGTTTGACTGCGGAAATGGAATCGCCGCCCCGCCTGAAGAAGTCGGAATGCACGGAGACGCTTGCCGGGTCGGTCGACAGCACTGCCGAGAATAGATGCACAAGCGTTTCTTCGGTCTTGCTTTCGGGGCCATGATGTTCGTCATCGCGATCGACGAATGCCTGGATCGGCAAACTTTCCCGATCGAGCTTTCCGTTGTTCGTCAGCGGCAGCTGCAGCAAGTGAACGAACATGCCCGGAAGCATGTAGTCCGGCAGTCTGTCGCTCATGTATGCGAAGAGTGCGTTCTCGTCCAGTCTCTGGTCGGACACGTAATAGGCGACCAGATAGTTGTTCCTGCTTCCGGGATTGCTTCTTGCCAGGACGGCCGACTGCCGGATTCCCGGGTACGCAGCCAAATGCGCTTCGACATCGCCCAGTTCGACCCTGTAGCCACGGATCTTGACCTGGAAATCGCTTCTGCCCCCGAACTCGATATAGCCCTGATGATTTGATTTTCCCAGGTCTCCGGTACGGTACAGCCTTCCCAGTGTTTCGTGTTCGAAGAAGCTCTTGTCCGTTCTTTCTTCATCCTCCCAGTAACCGACAGCAACGCCAGCGCCGCCGATGCAGATGTCGCCAAGCGTCCCGGGCGGCAGAATCGCATCGTTGGAATCCAGGATGTACATTCTCTGGTTCGGCATCGCACGGCCGTAGGGAATGCTTGTCCATTCCGGATCGACATCATGGATCGGATACCAGACAGACCAGATGCTGCCCTCCGTCGCGCCACCCAGGCTCATGATCTCGACATTCTCCCCGGCACAATGCCTCCTGATGTCCGCAGGCAAGCCGACGGGTATCCAATCGCCGCTCAGCATCAGCACTCGCAACGAATCCAGTTGGCCGCGGCGCAGCGGAGTGGAGTTCACCAGAAGATCCGCCAGTTGCGGTACGGAATTCCAGATCGTGACCCGGCATCGATGAATGAGCCCAGCCAGGTATTCACAGTTTCTGGTTTCCGATTGCTCGGGAAAGACGACGGCGCCACCGACAAGCAGCGGCCCGAACAGATCGTAGACGGACAGATCGAAACTCAGGTCGGACAGCGCAAGCACGCGGTCGGCGCTGCCGACGGAAAATCGCTCATTGACCGCATGGATGGTATTCAGGGCGCCGGCATGACTGATCGTGACGCCTTTGGGTTTCCCGGTCGAACCCGATGTGAAGATCACATACGCGATTGCGTGCGCCGCAACCGCTGGATAGGCCGCTGCGGCGGTTCCAAGCATGCGATCCGGAGCGTCGAGCACCGCTTCGATTTCGATGATCTCGTATCGCCCGGACAGATGAGGCTCGGATTCGACAGCCGATCGCTGCCGACGGGATACCAGCAGCGTCCTCACGTTCCCGCAGTCCAGCACGTCCGCGATTCTCGCCGCCGGCCAATCCACGCTCAACGGCAGATAGCCGTGCCCGGACTTCATGATGGCGAGCGTCGATACGGCGTGGTTGTAGCCTTTTTCGCTCAATATGCCGACCAAAGCGCCTTCGCTCGCGATCAAGCGCATCGCCAGCCGGTCGACGTCGAACCGCAAATCGGCGTAGGTATGCCCGATGTTGTTCCCGTCGATGACCGCGATCGTGTTCGGAGTGCGCAGCGCCTGCAGATCGAACAGCGCATGGATGGGCGCGTCGGTTTCATGATCCCGATCGTCCGAACCCGAAGAACGGGACAGGCTGGCGCGGGACGCATCATCCAGGACGCAATGCTTTTTCAGAATAACGCGGGCACCGGAATCGACAGCGTCGAATATCAGTTTTCGAAATGACGCGATGAAGCCCTGCGCGAATCGTTCATCGAGCAGCGCTGTCATGTAGTCGAGCCTGAACTTGATGCCTCCGGCATCGCGGCTGTCGTACAGTAGCGAAAAGTTGAATATCGAGTGCTTTCTGGGAACGTCGACGACCTCGGTCTTGAGGCCGTTCAATCTGAGTGAATTCATGGCGCGCAGGTTGGTGGACACAAACCCGACATTCAGGCAATTGTCGATGTCCGCGTCGTTTTCGATTGCCTGATCGCGGACAATTCTCGTGAGTGAATAATGCTGGTAATCCTTTACCGACGCTCTTTGCGCTTTCAGGCCTTCGATCAGGTCGTCCAGTGTTTCGTATCGGTCGATTTCAATCTTCAAAGGGACATTGTTCACGAAACTGCCGCCAACGCTCGCATGGCCGGGTGGTCGGACATTGACCGGGTAGCTGATGAGGAATCGCTGTTGATTGCAATATTTCGACAGCACAAGCGCATATGCCGCGGCAAGCACGACGAACATGGTCGTTCCACGCGCATGGGCGTAGTCTCGCATCCTCGCGGTCTGCCCGCTCGACAGGCCGAAGTAGATGCTTTCTCCCAGCTTGTTGTCGGTTCTGTTGCTGATGATGTTGGGGTCGGCGTTGGACTTGAAGGGAAGCCTCACGTGAATCGGCACGTCTCCGATGAAGTCGAGCCAATGGCGCTTTGCGGCCTCGTTGTATCGACTCGTCAGGAGCAGGCTTTCGGCTTCGACCGCTGCGCTGAACAGCGAATCCGCATCGGCGACGTCGCTTTCGCAACCATCGGCCAATGAATTGTAATGGCTGGAGATTTGCTCGCCGATGATTTTCAGCATTTCGGCGTCGCAGATGATGTGGTGCGCGACGTGCACGAAATGGAATTCGCCTTCTTTTCCGGTGGAAATCAGGCGCAATCTCAGCAGCGGTTGCTGTTCAAGATGGAACGGAGATCCCAGCGCATCCTTCACGTGCCGAACGGCTTCCTCGTCCGATTCCGCCGCGATGCGCGTGTAGAAGTCGTCGATGCCGTAATTCGACCAGTAGCACTCGCTGCCATCCTGGCGGTATCTGGCATGCACTTCCTCGTGCCGCTCAACGAACATCGCGCACGCACGCTTGAATCTGTCCGCATCCAGATTGCCGCTGATGCGGTAGACGCCAAAAATATTGTAGGTATCTTCTTTCGGCCGAATGGCCCATTCGAGGAAAAAGCGATTTTGATATTCCGATATCGGTAATGTTTTCATGACGTCCACGTCAAGGAATCGGGGATTTCGATGCATATTCCAACAGGAGGCTACACCTGCCCTGTTACAGTCCTGCGGCCCGGGTGACGCATCCGGTCACCCGGAAGATCATGGCCCGGGTTCCGGGCTTTTTCGATTCCCGATCGCGCGCGAAGTTCGCTGGCCGATGTGGCCGGCGTTTGGCGTTGGAGTTTGATGCACCGGGGCCGGTTTCCATCGGGGCGGCCATGCCGAAGTGATCCATGCCGAAGTGATCCATAAGTGATCCATAAGTGATCCCGGGCCGGCTGTGGACATGGGTGGAATCCCGCAGATACTCCCGTCACAGGAGAACGCCATGGTCAAGAAAAAGAAGAACGCCAAGCGCATCGGGTCATCGCCGAAGGGCAGTGCGTCAACGCGGGCGCCGCAGCGCCGGCCGCACATCTGCTTCGAGCGCATCATTCCCGATGCGCAGGACCCGGAGCAGCATGTGCGCAGGGCGCTGCGCACCGAGATGGTCGCAGCCGCCGGCAGGACGCTCAATGCCGATGAGGTCGGATTCGTGGCGCGGATGGCGCTGATGGCGTCCAAGCGCTGGGCGACCTTTGGGTCGGGCTTCGTTCTGCGCTGCCGTTTCCTGGACGGCAGCGCCAAGATGCAGAACAAGGTGCGCACCCTGTGCAAGGAATGGGAAAAGCACGCGAATATCAAGATCAGATTCGTGACCAAGGCGCCGGCCGAGATTCGCATTTCCTTCTACGCGGACGACGGGTCATGGTCCGCGGTCGGTCGCGATGCGCTGAACACCAGCTATTTTCCGCCGCATCTGCCGACGATGAATTTCGGCTGGGTCCGCGACGATTCCGATCCCGAAGAGGACCGCGCGGTCATCCTGCACGAATTCGGACATGCGCTGGGCTGCGTGCACGAGCACCAGTCGCCCACTTTCGATCGCAAGTGGAACAAGCCGGCGGTGCTGCAATATTTCCAGGGGCCCCCGAATTATTGGGACAAGGGCGATATCGAGTACAACGTGCTGAAGAAGTATTCGCCCACCGGCATCAAGGCAACGACCTTCGATCCGAAGTCCATCATGCTGTATTCGTTCGATGCCGAACTGTTCGCGGACGGCAAGGGGGCGACCAACGAAAACACGCAGTTGTCGCCGACGGATCGCGCCATGATCAAGAAGATGTATCCGGGCTGATACGTTGCGGCGACTCTCGACTGCGCTCGTGACGCGAGCGCAGCGTTCGGTCGGTAGATGGCCGATTGGCGCATGCGGCGGAGCTGCGCGTCATCCTCGGCGAGGAAGCGCACTACGATCCAGAAGATGTCGAGTTGTGGGAGCTGACGCTGTCGTGCGGCGGGATCCTGAACCTGCCCCCTAAAAACGGACGCCAGGATGCGATGCTTTCATCGCCCCTGGAGGTTCCCATGCAACCTGTTACCCGTCGTCGCAACGCGGCGCGGGTGGCGATCAGACAGGACACCTGCCGCGATCCGTACGCATGACAGCGTGTGCGCAGGCCTGGATCGTTCTGTGCATTTTTAAGGGTAATGCTTCGATTGACCTGAAAAAATGCGTGTGGCAGTCTACCGGTGAAGTCGCTGGACATGGATATGTGGACAGTCAACGGCAATGGAGAAATGCCATGCTCGAACGGACACTGGAATCAATCCGCGCTCGGAATGCAGTTGATGATTTCCCCGAGACGGCATGCGTGGCGCTGTCGAGCCACGCGCCATCAGCGCCCCCTCTGGCGACGACGGCACCACCGGGAATCATCCGGGCCCCTGATGGCTGATCGCTACGGATATGCCGGCCCGCGCCGCGATCCGCAGACATCGACATGCACGAAGCACACCTGACGAGACGATCCGGGCAGCCTTGTATCAGACGCATCAGCGTCCATCGGATGGCATGTCCTACGACGGAGCGATCCGGGCCGGTGCGACACCGGCGGTGCGCCGCTTTTCCGGTATCGACCAACGGTTCAGGTCTTGCGAAGTGCGTTGCATGGCGCAGACGCGATCTGTATGCCAAGACTGACGATGCGCGCCGAAGGAAGCGGGAACGGCGACAGGCACCGTGAGTCCGTGCATCGCGAAGCGCGATCGGCATGCGCGCCGCACGGTCGGCACCGATCTGAAACCATCGGTGGTTCGCGGACGCGCGGTCGATCCGTCGCACGAACCGGTCCGCCCCGACTTCCCCGCATCACCCCGCCCTTTCCGAGGATGCCACCATGAACGAAGCCGCGCGTTGGAACCCGAGCGCCGAACACTATGCGCTCGCGGTCGCGAACATTCAGTATTACCTGGACTCCGCAGGCGCCATCGCCGAACTGGTCGCGCCGTCGGCACCGACCCGCGTGATGAGCCTCGGTTGCGGATCGTCCGGGTTCCTCGAAAAGGAACTCCTGCTTCGTGTTCCCGACATCCGGAATCTGTGCTGCATCGACATTTCCAGCGCCATGCTTGATTCCCTCAGGCTGCGACTCGACAATCCCAAGGCCTCGTTCGTCGAGTGCGCGGCGGAGAATCTGGCGGATCTGGATCTTCCTGCCTTCGACTGCATCGTGTGCAGCTCCGCGCTGTGGCTGTTCGATCTGGATGTCGCCTTGCCGGCGATCGCGGACAAGCTGGCGGATCACGGCAGCCTCGCGTTCTCGATCGCGGAATGGGATCTGCAAGACAGTGATTCACCGAGACCGAGGCCACGGCGCTACCAGCTCATTGACGAGGAATTGCAGCGCAGGCACCTGCCGCCGAAACCGAGCGATGGTTCGACCAGGAAGCTTACCTTCCCCCAACTGGATGCGGCCCTGCGCAAGGCTGGCCTGCAGATCACCGACCAGATGACGAGGACGACGGCAATGACGGGAAGGGACTGGCAGCAGTTCTACGCCATCCCCGCGATCGCCATCCGGAGCCTGCCGCACATCCGCCAGGACATGGCGCTGGAGGTGCTGGAGGCCGCCATGTCGTCCTTCCCCGAAAACGGCCCGGGCGACCCCATCGGGTGGCGGGCTATAAAAGTCCGTAAGACGCATATGGCCTTGTAGGGTGTATATGGACTCCTCCCGGGTCTCGCTGATGGCGAGACCCGGGCTACGAGAAGCCCGATCACAGTTCGTTTCGCAACGATTGTTCTCGCCGAAGTCGCGAGAGAGAGCGGTGCGCCAAGGCAGCACCCTATTGGTGATGTGGGGAGCTTGTGCGAGGTTGGCGATCGAACTTGAGTGGCAACGTGGATAACATTCGGCGTGCTTGGGCACGCCCTGCGCGCTTCTGAAGCGCTCAACCCTCCGCACCCCGCAACCACTCCGGCCCGGGCAACTCACGGACGCCACGACGCAGGGTTTCGTTCCATTCGCGGCGGATGGTTTGCAGGTACGGGTCGTCTTCGTCGAGACGCTGGCGCAGGTTGGCGGTGAAGCTGTCGCGGCGGTAGAGCAGCAGGTCCAGCGGTGGGCCGACGGAGAGGTTGGAGCGCATCGTCGAGTCGAACGACACCAGCACGCATTTGCAGGCTTCGCTCAGCGAGGTCTGCGGGGTGATGACGCGGTCGAGGATGGGTTTGCCGAATTTGCTTTCGCCGGTCTGGAAGTAGGGCATCTCCGGCGAGCTTTCGATGAAGTTGCCTTCCGAATACACCAGGAACAGGCGCGGGGCTTCGCCTCGGATCTGGCCGCCGACGATGAAGCTGCCGTTGGGGTCGATGCCGCTGTCGCGCAGATAGGCTTCGTCGCGCTTGCGGATTTCGCGCAACGCATCGCCGACGAGTTTCGCCACGTCGAACATCGAGGTGGCCTTGCCGATGCCCGGCCGTCCGCCGTCCAGGGTGGAGCGCTGGTCGATGAGGTTGAGTGCGTTCTGGGTCAGCGAGAGGTTGCCGGCCGACAGCGCCGCGACCACGTATTCGCCTTCGGAGACGAACAGCCGCATCTTGCCGGTGCGGCGGATGTCGTCGACGCCCGCGTTGGTGCGCGAATCGGAGGCCAGAATGAGGCCGTGGTCGAGATTCAACCCGATGCAATAAGTCATGGAAACGTGAGCCCGCGAATGCAGCGTCGATTTTGCCCGCAACAGCGCTGTGGTGTGAAGCGGATCAGGCCGGTGTCTGCGCCTGGAATTGGGGTTGCGACGGGGATAGCGGCATGGCCTTGGGCGGCGGCCGCGTCTCGGCGGCATCGACGGCGGTCATGAATTGCCGATGGATCGCGTTGCCGAGGCGGTCCAGTCGTTCCATCGCGTTCTGCAGCCAGGGCTCCAGCCCGTCAGACAGGATCTCGTCGATCCGAGCATAGCGCGTGTGCGCCGACAGTGCGCCGGCCTGACGCACCACTTCCAGCGTTTGCCCGCCCGCGAGGGTGAGCAGCACTTGGTGCAGCTGATGCGTGCAGGTCTGCAGCGAACGCGGGTTGGCTTCGTGCAGCAGCATCACTTCGGCCACACCCGCAGGCGTGACCGACTGCCGGTGCAGGCGGCGGTAGGTTTCGAATGCCGACAGCGATTGCAGCAGCGCGCTCCACTGGAAGTATTCGATGGTGTCGCGCGCTTCGCCGCTTTCGGGCAGGTCGCGGTCGCTGCCGACCACGTCGAGCAGGCGGATCGCCCATTCGGCGCGTTCGATGAACACGCCCAGTTGCATGAAGTGATAGCCCTCGCCGCGTCCCAGCGTGCCGATGGTGACGCCACGGAACGACGCCGAGCGGCTTTTCACCCGTTCGAGGATATTGCTCAGGCCTTCGCGGCCGATGCTGGCGGTGCCGAGGCCGCGCATCTCCAGCCACGAGGCGTTGAGGTCTTCGTACATTTCCGAGGTGATCGCGACCCGCTGCGCGCGTGCGGATTCGCGCGCGGCGCGCAGGCAGCTGAGGATCGAAGACGGGTTGTCGGGCGACAGCAGCAGATGATCGAGCACACTGTCGGCGCCGATGTTGCCGTAGCGCTTCTGGCAGGTGTCGACCGCGCCCAATGCATCGAGTGCGCGCCGCCACGGTGCGGCTTCGGCTTTGCCGCGATCCAGCCGCTCGGGCAGCATCGCGATGCGGGTGGTGACATCGATCAGGCGCGCGGTGTTCTCCGCGCGTTCCATGTGTCGCGACACCCAGTAGAGATCGTTGGCGGTTCTGCACAGCATGCTCAGCTCTCCAACACCCAGGTGTCCTTGGTGCCGCCGCCCTGCGACGAATTCACCACCAGCGAGCCTTCGCGCAGCGCGACCCGGGTGAGGCCGCCCGGCATCGCCTGGATGCGTTTGCCCGACAGCACGTACGGGCGCAGATCGATATGACGCGGCGCCAGTCCGCTTTCGACGAAGGTGGGGCAGGTCGACAGCGACAGCGTCGGCTGCGCGATGTAGTTCGACGGGTTGGCGAGGATGCGCAGGCGGAATTCCTCGATTTCGGCCTTGGTCGACGCCGGGCCGACCAGCATGCCGTAACCGCCAGCGCCGTGGACCTCTTTCACCACCAGCTCCGGCAGATGGTCCAGCACGTAGCGCAGGTCGTCTTCCTTGCGCAGTTGCCATGTGGGCACGTTGTGCAGGATGGGTTCTTCGCTGAGATAGAAGCGGATCATCTCCGGCACGTACGGATACACCGATTTGTCGTCGCCGACGCCGGTGCCCGGCGCGTTCGCCAGGGTCACGCGACCGGCGCGGTAGGCGTCGAACAGACCGGGCACGCCGAGCATCGATTCGGAGCGGAACACGGTGGGGTCGAGATAGTCGTCGTTGATCCGCCGGTAGATCACGTGCACGCGCTGCGGGCCGCGCGTGGTGCGTGCGTAGACGGTGTCGTCGCGCACGAACAGGTCGGCGCCTTCCACCAGCTCCACGCCCATCTGCTGGGCGAGGAAGGCGTGCTCGAAATATGCGGAATTGGCGGAACCCGGTGTGAGTACGGCGACGACAGGGTCGTCGATGCCTTCCGGTGCGGCTTCGCGCAGGGTGCTGAGCAGCGCGTCGGGGTAGCGTTCGACCGGCGCGATCTGCTGGCGCGCGAACAGTTCGGGAATCAGTCGCGCCATCATCCGTCGGTTTTCCAGCATGTACGACACGCCGGACGGTACCCGCAGATTGTCTTCCAGCACGTAGTACTCGCCGTCGCCGGCGCGGACCAGATCGATGCCGGAGATGTGCGAATACACGCCGCCCGGCACGCGCAGGCCGCACATTTCGCGTCGGAATTCTTCGTTGCCCAGCACCAGGTCGGTCGGCACGCGACCGTCGTGGAGGATGCGCTGTTCGCCGTAGACATCGCCGAGGAACAGATTCAGCGCATGCACGCGCTGGCGCAGGCCGGCTTCCAGCATCCGCCATTCGGCGGCGGGCACGATCCTCGGGACCATGTCGAAGGGGATCAGGCGCTCGTTGCCGGATTCCTCGCCGTAGACCGAAAAGGTGATGCCGACCCGGTGGAAGGCGATCTCGGCCTCCTGCCGCTTGCTGGCGATCACCGGCTCGGGCGTGTTGCGCAGCCATTCGTCGAAAACGCGGTAATGCGGGCGCGGCGCGCCAGCGTCGTCGTGCATCTCGTCGAATCGTTGCGTCATGCAGCGGCCCCGGACAGGGAAGGCGGACCCTTCGTCCCATTGAATAGCACGCAGCGCGGGGCTTGCCTAGATGTTGCGGCGCAACAGACGAGGCGGGAGCGTGCCGGAACGGCGCCCGCCCGGTGAGGCCGACGGTTTGGGCGCAGACGAGTGCCAAGGCCCCGCCGGATCGACGGCCACGCGATGTGCAGGTGGCGAGCGGACGTGGTTACGAAGAATTTACGCCCAGCCCTTCGATGCGAATAGCGCGTTTACGCAGGACAGGCAGAGACTGCGCGCATCGAAATGCATGAGGAATGCGCGGATGCCCGGCTGGTTGTCGCTGTTGTGCGGAATCGTGGTGATCGTGGCGGCGGTGTACCTGCTGCTGGTGATCCTGCGTCCGGAAAAATTCTGAGCGGATGACGGACATGATCGAGATCCTGCTTGTCTTCGCGCTGGCCATCGGTTTGGCCTGGCCTTTGGGCCGCTATCTTGCCTCGGTGATGCGCGGCGCGCCGATGCGCGGCGACCGCCTGTTCGGCTGGCTCGAAAAGCCGGTGTACGGATTGCTCGACATCGACCCGCTGCGCGGCATGAGCTGGCGCGGCTATGCCAAGGCGTTCCTGCTGAGCAATCTTGCAGTTGGCGCGCTGGTCTGGGTGTTGTTCATGACCCAGGCCTGGCTGCCGCTCAATCCAGACGCCATTCCCAACATGCGCTGGGACCTGGCGCTGCACACGATGGTGTCGTTCCTCACCAACACCAATCAGCAGCACTATTCCGGCCAGGCGCAGCTGTCGTATCTGGCGCAGATGGTCGGCATCGTCGGCCTGCAGGTCGTGACGCCGATGATGGGCCTGGCGCTGGTGGTGGCCACCTTGCGCGCACTGTTCGGCGGCCGGGAAAAAAACGCGCACGACACCGGCGAAGCCGATATGGGCAACTACTGGGTCGATGTCACCCGCGCCACCGTCCGCTTCATGTTGCCGCTGTGTCTGCTGTGGTCGGCGTTGCTGACCGCGCAGGGCGTGCCTTCGACGCTGGCCGCAGGGCCCACGGTCGCGCCGGTCGATGCAACCGCGCAGATGGCGGAGCAGAAGATTCCGCTGGGGCCGGTCGCGGCGATGGTGGCGGTGAAACAGTTGGGCACCAATGGCGGCGGCTGGTATGGCCCCAACAGCGCGGTGCCGCTGGAGAACCCGACGCCGTTCTCGAATGTCCTGGAAATGATCGCGATCATCCTCATCCCGCTGTCCGTCGTGTTCATGGTCGGGCCGCTGGTCGGTCGCAGCAAACTCACGGCGATGATTTTCGGCAGCATGCTGCTGATGTCGGCGGCGTCCACGGGCCTTGCGGTGTGGTCGGAGGCGCATTCGCTCAGCACGTCCGATGCGGCATTGATGGAAGGCAAGGAAGTCCGCTTCGGCGCGGAAGTCTCCGCGTTGTGGGCGTCGCTGACCACGCAGACCTCGAACGGTTCGGTCAACGCGATGCACGATTCGCTGGCGCCGCTGACCGGGCTGGATGCGCTGGTCAACATGCTGGTCAACGCCCTCTGGGGCGGTATCGGCTGCGGTCTGCAGCAGTTTCTGGTGTATCTGTTGCTGAGCGTGTTTCTGGCCGGCCTGATGACCGGCCGCACGCCGGAACTGTTCGGCCGCAAGATCGAAGCGCCGGAAGTGAAGCTGCTGGCGCTGCTGGTGCTGCTGCAGCCGCTGGTGATATTGGGCTTCACTGCATTGACGCTCGCGATGCCATCGATCGCCGGCAATTCCAATCCGGGCTTCCACGGCATCAGCCAGGTGTTCTACGAGTACACCTCTGCGTACGCCAACAACGGTTCGGGTTTCGAGGGTCTGGGCGATGCCACGTACTGGTGGAATCTGAGCTGCGCGCTGGTCCTCGCGCTGGGGCGTTATCCCGCGCTGATCGTGCCGCTGGCGGTCGCCGCGCTGATGGCGCGCAAGCGTCCGTCGCCGGAAAGCGCGGGCAGCCTGCAGATCGAAACCCCGACCTTCGTACTGACCCTGATCGCCGTGGTCGCGATCATCACCTTGCTGCAGTTCATGCCGGCGCTGGTGCTGGGCCCGATCGCCGACCACCTGTCGCTGACTGCGGCAGCGCACTGAGAGCACGCACATGAGCGAGATCATTTACCAGCATCCTCCTGCGCGCAAACCCGCGCTGGTCGACGCCGCCGCGATGCGCAGCGCGTTGCGCGACGCCTTCCTGAAACTGTCGCCGCGCCATCTGCTCAAGAGTCCGGTGATGGCGATCGTGATGGCGGGCACCGTGCTGTCGGCGGTGATCACCCTGGCCGGGGAGGCATCGCCCGGTTTCGGCGGCGCGGTGACCGCGATCCTGTTCGCGACAGTGCTGTTCGGCAATTTCGCCGAAGCCATCGCCGAAGCGCGCGGTCGCGGCCAGGCAGCTTCGCTGCGCCGCGCGCGCAAGGATCTGGTGGCGCGCAAGGTCACCAGCGATCAGGGAGGCAGTGAGACGCGTCTGCCTGCGGCCGATCTGCGCCCCGGCGATCTGGTCATCGTCAGCGCCGGGGAACAGATTCCGGCCGACGGCGAAATCGTCCGCGGTCTCGCCACCATCAACGAATCCGCCGTCACCGGCGAATCCGCGCCGGTGCTGCGCGAAGCCGGCACCGATCGCTCCGGCGTGATCGGCGGCACCAAGGTGCTGTCGGATGAAATCGTCGTCCGCATCACCGCCGAACCGGGCCACAGTTTTCTGGATCGCATGATCGCGCTGGTCGAAGGCGCCAACCGCCAGAAGACGCCGAACGAAATCGCGTTGACCATGCTGCTGGCGGCGATGACGCTGACCTTCCTGATCGTCGTTGCCACGCTGCCGGCGATCGGCGCGTTCGTCGGCGTGCAGGTTGCGCCGCTGCTGCTGATCGCATTGCTGGTGTGCCTGATTCCCACCACCATCGGCGGCCTGCTGCCGGCCATCGGCATCGCCGGCATGAACCGCGCGCTGTCGGCGAACGTGCTGGCCAAATCCGGCAAAGCGGTGGAAGTGGCTGGTGACGTGGATGTGCTGTTGCTCGACAAGACCGGCACGATCACCTACGGCGACCGCCAGGCGACGGTGTTCCATCCGCTGGCCGGCGTGGATGCCTCGATGCTGCGCGAAGCGGCGATGCTGGCGTCGCTGGCCGATCCCACGCCCGAAGGCAAATCCATCGTCAAACTGGCGCGCGAGCAGGGCTGCGTCACGCCCGAGCCCGATCGCGCCGATTATCTGCAGTTCACCGCGCAGACGCGCATGTCCGGCGTGGATCTCGAAGGCGGCCGTTCCATCCGCAAGGGTGCGGGCGATGCCATCAGGCGCCATGTCGAAGCCCAGGGCAGTCTGGTGCCGCACGAACTCACCGCGCGCGTCGAACAGGTCGCGCGCAGCGGCGCGACGCCGCTGGTGGTGAGCGAAGGCAAGCATGTGCTCGGCGTCGTCGAACTGTCGGATGTGGTCAAGCATGGCGTGAAGGAAAAGTTCGCCCGCCTGCGCGCGATGGGCGTGCGCACGGTGATGATCACCGGCGACAACCCGCTCACCGCTGCGGCCATCGCCGCCGAAGCCGGCGTGGACGACTACATCGCCGAGGCCACGCCCGAAGACAAACTCGCCCGCATCCGCAGCGAACAGGCCAAGGGCAGCCTCGTCGCGATGGTCGGCGACGGCACCAACGACGCGCCCGCACTGGCGCAGGCCGACGTGGGGCTGGCGATGAACTCCGGTACCCAAGCGGCGAAGGAAGCCGGCAACATGGTCGATCTCGACTCCGATCCGGCCAAGCTGCTGGCGGTGGTGGAAGTGGGCAAGCAGCAGTTGATCACGCGCGGCGCATTGACCACGTTCTCGCTGGCCAACGACGTGTCCAAGTATTTCGCGATCCTGCCGGCGCTGTTCGCCGCCGCGATTCCGTCCATGGCCGCCTTGAACGTGATGCGGCTGTCCAGCCCGACCAATGCGGTGCTGGCGGCGCTGATCTTCAACGCGCTGATCATTCCGGCGCTCATCCCGCTGGCGCTGCGCGGCGTGCGTTTCAAACCCGCCAGCGCCACCGCGCTCCTGCGCCGCAACATGCTGATCTACGGCGGCGGCGGCGTGCTGTTGCCGTTCGTCGCGATCAAACTCATCGACCTGGCGCTGGTCGCCACGGTTGGCGCATAAAGGAATTCGCATGAACATCACTGCCCACAGCCCATCCCTGCAGGACTACGGCGTCCTCCGCGCCTCGCTGGCCTTTGCCGTCGTGATTCTTCTCGGCATGGGCTTGCTCTATTCGCTGACGGGCACGGCGGTCGGCAGCCTGCTGTTTCCGCGGCAGGCCACCGGCAGCATCGTCAGTCGCGACGGCAAGCCGGTCGGTTCCCTGCTGGTGGCGCAGCCCTTCGCCGACGCGCGCTATTTCCAGCCGCGTCCTTCCGCAGCCGGCTACAACCCGATGTCCGCCGCCGGCAGCAACCAGGCGCGGACCAATCCCGATCTGCGCAAACGCATCGACGAAACCCGGGCGGCGGTGGCTGCGCGCGACGGCATCGCCGCGCAGGACGTGCCGGGCGAACTCGTCACCCAGTCCGGCGGCGGTCTGGATCCCGACATCAGCCCTGCCGGTGCGCGGGTGCAGATCGCGCGCGTGGCGCAAGCGAGGCATCTCGATCCCGCACAGGTCGAGCGACTCGTCGCCAGGCATGTGCGGGAGCCGCAGTTCGGACTGCTCGGCCAGCCGCGCGTCAACGTATTGGCCTTGAATCTGGCCCTGGACGCGGAACAATAACCGCAACCTTCCGGACGGAAACGCCTGGCGCACACTACCCGCATGATCGACTCCCGCACCCAACAGGCCGATGCGCTGATCGGCGAGCTTCGACGCGAAGGCAGCGGCCGGCTGACGATCTTTCTCGGCGCCGCGCCGGGCGTGGGCAAGACCTACGCGATGCTGTCGCGCGCGCGTGAGTTGCGCAAACAGAAAATCGACGTGGTGGTGGGCATCGTCGAGACCCACGGCCGCAGCGAAACCGCAGCGCTGACCGAGGGTCTGGAAGTGATGCCGCGCGCCCGCCTGGAATATCGCGAGCGCATCTTCGAGGAAATGGATCTCGATGCGCTGCTGGCGCGCAGACCGGCGATCGCACTGGTCGACGAGCTGGCGCACCGCAACGCCGCCGGCAGCCGTCACGAGCGTCGCTGGCAGGACGTGGTGGAGCTGCTGGACGCCGGCATCGACGTTTACACCACCGTCAATATCCAGCATCTGGAAAGCCTCAACGATGTGGTGTTCCGCATCACCGGCATCCGGGTCAGCGAAACCGTTCCCGATCTGGTCTTCGATCGGCTGCGCGACATCGTGCTGGTCGATCTGCCGCCGCGCGAACTCATCGAGCGTCTGCGTCAGGGAAAAGTCTATGTGCCCGATCAGGCCGCGCAGGCGCTGCAGACATTCTTCTCGCCCTCCAACCTGATCGCGCTGCGCGAGCTGGCCATGCAGACCGCTGCGGATCGCGTCGACAGCGATCTGCGCGAACTGCAGGCGGCGCGCGGCATGTCCGGCGCGAACATGTCCGGCACGAGCATGCGTCGCCGGGTCATGCTCGCCATCGATGGCCTTGGCCAATCCGAATACATGGTGCGCGTGGCGCGACGCCTCGCCGAGCGGCGCGATGCGCCTTGGACCGTGGTCACCGTACAGACCGGCGTCATCGACGAGGCGCGCCAGCAGGAACTCGATCAGGCCTTCGCGCTGGCGCGCAAGCTCGGCGCCGATACCGACGTGCTGCGCGGCGCCAATGTCGCCGATGCGTTGCTGGATCACGCGGGCCGCACCGGCGTCTCGGCGATCGTGCTCGGGCGCACGCGCGAACGGCCGGTGGCGCGCATGTTCAACCGCACGCTGACCCAGCAATTGCTGCAGCGCGGCGCGCATTACGAACTGACGATCGTCAACACGCCGGAGGCGCGCGCGCGTTCGCGCCGCGAATCGCATGCGCCGCGTCTCTCGTTGACGCGCGACGACTCGGTGTTCGCGTTGACGGCGACCGTGCTGGCGGTGGGCATCGCATGGCTGGCCGAGCGTTGGGTGGGCTTGGACGACCTGTCGATGATCTTCATCGTCGCGGTGGTGCTGGTGGCTTCGCGGACGCGCATGATCGCTGCGGTGATCACCGCCGTGCTCTGCTTCCTGGCCTACAACTTCTTCTTCATCGAGCCGCGTTTCACCTTCAACATCGGCGCACGCCAAGGCGTGACCACGGTGTTCCTGTTCCTGGTGGCCGCACTGGTCGCCGGACGGCTGGCGTCCAGACTGCGCATGCAGGTCGTCGCGCTGCGGGCAGCGAATGCGCATGCCACCGCGCTGCAGGCGCTGGGGCGCAATCTGGCCAGCGCCGCCGATCTCGGCCAGGTGCTCGCCGCCGGACGCGCCGCACTGCAGGCGGCCTTCGGCGTGCAGGCGTGGGTGCGTATTGGCGAAGACACCGCCGCTTTCGAAGGCGCGAAGCTCACCGACACCGATCTGGGCGCCGCCGAATGGGCGCAGCGCCACGGTCAGGCCACCGGCCGCTACACCGACACGCTGTCGGGTTCGCCGTGGTGGTTCCTGCCGCTGCGTCACGACCAGGGCACGCTGGGCGTGGCCGGCCTGCGATTCGCTGCGGACCATCCGCGTCTGGCTTTCGAGCAGCGTCGTCTGGCCGAAGCCATGGCCGACGATATCGGCCAGGCCGCACTGCGCACGCGGCTGGTCTCCGACCTGGAGACCGCGCGCGTCAGCGGCGAAACCGAACGCCTGCGCTCGGCGCTGCTGTCGTCGGTCTCGCACGACCTGCGTTCGCCGCTGGCGTCGATGATCGGTTCGGCCAGCAGCCTCGCCAGCTATTCCGAGGCGATGAGTGCCGAAGACCGCAGGAGCCTGCTCGAAACCATCCAGCTGGAAGGCGAACGTCTGGATCGCTACATCCAGAATCTGCTGGATATGACGCGACTGGGCCACACCGGCCTGACCTTGAACCGCGACTGGATCGGCGTGGACGAACTCATCGGCTCGGCCACCGGCCGATTGCTCCGCTATCAGCCGCAGGTCAAGCTGGAGATCCGCGTCGAACCGGGTATGCGGCCGATCTGGGTGCACCCGGCGCTGGTGGAGCAGGCCTTGTTCAACGTGTTGGAAAACGCCGCCAAATTCTCGCCGCCCGGCGAGCCTGTGGATGTCGACGCGCGCCTGGTCGAAGGCAAGCTGCGCATCGACGTGCGCGACCGTGGCCCCGGCATTCCCGAAGACGAGCGCGCGCGGATCTTCGACATGTTCTACAGCGTGGAGCGCGGCGACCGTGGACGTCACGGCACGGGCTTGGGACTGACCATCAGCCAGGGCATGGTGGGCGCGCACGGCGGCAGCGTGGAAGCCTTGCCCGGCAGCGATGGCCGTGGGACGACGATCCGCATTACCCTGCCGCTCATCGAACCGCTGCCGCAGAAGAGTGATGCCTGACCCGACCGATCCGATGTCCCCGACGTCCGCGCCACCGGCGCGGGTGCTGGTGATCGACGACGAACCGCAGATCCGCAAATTCCTCGACATCAGCCTGCGCGCGCAGGGCTACCGGGTCGCACTGGCGGCGAACGGCCAGGAAGGCTTGACCGCGCTTGCCACCCAGGGCGCCGACCTGGTGATCCTCGACCTCGGCCTTCCCGACAAGGACGGCCACGAAGTGTTGAAAGAACTGCGCGAGTGGTCGCAGGTGCCGGTGATCATGCTCACGGTACGCGCGGACGAAGCGGAGAAAGTCGCCGCGCTCGATGCGGGCGCGAACGATTACGTGACCAAGCCGTTCGGCATCCAGGAACTGATGGCCAGGGTGCGCGCCATGCTGCGCGCGCGGGCGACATCGACGGACGCGCCAGCGGCCTACGACGATGGCCGTCTGCGCGTGGATCTGGCGCAGCGTCATGTGATGTTGGACGGGATGCCGCTGGTGCTGTCGCGCAAGGAGTATGCGCTGTTGGCGCTGCTCGTCGGTCACGCCGGGCGTGTGGTGACGCAGCCGCAGTTGTTGCGTGAGTTGTGGGGACCGAGTCACCAGCAGGACACGCATTATCTGCGGATTCTGGTGGGGAAGTTGAGGCAGAAGCTCGGCGATGATGCGTCTGCGCCGCGCTGGATTGCGACGGAGCCGGGGGTGGGGTTGCGGTTTATTGCACCGCATTGAGTTTGCGGGGGCAGCACGACTTCGTTTTGGTGGGGTGGCTTTCGACTTCGCTCAAGCCCTTCTCGCACGATCATCCACTAGGTTTGGCTGTGGATTTGTGGCGTTGCCTGTGTCGGCGTTTCATGCTGAGTGGGTAAAGCCTGGCTCCTTTTTCGCGCTGGGGCGCGAGTTACTTTCTTTGGCGCAAAGAAAGTAACCAAAGAAAACATTTCAAGTCCAATTCAAACCTGCCATCTGAAGCGAAGTCGGGATTTTTCTATGAGACATCCATGTCT